>NZ_JAAKZW010000048.1 GCF_011044995.1 Streptomyces mesophilus | reverse complement strand
AGCCCGTGCAGATACGCCCCCACCGAAGCCGCATCCACCCCGGAGAGCCCCGCCGACAGCAGCGCCCCGGACAACCCCGACAGCACATCCCCGCTCCCGGCCGTGGCCAGCCAGGCCGTCCCCGTCGGATTGACCCGGACCGGCCCTCCGCCCGCGGGCGCGACCAGTGTGGTCGAGCCCTTGAGCAGCACGGTCGCGGAGAACTCCGAGGCAAGGCGCCGTACGGACGAAAGCCGCGCCGTCTCCACGGACTCCCGCGACACCCCGAGGAGCGCCGCTGCCTCCCCCGCATGCGGAGTCAGCACGGTGAGCGCCGTCCGCGCCCGCAGCACCGCGGGATCCGCGAGCCGCAGCCCGTCCGCGTCGACGAGCACCGGCACGTCCTGGGCCAGCACATCCGCCACCCGCGCCGCGTCGTCCCCGATCCCGGGCCCGACCACCCACGCCTGCACCCGCCCCGCCGCGGACGGCGGCCCGGCATGCACCAGCGTCTCGGGGAAGCGGGCGAGGACCGCGTCGGCGGCGGGGCCGACATAACGCACGGCTCCCGCACCACCCCGCAGCGCGCCCGCGACGGCCAGCACCGCCGCACCCGGATACGTGGCCGACCCGGCCGCGATCCCGACCACACCCCGCCGGTACTTGTCGCTGGACGCCGTCGGCGAAGGCAGCAGCCCCGCCACATCCTCGTACTGCAGCGCCTCGAGCTCGGGCCCCGAGGACGCGGAAGGCCCCGAAGGCAGCGAGAGCCCGATGTCGACAAGCCGCACCGCCCCCGCGTACGACCGCGCCGGGTCGATCAGAAGCCCCGGCTTGTACGCCCCGAACGTGACCGTCACATCCGCCCGCACCGCGTCCCCGGCCACCTCCCCGGTGTCGGCCCCGACCCCGCTAGGCAGGTCGACGGCGACGACCACGGCGCCTGATTCCCGTACGAGAGAAGCGAGTTGAGCCGCATCGGGCCGCAGGCCGCCCTTGCCGCCGATGCCCACGATGCCGTCCATGACGAGATCGGCCCGTGCGATCACCGGCCCGGCGTCACCGGCGGCGACGACCCGCGCCCCGGCGGCACGCACCGCCGCGAGCCCGCCCGCATGCGTACGTTCCGGCGCGAGCAGCACCGCGGTGACCCCGGCGCCGCGCCGTGCGAGGCGGGCGCCGGCGTACAGGGCGTCGCCCCCGTTGTCGCCGCTGCCGACGAGGAGCACGACCCGGGAGCCGTACACACGCCCGAGCAGATCCGCGCAGGCGGCCGCGAGCCCCGCGGCGGCCCGCTGCATCAGCGCGCCCTCGGGCAGCTGTGCCATCAGCGCGCGCTCGGCGGCGCGCACGGTCTCGACGTTGTGAGCAGTACGCACGGGAAGATCACCCTTCCGCGATCACCACGGCGGACGCGATGCCCGCGTCGTGGCTCAGGGACACATGCCAGCCGCGCACCCCGAGCTCGGCCGCCCGGCGCTCCACGGTGCCGGTGACGCGAAGGCGCGGCTGCCCGCTCTCCTCGACGTACACCTCGGCATCGGTCCAGTGCAGCCCCGCCGGCGCCCCGAGCGCCTTGGCCAGTGCCTCCTTGGCCGCGAAACGGGCGGCGAGGGAGGCGAAGCCGCGCTGCTCGCCGCTCGGCAGATACAACTCGCTCTCCAGGAAGAGCCGCTGCGCGAGCGACGGAGTGCGCTCGAGGGAGGCACGGAAGCGGTCGACCTCGGCCACATCGATCCCGACTCCGATGATCATCCGGCCCGTCCCGGCTGTGGTGCGCGCATGGCGGCAGCCTACGGGGCAGATCCCTGACGCACAGGTCTGGACCGGCGCTCCCGCAGCGGTTACGTTCCCCGGAACCGGGCCCGAGCGGGCACCTGGTTCTGTGCTGGGGGGGCATGGTGCCGATACGCCGACGTCTTTTCGCCCGCAGGCGATCCACCGCGCGCACGTCAGCCGACTTCACACGCACGGCCGCCGACTTCACCGGCCGGGTCCACAGCGAGCTCGCCCTCGACGCCCTGCCCGACGAGGACCTGGGCGAGGACCTCGACGACGCCCTCGACCTGTACGAGATGGGCACCATGCCCGGCTGCGAAGAGGCCGAGTACCTGAGCCTGCTCGAGGAAGCACGGGACCGGATCGCCGAAGGCGAGTGACGGCGGCGCGGGAACCCGCGTGACGCACCCCACGCCACACACCGTTCATGGAGCCGCAACAATGACTCTGTGATCACCTCGCCGCCGCCGGGCACTCACCGCCGCTCGGAGCCCACCCCGTACGTGGACCTGACCAGGTCGGAGTGGAGCGCGCTGCGCGACAAGACGCCGCTCCCGCTGACCGCCGCGGAGGTCGAGAAGCTGCGCGGACTCGGCGACGTGATCGACCTGGACGAGGTGCGCGACGTCTATCTGCCGCTGTCCCAGCTGCTCAATCTGTACGTCGGCGCCACCGACCGGCTGCGCGGCGCGCTCAACACCTTCCTCGACACGGGCGACGGGCACGGCACCCAGCACGGCACGCCCTTCGTCATAGGAGTCGCGGGTTCGGTCGCCGTCGGCAAGTCCACGGTCGCCCGTCTGCTCCAGGCCATGCTCGCCCGCTGGCCCGAGCACCCGCGGGTCGAACTCGTCACCACCGACGGCTTCCTGTGGCCCATGAAGGAGATGGAGGCCCGCGGTCTGATGTCGAGGAAGGGCTTCCCCGAGTCGTACGACCGCAGGGCGCTCACCCGTTTCGTCGCGGACATCAAGGCCGGCAAGGACGAGGTCACCGCGCCCGTCTACTCGCATCTGAAGTACGACATCGTCCCCGGCGAGCGCCTGACGGTCCGGCGCCCCGACATCCTGATCGTCGAGGGCCTGAACGTCCTGCAGCCCGCCCTGCCCGGCAAGGACGGCCGCACCCGGGTCGGTCTCGCGGACTACTTCGACTTCAGCGTGTACGTGGACGCCAAGCCCGAGGACATCGAGGCCTGGTACCTCAGCCGCTTCCGCAAGCTGCGCGCGACGGCCTTCCAGAACACGGACTCGTACTTCCACCGCCACACGCTCGTCTCGGAGGACGAGGCGATGGCGTACGCCCGTCGCATGTGGCAGACCATCAACCTGCCCAACCTCACCCAGAACGTGGCCCCCACCCGGGCCCGCGCCACCCTGGTGCTGCGCAAGGGACCGGACCACAAGGTGCAGCGGCTGCGGCTGCGGAAGCTCTGAGACCGCTGAAGCTGTGAACCCCTACTGAGCGGGCGGCGGGACCAGGGACTTCCCGTTCATGAAGGCCAGCGCGCCGACCGGCAGCGCGACCACGGCCTCGAAGGGCTCGTCGTGCGGATTGCCCAGACCGAACTCGACGCCGGCGGGCACGATGATCGCGTCCCCGACGGTCACCGGGTGCTCCACTCCGTCGAGCACGGCGACGGCCGCACCGGCGATCACGACCAGGACCTCCTCATGGTCGAAGGAGTGCAGCCCGGGCTCGGCGCCCGGGTGCACACGGGTCTTCCAGACACAGGTCTCCTCGGCGCCCCGGCTCGGTGCGGCCAGGCCTGTGAAGGTGGCGTTGGGGAGGTCGAAGGTCGGGGCGGAAGATGCTTGGATGATCGGCAAGAAGATTCCCTCTCCAGTAGTTGTACAACTAAAGTTGTACAAGCTTGCTTGAAGGTCGTCAACCCCTGGAAAGATCCCCTGGAAAGATAAAGAGACATGGACCGCGACGACGCCCCCCTCGGCCTCCTGCTCGGGCTCGCCTACCAGCAGGTGGTCACCGAGCTCCACGACCACCTGGCCACAGAAGGCTTCACCGCCCTGCGGCCCGCCTTCGGCTACGCGTTCAAGCTGATCGCCGCCGAGCCCCTGACCATCCGTGAGCTGGCCACCAGGCTGGAGATCACCCACCAGGGCGCGGCGAAGCTGGTGGACGACATGGTCGAGGCCGGATACGTGGAACGCGTGCCCGATCCCGCCGACGGCAGGGTCAAGCGCCTGGTGCGCACCGAGCGCTGCCGTGCGCTCATGGAGAGCGGGATCGCTTTCCAGAGGGAGTTCGAAAAGCAGCTGTCGGCCGAGCTCGGCGACGAGGCCACTGCCGCCGTCCGTCTCGCCCTGTCCCGGGTCATCGACCGCAGCGACAAACCCGACGGCCTGGCCCGGTCGTTGCGCTCCATGCCCTGACCGCGCCGTGTGCCCCGCGCCGGTCCGGCGCTAAGGTGCCGACATGCTGCACGTACGCCTGATCACGCCGTCCGACCGTACGGACGAAGTGGTCCAGCTGATCGAGAACACAGTGGGCACCACGCATCTCGCGGTACTCAGCGGTGCGGCCCGCAACCCCCGGGGCGATGTCGTGCTCTGCGACGTGGCGCGCGAGGCCGGCGACGAACTGCTCGGCGGGCTACGGGAACTGGGCATCGACGAGAGCGGCTCCATCGCCGTCGAGAACATCGACCTGTCGCTGTCCAAGCGCGCCGACAAGGCCGAACGCGAGGCACCGGGCGAGGGCTCGGACGCGGTGCTCTGGGAGCATCTGGCCGAGGCGACGCACGAGGAGTCGACGCTCTCGGTCACCTATCTCGCGTTCATCACCCTGGCCACGATGATCGCGGCCTGCGGTGTGGTGCTCGACAACGCGATCCTGATCGTGGGCGCGATGGCGGTGGGTCCGGAGTTCGGTCCGCTCGCCGGATTCTGCACGGCGCTGGTGCAGAAGGCGCCGAAGCTCGCGCTCCGTTCGCTGATCGCCCTGATCGCGGGCTTCGCCTTCGCGATGGTGGTGACCTTCGGCTTCAGCCTCTTCATGAACGCGGTGGACCTGTTCTCGGTCGAACAGCTCGACGCGAAACGGCCGAACACCAACTTCATCTACGCGCCCGACTGGTTCTCCTTCATCGTGGCCGTCCTGGCGGGCGCCGCCGGCACCCTCTCGCTGACCTCGGCGAAATCGGGCGCGCTCGTGGGCGTGGCGATCTCGGTGACCACGGTCCCGGCCGCGGCGAACGCGGCGGTGGCCTTCAGCTTCACCGAGTACGGGCAAGCCTGGGCGTCCACCGAGCAGTTGCTGCTCAACCTGCTCGGCATCATCGTGGCCGGCACCCTCACGCTCCTGGCCCAGAAGTACTTCTGGGCCCGGCACCGCACCCGTACACCTCTCAAGGACTCGGCCGCATAAGAGTGCGGGCCGGCCGCCCCGAAGGACGACCGGCCCGCAGTCCGCAGAACGCAACCCGCCTAGCCGAGCGCGGACTTCACCACATCGGCGAGCCGTCCGGCCACCGACCGCGCCTGGTCGATATCGGCGGCCTCGACCATCACGCGCACCAGCGGCTCGGTGCCCGAGGAACGCAGCAACACCCGGCCGGTGGCGCCCAGTTCACGCTCGGCGTCCGTCACCGCGGCGGCCAGTTCGGCCGAGGTGGCGACGCGGGACTTGTCGACGTCCGGCACATTGATCAGGATCTGCGGCAGCCGCTCCATGACGCCCGCGAGCTCCTTGAGCGAGCGGCCCGTCTGGGCGACGCGCGCGGCGAGCAGCAGACCGGTCAGCGTGCCGTCGCCGGTCGTGGCGTGGTCGAGGACGATGACGTGGCCGGACTGCTCGCCACCGAGCGCGTATCCGTGCTCCTTCATCGACTCCAGGACGTAGCGGTCGCCGACCCCGGTCTGGACGAATCCGACGCCTTCGCGCTCCATGGCGAGCTTGAAGCCGAGGTTGGACATCACGGTCGCGACCACGGTGTTCTCGCGCAGCTGCCCGCGCTCGCGCAGGGCGAGCGCGAGAACGGCGAGGATCTGGTCGCCGTCGATCTCGTTGCCCTCGTGGTCGACCGCGAGACAGCGGTCCGCGTCACCGTCGTGCGCGATGCCGAGGTGCGCGCCGTGCTCCACGACCGCGGCCTTGAGCAGGCCGAGGTGGGTCGAGCCGCAACCGTCGTTGATGTTGAGCCCGTTCGGCTCGGCACCGATCGTGATGATCTCGGCGCCGGCCCGCGCGAAGGCCTCGGGCGAGACCCGGGCGGCCGCGCCGTGCGCCTCGTCGAGCACGATCTTCAGTCCGTCGAGCCGGTTCGGCAGCACACCGATGAGGTGCGCGACGTACTGGTCGAAGCCTTCGTCGTACGACTTGATGCGGCCCACTCCGGCGCCGGTCGGGCGCTCCCAGGGCGCACCGGTGCGGTGCTGCTCGTAGACGGTCTCGATCCGGTCCTCGAGCTCGTCGGCGAGCTTGTGGCCGCCGCGCGCGAAGAACTTGATGCCGTTGTCCGGCATCGCGTTGTGGCTGGCGGACAGCATGACGCCGAGATCGGCGCCAAGGGCGCCGGTGAGATACGCGACCGCGGGGGTCGGCAGCACACCCACGCGCAGGACGTCCACGCCCGCGCTCGCCAGACCCGCGACGACGGCCGCCTCGAGGAATTCACCGGAAGCGCGCGGGTCCCGCCCGACGACCGCCACGGCGCGATGCCCCTCGAACGAGCCCGCCTCCCCCAGGACATGGGCCGCAGCGACGGAGAGTCCGAGCGCGAGCTCGGCCGTCAGATCCGCGTTGGCCTCACCGCGCACGCCATCGGTGCCGAAGAGTCGTCCCACTAGATGTCCTCCGAACTACCTGAACTTCTCGAGTGCCCGGTTCTGCTCTGTAGAGCACCGAGCCTGCAAGCCAATGAAACTCAATGGAACTCAATGAATACAGCTGAGCGCTTTATGTCGTTATACGCCCAAGGCCGTTAATAAAACGAACGCCCCGGCAGCACTCAGCGTGCCGCCGGGGCGAACGTGTGGCAGATGCTCTGCCGAGCAGTGCAGCCAGCGATTAACGCTTGCTGTACTGCGGAGCCTTACGGGCCTTCTTGAGACCGGCCTTCTTGCGCTCGACCGCACGGTCGTCGCGGCGGAGGTAGCCGGCCTTCTTCAGCGCGCCGCGGTTGTTGTCCACGTCGGCCTCGTTCAGGGCACGGGCCACGCCGAGGCGCAGGGCGCCGGCCTGACCCGAGACGCCGCCACCCGAGATGCGGGCGATGACGTCGTAACGGCCTTCCAGCTCGAGCACCTTGAAGGGCTCGTTGACTTCCTGCTGGTGGACCTTGTTCGGGAAGTAGTCCTCGAGCGTACGCCCGTTGACCTTCCACTTGCCGGTGCCCGGGACGATCCGGACGCGGGCGATGGCGTTCTTGCGACGACCCAGGCCGGCGGCCGGCTGCGGGTCGCCGAAGCGCGCGGCGTTCGACTCGGAGGTGTACTCGCCCTCGACGGGCGCCTCGGACTCGGTGGTGTACTGCTCGGGCGCCTCAGCCTCGATGTCTTCGATCGGCTGCTCGGCGGTGGTCTCGGCCACGATGCTCCTCAGATTTCTTTACGTCTTAGGGGGTGGCCGGAACTACTGCGCGACCTGGGTGATCTCGAACGGCACCGGCTGCTGGGCAGCGTGCGGGTGCTGGTCGCCCGAGTAGACCTTCAGCTTCGAGAGCATCTGACGGCCCAGGGTGTTCTTGGGGAGCATGCCCTTGACGGCCTTCTCGATGGCCTTCTCGGGGTTCTTGTCCAGAAGCTCGTCGTAACGGACGGAGCGGAGACCACCCGGGTAGCCGGAGTGGCGGTACGCCATCTTCTGGGTCTTCTTGTTGCCGGACAGGTGCACCTTGTCGGCGTTGATGATGATGACGAAGTCACCGGTGTCAACGTGCGGCGCGTAGATCGGCTTGTGCTTGCCGCGCAGGATGCTGGCGGCGGTGCTCGCGAGACGGCCGAGGACGATGTCCTGGGCGTCGATCACGTGCCACTGGCGAGTGATATCGCCGGGCTTAGGGCTGTACGTACGCACTTCGTAGCCTTCGCTTCTTCAGTGGATGGGTTCCAGACACACGAATCCTCTGAAGCGATCATGCAGCTGGGGCTCACAGTGCCGGGGACGCTGCCCGTATGCGAGCCACTGGTAACTGCTCCAGGGAACTTACGTATGGGCCCATCGCGTGAGAACGAGCAAGCCAATACGCATAACGAACTGGCAGAATACCCGCGCTTACCCGTTCGGGTCAAAACGCGCGGTCGCCCGCAGGCTCTGCCGCCTCCAGGGTACGGGCTCGCCTGGTGTGCGGGAGGACCACGGAGCCCCGCCGCACGCAGCACAGCCCCACCGTCACCGCAAGCGCACACAGCGTGAACGCGTCCTTGAACGCCCGCCGCACACCGGCCGGAGCTTCGAGGAACGGCCACCCGAATCCCGGCACCTGCGGCACCATCGCCACCCAGAACCCGGCCATCCGCACCGGCGCCCCCTCCTGTCCGGCCCCGGCGAGCAGCAGCGGCACGACGACGAGGAGGTAGTGGTCGTACGAGGGCCGCGAGACCAGGAATGCGGCGAGCATCACCATCACGGCGCTCTCCCCGAGCCGAGCGGGACTCGTCACATCCCCGCGCCCCCAGCGCCGCCAGGCGCACCACACCCCCGCCGCCGCACAGGCCAGCGCGAACAGGGTGGCCGCACCCTGCGGCACCCCGAGCCGGGGCAGCACGGCCGCGGGCGAGGCCTCGTAGAGCCGTACGAAGCTGTCGTCGCCCTTGAAGAGGAAGGGCAGGGTCCGCGTGAAGAACCCGGCCGGGTCGGGCATCGCCAGGGCCGCGAGCCCGGAGGCCGCGGCCGGCACGAGCGCCGCGACCGCCAGCGCGCGCCACCGCCGGGCGAAGAGAAAGAGCAGGAGCACGGGCACGAGCAGCGGCTTGAACGCGATGGCCGCACCGATCACGGCCCCCGCCGCCGTCCAGCGCCCCCGGTGCGCGAGCAGCAGCGCGGCCGGCAGGACGGCGGCCGCGACGACCGTCCAGTTGGCGAGCACGATCAGATGACCGAACGGCGCGAACCCGAGCGCCAGGGCGAGCAGACCGAGCGCCGCGTACCGGCTGCGCAGCCCGACCCCGTAAAGCCGCAGCGCACAGACCCACCCGACGAGCAGCGCGCCCGTGACGAACGCGGGCGCGGCGAACCGCAGCAGCCGGAGGGGAAGCAGCACCTCGGGCACGGCCGCGAGGACGGCGCTCGGCAGATACAGGAAGTGCGGGTCGTCGTACGGGGATCCGCCGTCGAGCCAGGTCCGCGCGGCCTTGATGACGATCGCGTTGTCCATCCCGCCGTCGGGCGACTGCAGCCCGACCCGTACGACACCGGCGGCGAGCACCACGGCCAGCGCGCACCACATGGCGCGGGAGGCGGGCCGTTCCAGCCAGCGAAGAACCTCAAATCGCCCTGAATCTACGCGTTTCATGGCAATCAACCTAGGCCGACGGCCCTGCATCACCCCCGCATAACGCGCTGCCCACCCCCGTATAACGTCCGCACCCGGTGTCACCGTTTCGGCCTAAGATGCGCCCCATGAGCTTTGGGCAGGGGGGACCCCCGTGGGGTTCCGGTGGTCAGCAGCCGCAGCAGCCGCAGTCGCACTGGGGTACGCAGCCGGGCATGCCGCCCGCTGGTGCGCCCGGGCAGCCGGGAACGCAGACGCCCGACTGGGCCGCGCTCGCCGAGGCATCGGAGTCGCGCGCGAAGCGCCGCAGGCTCCTGATGGTCGGCGGCGGTGCGCTCGCCACGGTGGCCGTGGCGGCCGTCGTCGCGGTCGCCGTGGTCTCCGCCAACGGCTCGGACGACAACAAGTCCGCCGGCGTCCCGCCGTCCGGCTCGGTCCCGGGCTCCACGGCCTCGCAGCAGCCGACCTTCGCCGAGACCAAGCCACCCCCGCCGCCGGACCCGAAGGACTACATCTCCAGCGCGGACAAGGACAAGGCGCCGCTGAGCGCGGCCGGCCTGTTCCCGGGCTCCAAGTTCACCAAGGGCGGTGCGGTCTACAAGAAGGGCGCCACCGCCGAGACCAAGGCGTGCGACTCGGTCACCAACGGCCCGCTCGGCGCCCTGCTCAAGTCCAACGGCTGCACCACGGTGCTGCGCGCGACGTACGAGAAGGACGGCGTGGCCATCACGGTCGGCGTCGCGGTCTTCGACACGGAGAAGCAGGCCACCAAGGTCAAGGACGCCTACAAGAAGGGCACGGTCAAGTCCCTCTCGGGCAAGGGCGTCCCGGCCTTCTGCAACACCACGATCTGCCGCTCGACCACCAACTCGTACGGCCGCTACGCCTATTTCACGGTCGGCGGCTTCACCAGCGGCAAGGACGTCACGAAGAAGGACAAGAAGGTCTTCACGGCGGGCGACGACATCGCGGGCCTGGCCTTCCAACAGATCCACCACCGCGGCGAGACCCAGGCTTCGGCGGCTGTGCAGAACCCCTGAACCCACCCTCACCGCACTCGACTTCACGTTCGGTTTTCGTCTCCCCTGTGACGAATGTGGCGGTAGTCTCCTCTCGTTACGGCCATGCTCATGCCGGGCACTGCGGCCGCGGTAGCACCGCGCGCGCCGCCGGGATCGGGGGATCCCGCGCCGCATGACGCTCAAGGGCCGACGGAGATGAGCCCCGGGGGGGACCTGGGGCGGTGGAGGGGACTTTTGTGAGCAGAGGTAATTCCGTGCTGCGCAGGGGCGCCAGTGGCGTCGCTGTGGCGGCACTGGTCCTGGTGGGCTTGGGCACGGGCGGTGCCTTTCCGGCAGCCGCGGCCGAGGAGCCGGAGTGCAAGCCGCGCCCCAGCTACACGCACTGCGAGATCTTCGACTTCACCGGTGCAAAGCAGCAGTTCAAGGTCCCGGACGGGGTCAAGCAGCTGCGCGTCACGGCCTGGGGTGAGGGCGGCAGCGGCAGCGCCCAGGCGAACGGCGGTGCCGGCGCCTACATCCAAACGTCGCTGCAGGTGACTCCTGGCGAGCAGCTGACCGTGAATGTCGGTGGCTACGAATCCGGCAAGGCATTCGGGGATGCGCTGGGCGGCGAGGGCGAGAGCGCGTCCGAGAACCGGGGCGGCTCCAGCTCCGGCATCCGATCCGCCGACGGTGCGCCACTGATCATCGCGGCGGGCGGCGGAGGCGGCAGCAGCTGGGGCCTTGACCAGCAAGGCCAGGGCGGCCCCGGTGGCTGGCCGAGCGGCCGCAACGCGTCCGAGACCGGTCTCGGCGGCAAGGGTGCGAGCGAGGACAAGGGCGGCGCGGGCGCCGGCGACGGAGCGGCGGGAGCCGACGCCGCGGACGGTGGCGCCGGCGGCAAGGGCGGCAAGCCCGGCGGCGGTGGCGGAGGCGGCGGTTACGCCGGTGGCGGAGGCGGCGCCGGCAAGAACGCCGACGGCGACAACGGCAGCGGTGGCGGTGGCGCCGGCTATCTCGACACGTACCGCATCTGGGACGAACTCACAGTGTCGGGCGACAAGTTCAACGCCCCCAAGAAGGACGACCCGTTCTGGGCACCCAGCCCGCACAACAGCCCGGTCGACTCCGGAATCGCCGAGGGCGGCGTCAACGCCCCTGGGGGCGACGGTCGCGTGGTCTTCCAGTGGGTGGACGAGCGCAAGTCCACCATCGCGGAGATGTACCCGGACAGCGGAAGCCCGACGGAAAGGCTGGGCTGGCGAATCCAGCCGGTGCAGGTCATCGCCTACACGGCGGCAGCGACCGGCGCAGTGGACCAGCCCGTGACCTTCACCATCGAGGATCCCCAGAACACCGGGGCCGCCTTCGAGGGCGACCACCCCAAGTCGTTGGTGGTCAAGACCACCCGGGCAGGCACAGCCGAGACGCCGTGGATGCGCACGGACCGCGTGGGTGACTTCAAGGTCGTCGCTTCGGAGCCGAACGGCCACACCGTGTCGTTCACCCTGCACGTCATAGCGAACAACTACCGCCTCGAGAAGATCGGCGGCGACAAGCAGCAGGCCGATCCCGGCAAGCCCTTCCCGAAGCGTCTGCACGTACGGCTGACGCAACACGACAAGGAGGGCGTCTACCGCCCGGCCAGCAATTCCGCGACGGAGTTCCGTATCGAGAGCGATTCCGAGGACGCTCCGGTCTTCGACACCGGACTGCGCACCGCACGGGTGAACACCGACGTCGAAGGCTATGCGATAGCTCCGGAGCTGGTGGCCGGCAAGGACACCGGAAAGTACACCATCATCGCCGAGGTCAAGACCGAGAGGGTGTCGGCCGACTTCACGGTCCAGGTCGGCAAGGCCAGCTCCTCGCCGTCGCCGAGCCCGTCGGAAGGCACCGGTTCCGGCGGCGATGACGACCCCGGCTCCGATAACTCCGGTACGGGCGGGTCGGGTTCCGACGACGACGGCGGCCTCGCCCTGACCGGCGCCACCGGCATCGGCCTGCTCGCCGGCATCGGCATCCTGCTCGCCGCGGCCGGCTTCGCGGCCGTACACCTGGCACCCCGCCTGCGCACACGCCTGCGCGGCTGACACACCGGCACACAACACCGCGCCCCGGCCAGGAGACATCCTCCGGCCGGGGCGCGGTCTTTTCCGTACGGGCCGGCGCGGCATGCGACAGCCCGCCAGCATCCGTGAACTCGCCCGCCCCGCACTCGATTTCACGCTCGGCTTCAGGCTGACCTGTGACGAATGGGGCGGTAGTCTCCTCTTGTTACGGCCATGCTCATGCCGGGCACTGCGGCCGCGGTAGCACCGCGCGCGCCGCCGGGATCGGGGGATCCCGCGCCGCATGACGCTCAAGGGCCGACGGAGATGAGCCCCGGGGGGGGGACCTGGGGCGGTGGAGGGGTTCAGTGAACAGAGGTAGTTCCGTGCTGCGCAGAGGCGCGAGCAGCGTCGTCGTGGCCGCGCTGGCCGTCGCGGGTCTCGCCGTGAGCGGTGCGGCCCCGGCCGCCGCGATTCCGGCGCCCGAGTGCATGCCGACAGCCGGATACAACGAGTGCCGGATCTTCGAATCGACCGGCGCCAAGGAGGACTTCGTGGTCCCCGCCGGGATCGCCAAGCTCGAAGTACGAGCCTGGGGTCAGGGCGGTGGCGGCACCGCGATGACCAGGGGCGGCAGCGGCGCGTTCGTCTCCGGGAAGGTGCGGGTCACCCCCGGCGAGAAACTGGACGTACGGGTCGCGGGCTCGAAGGACGGCCTCATCGGCTTCGGTGATGCGCTCGGCGGCAAGGGCAACGGGGGTGGTTACAACGGCGGCGCGAGCTCGTCGCTCCGTACGGCCGACGGCGATCCGTTGGTGATCGCGGCAGGCGGCGGCGGTGGCAGCGATCAAGGCCTCGACATAAAGGGTGGCAACGCCGGCGACGGTGGGGCCGAAAACGGCAAGGACGCCAACGAGGGCGAGCTCGGCGGCAAGGGGGCCAAGGGCGGCAAGGGCGGCGCCGGAGGAACCGGCGACGGCGGAAACGGCAGCGCCGGCGCCGACGCCCAGGACGGTGGCGCGGGCGGCGATGCCGCCCCGAACTCCGGTGGCGGTGGCGGTGGCGCCGGCTGGGCCGGCGGAGGCGGCGGAGGCGGCAAGAACCGCTTCAACCAAGGCAGCGGCGGAGGCGGGTCCAGCTACGCCGACAGCGCCAAGGTCTCCGACGTGGAGATGGTGGTGAGCGACGGCGCCAGTGCACCGCGCAAGGACGACCCCTTCTGGGACGGCGCCCCCTACAACTCCCCCGTCGAGTCAGGCGTCGCCGCAGGCGCCGGCGGCGACTCCCCCGGCGGTCGCGGCCGTGTGGTCCTGCAGTGGCACGACGCGAACAAGCCCGTGGTCGACACCCTCGTCAAGGAGTCCGGCGACAACCAGACCGTGGGCATCTACGACCGGGGCGAGCCGCTGGTCGTCGTCGCCCAGGCCAAGGGCGGTCGGCCGGTACCGGGCGAGAGCGTGACGTTCAGCATCGTGAAGCACCCCAGCCCCGGATGGTTCGAGGACCACTCGAGCAACAAGGTGGTAGTGAAGGCGGACGCTCAGGGCCGCGCCAAGGTCGAGGACCTGACGGGCAACCGTGAGGGCACCATCACGGTCCGCGCCGAGACCAACAACGGCACGTCCGTCGAGTTCACCCGCCACGTCAAGAAGGACCCGACCGACGGCATCAAGGTCGAGGCCGTCTCGGGCGGCGGCCAGCAGGCCGAGGCCGGCCAGGAGTTCGCCGAACCGCTCGTCGCCATGGTGACGCAGCACGGCGGCAAGGTGAACCAGGACAAGGTCGAGTTCCGCGTCGAGAGCCAGGACGAGGACGCACCCGCCTTCGAGGGCGGCAAGCGCATCGTCGAGGTGACCTCCGACATGGGCACCGCCACCTCGCCGAAGCTGATCGCAGGCCAGGGCACGGGTGAGTACACCGTCGTGGCGCACTACAAGAACGTGACGGCGGGCTTCAAGGTCGAGGTGCTCGCCAAGAACGGGCAGCCCTCGCCGTCGCCGAGCCCGTCGGAAGGCACCGGTTCCGGCGGCGATGACGACCCCGGCTCCGAAAACTCCGGTACGGGCGGCTCGGGTTCCGACGACGACGGCGGCCTCGCCCTGACCGGCGCCACCGGCATCGGCCTGCTCGCCGGCATCGGCCTGCTGCTCGCCGCGGCCGGCTTCGCGGCCGTGCGCCTGGCACCGCGCCTGCGGACGCGTCTGCGCGACTGACGCCACGGACACAGCGCTGCGCCCCGGCCGGGAGAAGTGATCCGGCCGGGGCGCAGTGCTCTGTCCTCGTACGACTCGGAGAGAACCGCTCCGCTCAGCAGCACCCCGCCCCAGGCAAGGTCCTCTTGTTCCGCGCCTCCACACTCCGCGCCGCCAGCAACTCGTCCGCCGGATAGCCCACTTCCTCCAGCGTGAGCCCATGCGGCCGCACCACATGCACCGCCGAATCCCGCACCCCGGCCGCAAGCACCTTCGCCGGCCAGCCCGGCCCCCGGTGGCCGTCGCCCACGAACAGGAGCGCGCCGATCAGCGAGCGCACCATGTTGTGGCAGAAGGCATCCGCCCGCACGGTCGCCGTGATGATCCCGTCGGCGCCCCGCTCGAGGCTGAGCTCCTGAAGGGTGCGGATGGTCGTGGCGCCTTCCCTCTTCTTGCAGTACGCGGCGAAGTCGTGCTCGCCGAGCAGCTGGGCGGCCGCCTCGTTCATCGCCTCGACGTCCAACGGCCAGTCGTGCCACAGCACATGACCGCGCAGCAGAGGATCGACGCCGCCGGGGTTGTCGGTCACGCGATACGCGTACCGCCGCCAGATCGCCGAGAAGCGCGCGTTGAATCCGCTGGGCGCCTCGGCCACCTTCCATACGCGCACATCGTGCGGCAGCCGCCCGGCGAGCCGGCGCAGCAGCTTCTCCTGGTGCTCGGCCCACAGCTCGGCGGGCAGATCGACATGCGCCACCTGCCCGCGTGCGTGCACCCCGGCATCGGTACGCCCGGCGACCGTCAGCGGAAAGGTCACGCCCGAGCGCGTCACCGTACGCAGCGCGTCCTCGATCTCCCCTTGCACGGTCCGGGTCGACTGCCGGAGCTGCTTCGCCCAGCCCGAGAACTCCTTCCCGTCGTACGAAAGATCAAGCCGCACCCGTACGAAACCGGGCTCCACCTCATCGGCCACCGAAACCTGCCTCCCTGTCGAACATCGCTGAACATCGTCGAACATCAGTGATGTTCATCACGCAACTACCACGCCGCGAACCGGCGTCTCCCGTCCCGTACGTCCGCAACGGGATCGCATACATCGGGGGAACGATGACCAAGTGGACCACGCCTGCCGCCGCCCTGCTCACCACCGGCATTCTCGCCCTGGGGCTCACGGCCTGCGGCGGCGATGACGGCTCGGGCTCGAAGGCGAAGGACAAGGGGAAGTCCTCGGCGGGCAAGAAGGACGTCGCCAACAAGGCCGGGGCAGGCTCCGGTTCATCCGGTGGGGCCGCGGGATCCGGCCAGCCCAAGTCCATCCGCAAAGGCGACAGCGGCACCAAGGTGAAGTGCGTGCAGCGGGCCGTGAACACCTTCAACAAGCCGCAGATCGTCGCCGACGGCAGCTTCGGCTCCAAGACGGTAAGCGCCGTGAAGCTCTTCCAGGGCAACAACGGACAGTCCAAGGACGGGGTCGTCGGCCCGAAGACCGGCAGGCGGATGGAGATGCTGATGGAGGACCGCAAGAAGGCCAACCTGGACAACCCTCAGGCCGTGAAGCGCTATGCCACCTGGCTCAACGACTGCAAGAGCCTCATCCCCAACTGACCCTCGCCCCACCCGCGTACACGAAACAGCCCCGCCTACACAAAACAGCCCCACGCACACGAAACAGGCCCGCATCCCCTCGCAGGGAATGCGGGCCTGTCCGTCAAGCAGTGTCAGAACGCTCAGGCGTCCTTCGACTCCTCGGCAGCCTCGACCGGCTTCGCGTCCTCGTCGGACTTGGCCTCGACGGCCTCGTCCTTCTTGAGGGCGTCTTCCTTGACCGCACGCTTGGTGGCGGCCTCGGCCTCGTCGACGGTCGCCTTCTTGGCGATCTCGCCCTCGACCAGCTCGATCACGGCCATCGGCGCGTTGTCGCCGCGGCGGTTACCGATCTTGGTGATACGGGTGTAGCCACCCGGACGCTCGGTGTAGCGCGGAGCGATCTCGGTGAAGAGCGTGTGCACGATCCCCTTGTCGGTGATCGTCTGCAGCACCTGGCGACGGTTGTGGATGTCGCCCTTCTTCGCCTTGGTGATCAGACGCTCGGCGACCGGACGCAGGCGGCGGGCCTTGGCCTCGGTCGTCGTGATGCGGCCGTGCTCGAACAGCGACTTGGCGAGGTTCGCCAGCATGTGCCGCTCGTGCGCAGCGCTGCCGCCCAGACGGGCACCCTTGGCGGGCTTCGGCATGATGTTTCTCCTTGTGTGCTGCCCCGGCCGTATCAGGTACCGGAGTCAGTATCCGAGCAGGCGGCTGCCTGTCGGAGATCCGGGGGACGCGAACGTCCCCCGGAAAGCGGGGCGATCAGTACTGCTCGGTCTCCACGAAACCCGCATCCGCGTCATCGTCGGCGCCGAAGGCGTCAGCCGCGGCGGTCGGGTCGAACCCGGGGGGCGAGTCCTTCAGCGCAAGACCCATACCCGCGAGCTTGGCCTTGACCTCGTCGATGGACTTCGCACCGAAGTTACGGATGTCCAGGAGGTCCGCCTCGGAGCGCGCCACGAGCTCACCCACGGAGTGGATGCCCTCACGCTTGAGGCAGTTGTACGAACGAACGGTGAGCTCGAGCTCCTCGATCGGCAGCGCCAGGTCGGCGGCAAGGGCGGCGTCCGTCGGGGACGGGCCCATGTCGATGCCCTCGGCGTCGATGTTGAGCTCGCGGGCCAGACCGAACAGCTCGACCAGGGTCTTACCGGCCGACGCCATGGCGTCACGCGGACGCATGGCCTGCTTGGTCTCGACGTCGACGATGAGCTTGTCGAAGTCGGTGCGCTGCTCGACTCGGGTCGCCTCGACCTTGTAGGTGACCTTGAGCACCGGCGAGTAGATGGAGTCGACCGGAATACGGCCGATCTCCTGGCCCACCTGCTTGTTCTGCACGGCGGAGACGTAGCCGCGACCGCGCTCGACGGTCAGCTCCATCTCCAGCTTGCCCTTGCCGTTCAGCGTGGCGAGCACCAGGTCGGGGTTGTGCACCTCGACACCGGCCGGCGGGGCGATGTCAGCAGCGGTGACCAGGCCGGGACCCTGCTTGCGCAGGTACATCACGACCGGCTCGTCGTGCTCCGAGGAGACGACCAGCTGCTTGATGTTCAGGATGAGGTCGGTGACGTCCTCCTTGACGCCCGGCACGGTGGTGAACTCGTGCAGGACACCGTCGATACGGATGGACGTGACAGCCGCACCCGGGATCGAGGAGAGGAGCGTACGACGCAGGGAGTTGCCGAGGGTGTAGCCGAAGCCCGGCTCCAGGGGCTCGATCACGAACCGGGAGCGGAACTCGTCGACGACCTCTTCGGTCAGCGAGGGGCGCTGAGCGATCAGCATGAAGTGATTCCTTCAGTCATGGACACCCACTATTTGATGTCCGACTCAAACCGCGCCGTGAAGGCACGGGCATTTCAAGGGTACGGGCGATACGGCCCCGAAGAGCCGTACCGCCCGAAAACCTCAGACAAGCGACGTACGAGACGTCGGACGCAGTGCGTCAGACGCGACGGCGCTTGGGGGGACGGCAGCCGTTGTGCGGCGTGGGGGTGACGTCCTGGATCGAGCCGACCTCGAGGCCGGTGGCCTGGAGGGAGCGGATCGCGGTCTCACGGCCGGAGCCGGGACCCTTGACGAAGACGTCGACCTTGCGCATGCCGTGCTCCTGCGCGCGACGGGCAGCCGACTCGGCAGCCATCTGCGCGGCGAACGGCGTGGACTTGCGCGAGCCCTTGAAGCCGACGTGGCCGGCGGAGGCCCACGAGATCACGTTGCCGGTCGGGTCCGTGATGGACACGATCGTGTTGTTGAACGTGCTCTTGATGTGAGCGTGCCCGTGGGCGACGTTCTTCTTTTCCTTGCGGCGCACCTTCTTGGCAGCGCCCTGACGACCCTTGGGGGGCATCTATAACTCCTACGGGGAGGTGGTCGGTCCTACAGCGAAGACCGCTGATGAAGCGTTGTCCGCTGTGGACTACTTCTTGCCCGGCTTCTTCTTGCCGGCGATGGCGCGACGCGGGCCCTTGCGGGTACGGGCGTTCGTGCTGGTGCGCTGGCCGTGCACAGGCAGGCCGCGACGGTGACGAATGCCCTGGTAGCAGCCGATCTCGATCTTGCGGCGAATGTCGCCCTGGATCTCGCGGCGGAGGTCACCCTCGGTCTGAAGGTTGGCGTCCACGTACTCGCGGATCTTGACCAGCTCCTCCTCGGAGAGGTCACGAACGCGGGTGTTCGGGTTGACGCCGGTCTCGGCCAGCGCCTTCTGGGACTGGGTGCGGCCGATACCGAAAACGTAGGTAAGGGCGACTTCCACACGCTTGTCGCGCGGGATGTCAACACCGGAAACGCGTGCCATTCAATGGCTCCAGTTGTCTTTCGGAGGTCTTCCCCAAGACCGCTCCCAGCCGCCGTCCTCTTCGTCGGTCGAAGAGTTGGTACGAACTGGGTCCCCGGCCTCCGACCGGGGGTGTCGCCCTCCATTACTGAAGAGGGACGGGCCTTGCGTATCTACTTAGCTGCTGAGCTATGCGTCGCTCAAAGATCTGCGGATGCAGACCTGCGTCAGCCCTGGCGCTGCTTGTGGCGCGGGTTGTCGCAGATGATCATGACTCGGCCGTGACGGCGAATCACCCTGCACTTGTCGCAGATCTTCTTGACGCTCGGCTTGACCTTCATTGGTGAGGTTCTCCGGGTCAGTGCCACCACCCCGCGGATGCGGGGCACAGGCAAGATCTACTTGTACCGGTAGACGATCCGGCCACGCGTCAGGTCGTACGGAGACAGCTCCACCACGACCCGGTCGTCAGGGAGGATGCGGATGTAGTGCATACGCATCTTGCCGCTGATGTGTGCCAGGACCTGGTGGCCGTTCTGGAGCTCCACCTTGAACATGGCGTTCGGGAGAGACTCGACGACAGTGCCTTCGATCTCGATGGCACCTTGCTTCTTGGCCACGCTTCGCCCTTCGAATCGACTACCTTGATCGGTCCCGTACGCGCAGCCTGCGGAATGCAGGCATACGGGTGCACGAGAGCCGACGAGTCAGTCTACGACAGAGCACCCGGAAAGACGAATCCGAAAAGTGTGCCCCGCGGAAGCGATCCTTAAGCACGACACGGCGGACGCCCGCCGCACGGCGGGCCACCGGCCGACTCAGCCCAGCGGATCGGGCGCCGCTGTGATACCCATCTCAGCCAGCTTCGCCTTGCCGCCATCGGGGGCGGTCAGCACCAGCGGCCCCTGCTCGGTGACGGCGACCGAGTGCTCCCAGTGCGAGGACCAGGTGCCATCCGTGGTGATGACGGTCCAGTCGTCCTCGAGGACCTCGGTACGCGCCGTACCCAGCGAGACCATCGGCTCGATCGCGAGGCAGAAGCCGGGCACCAGCTTCGGGCCGCGGCCGCGGCGGCGCTCCACGTAGTTCAGGAGGTGCGGCTCCATGTGCATCTGGGTGCCGATGCCGTGGCCGCCGTAGTCCTCGATGATCCCGTACTTGCCGGTGGCCGGACGGGGCTGGCGACGGATGTACGACTCGATCGCCTTGGAGACGTCGACAAGGCGGTTGCCCTGCTTCATCGCCGCGATGCCGGCCCACATCGACTCCTCGGTCACCCGGGAGAGCTCGATCAGCTCGGGCGCGTGGCCCGAGCCCACGAAAGCGGTGTACGCGGCGTCGCCGTGCCAGCCGTCGATGATCGCGCCGCAGTCGATGGAGATGATGTCGCCGTCCTCGAGCACGACCTCGTCGCTCGGGATGCCGTGGACCACGACCTCGTTCTTCGAGGTGCAGATGGTCGCGGGGAAGCCGCCGTACCCGAGGAAGTTGGACTTCGCGCCGTGCTCGTCGAGCACCTTGCGCGCGACCTCGTCGAGGTCCTTGGTGGTCGCGCCCGGCACCGCCGCCTCACGGGTGGCCTTGTGGATCGCGGCGACGACCAGTCCCGCCTCGCGCATCTTGGCGATCTGCTCGGGGGTCTTGATCTCCACCATGGCCCGCATCGCTCCGTATCTAAAGAAAAGACCTACTGACACAACACTACGGCCGCGGCACCCATCGGGGCACCGCGGCCGTCGTACAGCTCATTCGCCTCAGGCGTCGTCGCCCTTGCGCAGCGCCTCCATGGCGCGCTCCGTGACCTCGGAAACGCTGCCGAGCGCCGAGATCGTCACGACCAGGCCCTGGGCCCGGTAGTGGTCGATGATCGGCTCGGTCTCGCTGTGGTAGACCTCGAGCCGCCGGCGGACGGTCTCCTCGGTGTCGTCACCACGCTGGTACAGCTCGCCGCCGCAGACGTCGCAGACGCCCTCGGTCGCGGGCTGCTTGTACGAGACGTGGAAGACGTGGCTCGAATCGTTACGGCAGATCCGGCGGCCCGCGATGCGCTTGACGACCTCGTCCTCGGGGACCTCGAGGTCCAGAACCGCGTCGAGCTCCTGTCCGTCCAGCTTCAGCGCATCGTCCAGGGCCTCGGCCTGCGAGACGTTGCGCGGGAAGCCGTCGAGCAGGAAGCCGTTCGCGGCGTCCGGCTGTGCCATACGGTCCTTGGCCATCCCGATGGTGACCTCGTCCGGCACCAAGTTGCCCGCGTCCATGTAGGACTTGGCCTTGAGGCCGAGCTCCGTGCCCTGGCTGATGTTGGCCCGGAAAAGGTCGCCCGTGGAGATGTGAGGGATCGACAGGTTCTGGGCGAGGAACGCGGCCTGCGTTCCCTTGCCCGCACCGGGCGGCCCGACGAGGACGATACGCATCAGCGGAGGAACCCTTCGTAATTACGCTGCTGGAGCTGGCTCTCGATCTGCTTCACGGTCTCCAGACCCACACCCACGATGATCAGGATGCTCGTCCCGCCGAACGGGAAGTTCTGGTTTGCTCCGAAGCCTGCCAACGCCGCTGTCGGCACGAGAGCGATCAGACCCAGATAGAGCGACCCGGGCCAAGTGATCCGGTTGAGCACGTAGCTCAGATACTCGGCGGTGGGCCGGCCCGCCCGGATACCCGGGATGAAGCCACCATACTTCTTCATGTTGTCGGCGACTTCCTCGGGGTTGAACGAGATCGCCACGTAGAAGAAGGCGAAGAACACGATCAACACGAAGTAGGTGACCAGGTAGTACGGGTGGTCACCCTTGACGAAGTGCGCTTCGATCCACTGCGCCCAGCCGGCGGTGGAACCGCTGAACTGCGCGACGAGCGCCGGGATGTAGAGCAGCGACGAAGCGAAGATCACAGGGATGATGCCCGCCTGGTTCACCTTGAGCGGGATGTACGTGGACGTACCGCCGTAGGAACGGCGCCCGATCATGCGCTTCGCGTACTGCACCGGGATGCGGCGCTGCGCCTGCTCGACGAAGACGACCAGGCCGACCATGAAGAGGCCGACGAGGATGACCACGCCGAACTCGATCCAGCCGTCGGCCAGCGAGCCCTGCTCCTTGATGGCCCACAGCGCGCCGGGGAAGCCCGCGGCGATCGAGATGAACATCAGGATGGACATGCCGTTGCCGATGCCGCGGTCGGTGACGAGCTCACCGAGCCACATCACGACCGCCGTACCGGCCGTCATCGTCAACACCATCGTGACGGTGGTGAAGATCGACTGGTTGGGCACGATCTCGCTGCCCACCGGGCAGCTGCTGAACAGCGCGCCGCTGCGGGCGGTGGCGACCAGACCGGTGCCCTGGAGTACGGCCAGCGCCACCGTCAGATAACGCGTGTACTGCGTGATCTTCGCCGTGCCGGACTGTCCCTCCTTCTTGAGGGCCTCGAGTCGGGGGATGACCACGGTCAGCAGCTGAAGAATGATGCTCGCCGTGATGTACGGCATGATGCCCAGCGCGAAGATCGTGATCTGCAGCAGTGCGCCACCACTGAACATGTTGACCAGACCGAAGATGCCACCCTTGGTGTCGGCCTGGTCGAGACAGATCTGCACGTTCTCGTACGACACCCCGGGGATCGGGATGTGGGCACCGAGCCGGTAGATGACGATGATGCCGAGCGTGAAGAGCAACTTCTTGCGCAGGTCGGGCGTCTTGAACGCCCGGGCGAACGCGGTGAGCACGGTGCCTCCTGCGACCCCCGCGCGCGTGCGCCAGAGGTGACGGTCTTGAGGTTCGACGAATAGTAAGCAATAGGCAACAACGCGCGGATTCCCCCTGCTGTGAAGCAGCAGACAGACCGCGCGGAAGTTAGCAGTGCACGCCACCTTACCGGCGACCATGCCCCCCTAGGAACGACCAACCGGGGATGCCCCTTTTGTGGGGCATCCCCGGTGGGATCGTTCAAGCCATCGAGACTCTGCCTGAGGAAATCAGACGAGCTCGGTGACGGTGCCGCCGGCGGCGGCAATCTTCTCCTTGGCGGAGCCGGAGACGGCGTCGACCGTCACCTGCAGCGCCACGGAGATCTCGCCCTGGCCCAGGACCTTGACGAGGCTGTTCTTGCGCACGGCACCCTTGTTGACCAGGTCCTCGACCGTGACCTCGCCACCCTCGGGGTAGAGCGAAGCCAGCTTGTCCAGGTTCACGACCTGGAACTCGGTCTTGAACGGGTTCTTGAAGCCCTTGAGCTTCGGGAGACGCATGTGGAGGGGCATCTGGCCACCCTCGAAGCGCTCCGGAACCTGGTAACGGGCCTTGGTGCCCTTGGTACCACGACCGGCCGTCTTACCCTTCGACGCCTCACCACGACCCACACGGGTCTTGGCGGTCTTGGCGCCGGGAGCCGGACGGAGGTTGTGGATCTTCAGCGGGTTGTTCTCCGCCATGTCAGACCTCCTCAACCGTCACGAGGTGGCGGACGGTGTGCACCATGCCGCGGAACTCGGGGCGGTCCTCCTTGACGACCTGCGTGTTGATGCCCTTGAGACCAAGGGAGCGCAGGGTGTCACGGTGGTTCTGCTTGCTGCCGATGTACGACTTCACCTGCGTGATCTTGAGCTGTGCCATTACGCACCAGCCCCGGCACGCGCACGCAGCAGAGCCGCGGGGGCGACGTCCTCGAGGGGCAGGCCACGGCGAGCCGCGACTTCCTCGGGACGCTGCAGGCCCTTGAGGGCCGCCACGGTCGCGTGCACGATGTTGATCGCGTTGTCGGAGCCCAGGGACTTCGACAGGATGTCGTGAATACCGGCGCACTCGAGCACGGCGCGAACCGGGCCACCGGCGATAACACCGGTACCGGGGGAAGCCGGCTTGAGCAGGACGACGCCCGCGGCCTTCTCGCCCTGGATCGGGTGCGGGATGGTGCCCTGGATACGGGGGACCTTGAAGAAGTGCTTCTTGGCCTCCTCAACACCCTTGGCGATGGCGGCCGGCACCTCCTTGGCCTTGCCGTAACCGACACCCACGGTGCCGTCACCGTCGCCCACTACGACGAGCGCAGTGAAGCTGAAGCGACGACCACCCTTCACAACCTTGGCGACGCGGTTGATCGCGACAACGCGCTCAACGTACGCGGTCTTCTCGGCGGCAGCAGCGCCACCGTCGCGACCCTTCCGGTCCCGCCGCTCGCCGCCACCGGCACCGCCACTGCGGCGCTGGGGTCCAGCCATTGGAATTACCTCTCTCTGTTTCCGCTAGCTACGCAGCGTCATTAGTCGCTGCGCGAACGGGCAAGACTCAGAACTTGAGTCCGGCTTCGCGGGCGGCGTCCGCCAGGGCGGCGATGCGCCCGGCGTACTGGTTACCACCACGGTCGAATACGACAGCCTCGACACCGGCGGCCTTGGCGCGCTCGGCGACCAGGGCGCCGACCTGCTTGGCCTGAGCCGACTTGTCGCCCTCGCCACCGCGGATCGTGGTGTCCAGGGTCGACGCCGACGCGAGGGTGTGACCCTTAACGTCGTCGATGACCTGGGCCACGATGTTGCGGTTGGAGCGCGTCACGACGAGACGCGGACGCTCAGCCGTACCCGAGATGTGCTTACGGATCCGGATGTGACGACGCTTGATGGCAGCACGCTTGTAAGCGTCGCCCTTAGCAATCTTGACACCGTATGCCATGGCTTACTTACCCGCCTTTCCGACCTTGCGACGAATGACTTCGCCCTCGTACTTGACGCCCTTGGCCTTGTACGGGTCGGGCTTGCGCAGCTTGCGGATGTTGGCCGCAACCTCGCCGACCTTCTGCTTGTCGATGCCCTCGACCGAGAACTTCGTCGGCGACTCGACCTTGAAGGAGATGCCCTCGGGCGCCTCGATCAGGATCGGGTGGCTGTAGCCGAGCGAGAACTCCAGGTTGGAGCCCTTCGCCAGGACGCGGTAACCGACACCGCTGATTTCGAGCTTCTTCACGTAACCCGTGGTCACGCCGGTGATCATGTTCGCCACCAGCGTGCGGGACAGGCCGTGCAGGGCCTTGTTCTGACGCTCGTCGTTCGGGCGGGTGACGTTCAGAACGCCGTCCTCGCCCTTAGCGATCTCGATCGGCGCCACGACGGTGTGGGTCAGGGTGCCCTTGGAACCCTTGACCGTGACCGTCTGGCCGTCGATGGTGACGTCCACGCCGGCGGGAACCGTGATGGGGAGCTTGCCAATACGCGACATAGCTTCTTCCGATTCCTTTCCGCTACCAGACGTAGGCGAGAACTTCTCCGCCTACGCCCTTCTTGCCGGCCTGCTTGTCGGTCAGGAGACCGTGCGACGTGGAGATGATCGCCACGCCGAGGCCACCCAGGACCTTGGGCAGGTTGGTGGACTTCGCGTAAACCCGGAGACCGGGCTTGGAGATCCGCTTGATGCCCGCGATGGAGCGCTCACGGTTCGGGCCGAACTTCAGCTCGAGAACGAGGTTCTTGCCGACTTCGGCGTCCTCGGTCTTCCAGCCGGTGATGTAGCCCTCCTGCTGGAGGATCTCCGCGATGTGGGACTTGATCTTGCTGTGCGGCATCGACACCGAGTCGTGGTACGCCGAGTTCGCATTGCGCAGACGCGTCAGCATGTCTGCGATCGGATCAGTCATGGTCATGAATTGGCCTTCGGCCTCTCTCGCCGGGGTTTCCTGTATGCGCCATCCCTCTCCCCACACAGAGGCAGGACGGGTGCGGCACGGGGACCTACGGCGTAGTAAGTCGTTTCAGGGCGGCAGGCGCCCAACCCCACAAGCCTACGGCATGCGGAGGAGGGCCCTGCCGACCAGAGTGCTTACCGAGAGCGCCTGGAAATCCCGAAGATTCGGGGTTTACCAGGAGCTCTTGGTCACGCCCGGCAGCTCGCCACGGTGAGCCATCTCACGAAGGCACACGCGGCACAGGCCGAACTTGCGGTACACGGAGTGCGGGCGGCCACAACGCTGGCAGCGGGTGTAGGCGCGCACACCGAACTTGGGCTTACGAGCAGCCTTGGCAATAAGAGCCTTCTTCGCCATCTCGCTTACGCCTCCTTGAACGGGAAGCCGAGGTGACGAAGGAGCGCGCGGCCCTCAGCGTCGTTGGTCGCCGTGGTGACCACGGTGATGTCCATACCCCGGACGCGGTCGATCTTGTCCTGGTCGATCTCGTGGAACATGACCTGCTCGGTGAGACCGAAGGTGTAGTTGCCACGGCCGTCGAACTGCTTGGGGGACAGACCACGGAAGTCGCGGATGCGCGGCAGCGCGAGCGACAGGGTGCGGTCCAGGAACTCCCACATGCGGTCGCCACGAAGCGTGACGTGGGCACCGATCGGCTGACCCTCGCGCAGCTTGAACTGCGCGATGGACTTGCGGGCCTTGGTGATGGCCGGCTTCTGACCGGTGATCGTCGTCAGGTCACGGACGGCACCGTCCATGAGCTTCGAGTCACGGGCGGCGTCGCCGACACCCATGTTGACCACGATCTTGACGAGACCGGGAACCTGCATGACGTTCTCGTACGAGAACTCCTCACGCAGCTTGCCCGCGATCTCCTCGCGGTACTTCGTCTTGAGACGCGGAGTCGTGGTGGTAGCCATCAGATGTCCTCACCCGTCCGCTTGGCAACGCGAACCTTGTTGCCCTCGTCGTCGAAGCGGTAACCGACGCGCGTCACAACCTTGTTGCCGTCCTTCTCAACGACCAGCTGGACGTTGGAGACGTGGATCGGCGCCTCGGTGGTGATGATGCCGCCGGCCTGCGAACCGCTGGCGGTCGGACCGGCCTTGGTGTGCTTCTTGACCCGGTTGACACCCTCGACCAGGACACGCTCGTCGCGCGGGAAAGCGGCAATGACCTTGCCCTGCTTGCCCTTGTCCTTACCGGTGATGACCTGAACCAGGTCGCCCTTCTTGATCTTCATGCTTACAGCACCTCCGGCGCGAGCGAGATGATCTTCATGAACTTCTTCTCGCGCAGCTCACGACCCACCGGGCCGAAAATACGGGTGCCACGAGGGTCGCCGTCGTTCTTGAGAATGACAGCGGCGTTCTCGTCGAAGCGGATGTACGAGCCGTCCTGGCGGCGGCGCTCCTTGACGGTGCGAACGATGACCGCCTTGATGACGTCACCCTTCTTCACATTGCCGCCGGGGATCGCGTCCTTGACGGTGGCGACGATGACGTCGCCGATGCCCGCGTAGCGGCGACCCGAGCCACCGAGAACACGGATGCAAAGGATTTCCTTCGCACCAGTGTTGTCGGCGACCTTGAGTCGCGACTCCTGCTGGATCACGTCTATCTCCTGATCGTCTGCCGGTTCCCGGCAGGGGCTTCACCTCGTACGAGGAGTGGGCCCCTGCCGAGCCTGGCGGAACTGTCCTGCGGAGTTGCCCGCAGGAATTACTTGGCCTGTCGAAAGAGAAGCAGCGCGGGGGCGCGAGGCCCCCGCGGGACTACTTCGCCTTCTCGAGGATCTCGACGATGCGCCAGCGCTTGCTCGCCGACAGCGGACGCGTCTCCATGATGAGGACGCGGTCGCCGACGCCGGCAGCGTTCTGCTCGTCGTGCGCCTTGAGCTTGTTCGTACGGCGGATGACCTTGCCGTACAGCGCGTGCTTGACGCGGTCCTCGACGGCGACGACGACGGTCTTGTCCATCTTGTCGCTGACGACGAGACCCTCACGGGTCTTACGGAAGCCGCGGGCGGCAGTCTCTTCAGTCACAGTCTTCTCGCTCATCAGGCGCTCTCCACCGTCTCGATGCCCAGCTCACGCTCGCGCATCAGGGTGTAGATCCGCGCGATGTCCTTACGGACCGCCTTGAGACGGCCATGGTTCTCGAGCTGGCCGGTCGCCGCCTGGAAGCGGAGATTGAACAGCTCTTCCTTGGCCTCGCGAAGCTTGTTGACAAGCTCCTCGTTGCCCAGCTCGCGGAGCTCGGACGCCTTGGTACCGGTCGACATCACGCTTCACCTGCCTCGCGCTTGACGATCTTGCACTTCATCGGCAGCTTGTGAGCCGCACGAGTCAGCGCCTCACGCGCGATCTTCTCGTTGGGGTACGACAGCTCGAACATCACGCGTCCGGGCTTGACGTTGGCGACCCACCACTCCGGCGAACCCTTACCGGAACCCATGCGGGTCTCGGCAGGCTTCTTGGTGAGGGGGCGGTCCGGGTAAATGTTGATCCAGACCTTGCCGCCACGCTTGATGTGACGCGTCATGGCGATACGAGCGGCCTCGATCTGACGGTTCGTCACGTACGCCGGCGTGAGCGCCTGGATGCCGTACTCGCCGAACGCAACCTGCGTGCCACCCTTGGACATGCCGCTGCGCTTCGGGTGGTGCTGCTTGCGGTGCTTGACCCTACGGGGGATCAGCATTTCGGTCAGGCCTCCGTTCCGGTGCTCTCAGCCGGAGCAGCGGCGGGCGCGTCGGCCTTGGGGGCCTCGGCGGCCGGAGCCTGCTGCTGCGGCTTGCGGCCGCGGCCGCCACGCTCGCCACCACGGCCACCACGGCCGGCGGGACGGTCGGCGCCACCACGGGCCGGGCGGTTACCCGCACGGGCCGCAGCGTTCTCGGCGCGGACCTCGGCGATGTTCTTGACGTCGCCCTTGTAGATCCAGACCTTGACGCCGATGCGACCGAAGGTCGTCTTGGCCTCGAAGAAGCCGTAGTCCACGTTCGCGCGGAGCGTGTGCAGCGGCACACGACCCTCGCGGTAGAACTCCGAACGGCTCATCTCGGCGCCGCCGAGACGGCCGCCACACTGGATCTTGATGCCCTTGGCGCCGGCCTTCATGGCGGACTGCATGCTCTTGCGCATGGCCCGACGGAAGGAGACGCGGGAGGACAGCTGCTCGGCAACGGCCTGGGCAACCAGCTGGGCATCGGTCTCGGGGTTCTTGACCTCGAGGATGTTCAGCTGGACCTGCTTGCCCGTGAGCTTCTCGAGGTCACCGCGGATGCGGTCGGCCTCGGCGCCACGGCGGCCGATGACGATGCCCGGGCGGGCGGTGTGGATGTCCACGCGGACACGGTCACGGGTGCGCTCGATCTCAACCTTCGAGATGCCGGCGCGCTCCATGCCGGACGTCATCATCCGACGGATGGCGACGTCTTCCTTGACGTAGTCCTTGTACAGCTTGTCGGCGTACCAACGCGACTTGAAGTCGGTGGTGATGCCGAGCCGGAACCCGTGCGGGTTTACCTTCTGGCCCATTACCGGGTTCCTTCCTTGCTGCTGACGACCACGGTGATGTGGCTGGTCCGCTTACGGATCCGGTAGGCACGGCCCTGAGCACGCGGACGGAACCGCTTCAGGGTCGGACCCTCATCCACGAACGCCTCGCTGATGAACAGCGAATTGGCGTCACTGTGGTCGTAGTTGTGCGCGGCGTTGGCGATGGCGCTGTCGAGCACCTTGCCAACGGGAACCGAGGCTGCCTGCGGAGCGAATCGCAGGACGGCCTGGGCCTCCGTGGCGTCCATGCCACGGATGAGGTCCACCACGCGGCGGGCCTTCATGGGCGTGACGCGGATGTACCGCGCCTGGGCCCTGGCTTCCATGGTTGTCCCTTCAGTTTCTTACGTGTCTGAATGCGATCCGCTACTAGCGGCGCTTCGACTTCCGGTCGTCCTTGACGTGGCCCCGGAAGGTGCGCGTCGGCGAGAACTCGCCGAGCTTGTGGCCGACCATCGACTCGGTGACGAACACCGGGATGTGGGTCTTGCCGTTGTGCACCGCAAGCGTGTGGCCGAGCATGGCCGGCACGATCATGGAGCGACGGGACCAGGTCTTGATGACGTTCTTGGTGCCGGCTTCGTTCTGGGCGTCCACCTTCTTGATGAGGTGGTCGTCGACGAAGGGCCCCTTCTTCAGGCTACGAGGCATCTCAACCCGTCCTTAGCGCTTCTTGTTCGTCTTGCGGCGGCGGACGATGTACTTGTTCGACGCCTTCTTGGGCGAACGAGTACGGCCTTCCTTCTGACCCCAAGGGCTGACCGGGTGGCGACCACCGGAAGTCTTGCCCTCACCACCACCGTGGGGGTGGTCAACCGGGTTCATGACGACACCGCGCACGGTCGGGCGAACGCCCTTCCAGCGCATACGGCCGGCCTTACCCCAGTTGATGTTGCTCTGCTCGGCGTTGCCGACCTCGCCGACCGTCGCGCGGCAGCGCGCGTCGACCAGGCGGATCTCGCCGGAGGGCATACGAAGGTGGGCCATCGTGCCCTCCTTCGCCAGGAGCTGCACCGAGGCACCCGCGGAGCGGGCGAACTTGGCGCCGCCACCGGGACGGAGCTCGATGGCGTGGATCGTCGTACCCACGGGGATGTTGCGCAGCGCGAGGTTGTTGCCCGGCTTGATGTCGGCGCCAGGGCCGTTCTCAATCCGGTCGCCCTGCTGCAGACCGCGCGGCGCGATGATGTAGCGCTTCTCGCCGTCGGCGTAGTGCAGCAGCGCGATACGCGCGGTGCGGTTGGGGTCGTACTCGATGTGCGCGACCTTCGCCGGCACGCCGTCCTTGTCGTGACGACGGAAGTCGATCACTCGGTAGGCGCGCTTGTGGCCACCGCCCTGGTGGCGGACGGTCACACGACCGGTGTTGTTACGGCCGCCCTTGCTGTGCAGCGGGCGGACCAGCGACTTCTCCGGCGTGGACCGCGTGATCTCGACGAAGTCGGCGACGCTGGAGCCACGACGGCCCGGCGTAGTCGGCTTGTACTTGCGGATTCCCATTTCTCAGTCCTCGTCCGATATTCGGACCAGGGCACTCCGTTAGGAGGCCTGGCCGAAGATGTCGATACGGTCGCCCTCAGCGAGGGTCACGATGGCGCGCTTGGTGTCGGCACGCTTGCCGAAACCGGTGCGCGTACGCTTCCGCTTGCCCTGACGGTTGATCGTGTTGACCCCGGTGACCTTGACCCCGAAGACCGCTTCCACGGCCTGCTTGATCTGCGTCTTGTTGGAGCCGGGCGCGACGATGAACGTGTACTTGTTCTCGTCGAGCAGCGCATAGCTCTTCTCCGAGACGACCGGCTTGACGAGGATGTCGCGCGGGTCCGAGAAGGTCTTGCTGGTGATCGTGGCCTCAGACATCAGGCCTCGCTCCCTTCGGTGTCAGCCTTGGGGCCGGCGACGAAGGAGTCGAAGGCGGCCTTGGTGAAGACCACGTCGTCCGAAACGAGCACGTCGTACGTGTTCAGCTGGCCCGGCTCCAGGATGTGGACCTGGGGCAGGTTGCGAGCGGACAGCAGAGCGACCTCGTCCTCACGGGAGATGACCAGGAGCACGTTCTTGCGCTCGCTGACCTTGCCCAGGAGGGTCTTGGCGGCCTTGGTGCTGATCTCACCCTCAACCACGCCGGACACGACGTGGATGCGGTTGTTGCGGGCCCGGTCGGTGAGGGCGTGGCGCAGGGCCGCGGCCTTCATCTTCTTCGGGGTCCGCTGCGAGTAGTCACGCGGCTGCGGGCCGTGGACGACGCCACCGCCGGCGAACTGCGGCGCACGGGTCGAACCCTGACGGGCGCGGCCGGTGCCCTTCTGGCGGTACGGCTTGCGGCCACCACCACGGACTTCGCCGCGGGTCTTGACCTTGTGCGTGCCCTGGCGGGCAGCGGCCAGCTGTGCGACAACGACCTGGTGAAGCAGCGGAATGCTGATCTTCTCGACGTCGAAGATCTCCGCGGGGAGCTCGACCGTCCCGGCCTTGTCGCCTGCCGGCGAAAGGATGTCAATGGTGCTCATCGGTTCCTCAAACCCCCTTGGCCGCAGTGCGGACCAGGACGAGGCCACCGTTGGGGCCGGGGACGGCGCCCTTGATGAGCAGCAGGCCCTTCTCGGCGTCAACGGCGTGGACGGTCAGGTTCTGGGTGGTGACCCGCTCGTTGCCCATGCGACCCGCCATGCGCATGCCCTTGAAGACACGGCCGGGGGTGGCACAGCCACCGATGGAACCAGGCTTGCGGTGGATGCGCTTCGCACCGTGGGAAGCCTTGCCACCCTTGAAGTTGTGGCGCTTCATGACACCGGCGAAGCCCTTGCCCTTGCTCGTGCCCGTGACATCAACCTTGATGCCGGACTCGAACACCTCGGCCGTCACTTCCTGGCCCAGCGTGTACTCGCTGGCGTCAGGAGTGCGGATCTCCACGAGGTGGCGACGGGGGGTCACGTCGGCCTTGGCGAAGTGACCCTTGAGGGGCTTGTTCACCTTGCGCGGGTCGATCTCGCCGAAGGCGATCTGGACCGACTCGTAGCCGTCGGAGTCATTCGTACGGACCTGGGTCACGACGCAGGGGCCGGCCTTGACGACGGTGACCGGAACAACACGGTTGTTCTCGTCCCACACCTGCGTCATGCCGAGCTTCTCGCCCAGGACACCCTTGATCTGCTTGGTCATCTGGATCAACCGCCCTTAGAGCTTGATCTCGATGTCGACACCGGCCGGGAGGTCGAGTCGCATCAGAGAGTCAACGGTCTTGGGGGTCGGGTCGAGGATGTCGATGAGGCGCTTGTGCGTGCGCATCTCGAAGTGCTCGCGAGAATCCTTGTACTTGTGCGGCGACTTGATGACGCAGTACACGTTCTTCTCGGTGGGGAGCGGCACCGGGCCCGCGACCGACGCACCAGTACGCGTCACCGTCTCGACGATCTTCTTCGCCGAGGAATCGATGACCTCGTGGTCGTAGGCCTTGAGCCGGATGCGGATCTTCTGTCCCGCCATGGCTACTCAGTAGTCCTTTGTCTAGTAAACGCTCTGGTACCCGGCGATTCGACCTCACCCTCCGACCCACGCGGTCGGGCGTGTCGCAACCTCACTGACACAGATCTCCCGAAGGATTTCCCTGCTAGGGGGTTGCGGCCGCAAGGACCGCGAATCGGGGGAAGGCTGCAAATTTCTTTGCTGGCCACCGGGCGCCTGGCCGAGCCACCGCACCGCACTTCCCGAAAGATTCCCGTACGTCCGCCCCAGCGCTGCCCGAGGGCAGTTAAGGCGACGAGTACTGTGGGACTCGCTTCCAGTCCTCCCGGCGGGAGGCGCGCAGCATCGGCTACTCAACCGAGCAACCTGAACAGTGTGCCATACGGGTTGCATCGGACGCCAATCGAGCCCAGAAGCGTACCCCCGGGAGGCCTCTTGTCAAACCCGGTCGCGTATCTCCGTAGCAGCGAATTCTCTGCTCGCGCAAGGGAATCCGCCGAAATCAGGCCGAAGCCCCCGCACACCCAGAAGGTGTACGGGGGCTTCGGTTCGAGCTGGAAGCTCAGGTACCGCAGATCAGCAATTACTTGGTGATCTTGGTGACCTGGCCGGCGCCCACGGTCCGGCCACCCTCACGGATGGCGAACTTGAGGCCCTCTTCCATGGCGATGGGCTGGATGAGCTCGACCGACATCTCGGTGTTGTCACCCGGCATGACCATCTCGGTGCCCTCGGGGAGGGTCACGACGCCGGTCACGTCCGTCGTACGGAAGTAGAACTGCGGGCGGTAGTTGTTGAAGAACGGGGTGTGACGGCCACCCTCGTCCTTCGACAGGATGTAGGCCTGGGCCTCGAAGTCGGTGTGCGGCGTAACCGAACCCGGCTTGATGATGACCTGGCCGCGCTCGACGTCCTCGCGCTTGATGCCACGGAGGAGCAGACCGACGTTCTCGCCCGCCTGGCCCTCGTCGAGCAGCTTGCGGAACATCTCGATGCCGGTGACCGTGGTGGTGGTCTTCTCGGTCTTGATACCGATGATGTCGACGGTCTCGTTGACCTTGAGGACACCACGCTCGATACGACCGGTGACGACGGTGCCACGACCGGTGATCGTGAAGACGTCCTCGATCGGCATCAGGAACGGCTTGTCGACGTCACGCTCGGGCTGCGGGATGGACTCGTCGACGGCCTTCATCAGGTCGAGGACGGTCTTGCCCCACTCGGCGTCACCCTCGAGAGCCTTGAGCGCCGAGACCTTGACGACCGGAAGGTCGTCGCCCGGGAACTCGTACTCGGAGAGCAGCTCACGAACCTCGAGCTCGACGAGCTCCAGGATCTCCTCGTCGTCCACCATGTCGGCCTTGTTCAGGGCGACGACGATGTACGGAACGCCGACCTGGCGGGCCAGGAGCACGTGCTCCTTGGTCTGCGGCATCGGGCCGTCGGTGGCGGCAACCACGAGGATCGCGCCGTCCATCTGCGCGGCACCCGTGATCATGTTCTTGATGTAGTCCGCGTGACCGGGGCAGTCGACGTGCGCGTAGTGACGCGTCTCCGTCTGGTACTCGACGTGCGCGATCGAGATCGTGATACCGCGCTGGCGCTCCTCAGGAGCCTTGTCGATCTGGTCGAAGGCCGAGGCCTCGTTCAGGTCCGGGTACGCGTCGTGCAGCACCTTGGTAATGGCGGCCGTGAGGGTCGTCTTACCGTGGTCAATGTGACCGATGGTGCCGATGTTGACGTGCGGCTTAGTCCGCTCGAACTTTGCCTTCGCCACTGGGTCCTCCTGCGGAGTGGTTCTGGTACGCCTTACTCATCGGCGCCAGGTGATCTTTGCTGGGATGCCAGCCGCCGGGGTCGCTCCCTGAGTCGGGGTCGAAACCCCGGCGGATGGTGTCAAGCCTAAAGCGTGAAACCGGGTGAGTTACTCGCCCTTGGCCTTCGCGATGATCTCCTCGGCGACGTTCCTGGGAACCTCGGCGTAGGAGTCGAACTGCATCGAGTAGCTTGCGCGACCCGAAGTCTTGCTGCGGAGGTCTCCGACGTAGCCGAACATCTCCGAAAGCGGCACGAGGCCCTTCACGACGCGAGCGCCGCTGCGCTCCTCCATGGCCTGAATCTGGCCACGGCGGGAGTTGATGTCACCGATGACTTCACCCATGTAGTCCTCGGGCGTGGTGACCTCGACGGACATCATCGGCTCGAGCAGCACGGGGCTGGCCTTGCGCGCAGCCTCCTTGAACGCCTGCGAACCGGCGATCTTGAAGGCGAGCTCGGAGGAGTCGACCTCGTGGAAGCCGCCGTCGAGAAGAATGACGCGAACGCCCGTCATCTCGTAGCCGGCCAGGATGCCGAACTGCATGGCCTCCTGCGCACCGGCGTCCACCGACGGGATGTACTCCCGCGGGATACGGCCACCGGTGACCTTGTTCACGAACTCGTACGAGGCGTCGCCGCCCTCGATGGGCTCGATCGCGATCTGCACCTTGGCGAACTGACCGGTACCACCGGTCTGCTTCTTGTGGGTGTAGTCATGACGCTCGACGGCCTTGCGGATCGTCTCGCGGTACGCGACCTGCGGCTTGCCGACGTTCGCCTCGACCTTGAACTCGCGACGCATACGGTCGACGAGGACGTCGAGGTGAAGCTCGCCCATACCACCGATGATGGTCTGGCCGGTCTCCTCGTCCGAGTGGACCTGGAAGGAGGGGTCCTCCTCCGCGAGACGCTGGATGGCGACACCCAGCTTCTCCTGGTCACCCTTGGACTTGGGCTCGATGGCGACCTGAATGACCGGCGCCGGGAAGTCCATGGACTCCAGGATCACCGGCTGCTTCTCGTCGCACAGCGTCTCACCGGTGGTGGTCTGCTTGAGGCCCATGACGGCGACGATGTCACCGGCGCCCACCGACTCGATCTCCTCACGCTTGTTCGCGTGCATACGGTAGATCTTGCCGATGCGCTCCTTCTTGCCCTTCACGGAGTTCAGCACCGCGGTGCCGGCGTTCAGGCGACCGGAGTAGATCCGGATGAAGGTGAGCTTGCCGAGGTGCGGGTCGCTCGCGATCTTGAACGCGAGGGCCGCGAGCGGCTCCTCGTCGTTCGGCTTGCGCTTCACGACAACCTCGGCGTCCTTGACGTCGTGGCCTTCGATGGCCTCGACGTCCAGGGGGGAGGGCAGGTACCGCACAACAGCGTCGAGCAGGGGCTGAACGCCCTTGTTCTTGAACGCGGTTCCGCAGAACACGGGGGTGACGGTGGTGTCGCCACCCTTGCCCGACGCGATGGTGATACGACGGATCGCGGCGTACAGCTGCTCCACCGAAGGCTCCTGGCCCTCGAGGTACAGCTCCATGATCTCTTCGTCGTTCTCGGCGACGGTCTCGAGCAGCTTGCCGCGCCACTCGTCGGCAGCCTCGGTGTGCGTGGCCGGGATGTCGACGGTGTCGTAGGCCTCGCCCTTGGCGGCCTCGGCCGACCAGACGTACGCCTTCATCGTGACGAGGTCGACAACACCCTGGAAGTCGGCCTCGGCACCGATGGGCAGCTGCATCACGATCGGGGTGGCGCCGAGGCGGTCCACGATCATGTCGACGCAGCGGTGGAACTCGGCACCGGTGCGGTCGAGCTTGTTGACGAAGCAGATACGCGGAACGCCGTAGCGGTCCGCCTGACGCCAGACGGTCTCGGACTGCGGCTCGACGCCGGCCACACCGTCGAACACGGTCACGGCGCCATCGAGCACACGCAGGGAGCGCTCCACCTCAACGGTGAAGTCGACGTGCCCCGGGGTGTCGATGATGTTGATCGTGTGGTCGACGTTGTCGAGCGGCCAGTGACAGGTGGTGGCAGCGGACGTGATCGTGATGCCACGCTCCTGCTCCTGCTCCATCCAGTCCATCGTGGCGGCGCCGTCGTGGACCTCACCGATCTTGTACGAAACGCCGGTGTAGAACAGGATCCGCTCGGTGGTGGTCGTCTTGCCCGCGTCGATGTGCGCCATGATGCCGATGTTGCGCACCTTGGCAAGGTCAAGCGAAGTGGTAGCCATATCGGCTCAGTCTTCTCTCGGTCTCGATGTGGGTTGCGACTACCAGCGGTAGTGCGCGAAGGCCTTGTTGGACTCGGCCATCTTGTGCGTGTCCTCGCGCTTCTTCACAGCGGCACCAAGGCCGTTGGAGGCGTCGAGGAGCTCGTTGAGGAGACGCTCGGTCATGGTCTTCTCGCGACGGGCACGCGAGTAACCGACGAGCCAGCGCAGCGCCAGGGTGTTGGCACGGCCGGGCTTGACCTCAATCGGCACCTGGTAGGTCGCGCCACCGACACGGCGGGACTTGACCTCGAGGGTCGGCTTGATGTTCTCGAGCGCGCGCTTCAGCGTGATGACCGGGTCGTTGCCGGTCTTCTCACGCAGACCCTCCATGGCGCCGTAAACGATGCGCTCGGCGGTGGAGCGCTTTCCGTTCAGCAGAACCTTGTTGATGAGGGAGGTCACCAGAGGAGAACCGTAGACCGGGTCAATGATGACCGGGCGCTTCGGGGCGGGGCCCTTACGAGGCATTCTTACTTCTCCTTCTTGGCGCCGTAGCGGCTGCGAGCCTGCTTACGGTTCTTGACGCCCTGCGTGTCCAGGGAACCGCGGATGATCTTGTAGCGAACACCCGGCAGGTCCTTCACACGGCCACCGCGCACGAGCACGATGGAGTGCTCCTGCAGGTTGTGACCCTCACCCGGGATGTAAGCGGTGACCTCGATGCCGGAGGTCAGGCGAACACGCGCGACCTTCCGCAGCGCCGAGTTCGGCTTCTTCGGGGTGGTGGTGAAGACACGCGTGCAGACGCCGCGACGCTGGGGCGAACCCTCGAGCGCGGGCGTCTTGTTCTTCTCGACCTTGTCCTGCCGGCCCTTCCGGACCAGCTGCTGGATCGTAGGCACTACTTCTCCGGTTTCTGTGTGCCGTCATAAAGCTAACCTGGAACTTCGCCGACCCACGCGGTCGGGTGTGTCGCACGCTGCAGACTCCCGCCGTAAAGCAGGGAGAGGCACAGATTGCAGTGGCCGCTGTGACGCTCGCCGCGGTTTTGAAGGCACGCGCACGAGCCAGGGCACACCCCAGGCACAAGGTCTGAGCGTACCTAGCGTCCGCACTCCGGTCAAAACAAGCCCAAGCCGCATCGGATATCGCAGCACCGAGCGCTCTCCCGCTCACGGAACGTGACGGCCGAGACGGGCGAAATCCAGCCGTTCATCCTGCCCCTGGGCGAGGCCCTGGAATTCCCGCCGCGGTCTCCGCTGGTGCGCCAGCACGAGCCGTCCTCACACGTCCTGCTGATCCTGGACGGCTGACTGACCGCGGACCCCACGCGGGCCGCCGATCACCGGCGTTTGGAGTTCGCCTTGATGAGCAGGGCATCGAGCCGGCGATTCCCCTGAGCAAACAGGAACTGGCCGGATCGGTGGGGCGTCGCGGGAGATGGTGCAGAGGCTCCTGAAGGACTTACGGGAACGCCGCGCCGTCGCGACCGGGCGGCGCACCCTGGTGATCCTGCAACCGGACATCCTGCGTCAGATCGTGGGCCGAAGGTGAGGTGAGAGCGGTCAGAAGGTGACCGCTATCGGTAGGTGTGCGGACACATGAAGTAACTCTGTGGACACGGTCACACTTTGAGTGCGCCATCTGCCCTCCCTGCGGCCGCGCCCCGTCCAACACGCTGCTCGACATGACCACAGAGCCCCTGAGCCGGACGATTCTGCTGCTAGGCATCGAGCGCTTCAGCGACCGCGACGATGTCGAACAGGCCTATCTGCGCCGCATGTTGTACTCGATCGCCGACCGGACGCTGGAGGCCGCGGGGGTCGATGAAACCGTACGGCTGCGCGCCGTCCGCGGCGGACTCCGTGATGGAGCTCATCGACGCGGACGTCTCCGTGCGTGAGCTGCTGCGAACGTTGCTGCGCGAGGTCCTGGATGGCGTCCAGCTCCGCGCAGATGCGGTTACGCGTGGTGCTCGCCAACGGCTGGGTCGCGGTGGACGAGTTGGAGGGCTGGGCCGGCGCCGACCTCAATCGCACCTGCCGGCTCCTTGACGCCGCTGTGCTCCGGGACGCCCTGAGGGAACGGGCCGACGATTTCGCGCTCTGCGTCTCGCAGTCCGTGTACGCGGGGATCGTGCGGCACAACCACCCGGGTATCGCGGCCGAGGAGTTCACCCAGGTCACGATGACCGGCAAGAACGGGCCACTGGCCGCATGGCTGTACGGCCCCGCGCCCTCGGGCTCAGGGGCGGGAGCGGGCGAGGCGGACGCCGCGACGGCGGAGCGGGACGCGTAGCCGGGGCAGGCCGCCGCGCGAGCGACCGCACAGGACGCCGGTGCCCGAGCCACCGCACAGACCGACGCGAGCGCACCCGCCGCCGGGAGCCGCTTCGACGGTGGCCGGATCCGGGGCGACCACAACGGGGTGTCCGCCGGCCAGATCGTCGGGAACATCTCGTTCGGCGGGCGGGGTGAGCGATGAGCACCGAGGCACCCGAGGCCGCGCCTCAGCAGCCGGCCGGTGACTCCGAGGGCGGGGAGAAGCCCGAGTCCGCCGTGGGCGCCGAGTAGACCGCCGAGGCCGGTGACGGGCAGGTCCAGGACGCCTAGGGCCGCCCGGCGCGATCTGGCGGACCACACACCGAGGAGCATGCGGTTCGGTGCCCAGCCCAAACC
>NZ_JAAKZW010000473.1 GCF_011044995.1 Streptomyces mesophilus | reverse complement strand
TGAGGGTCCGGCGTCGTGGGAGTTCGGGTCCGGTGGCGGGCATGGTCCCGTAAGAGGTCCGGTGGTGGGCATCGTTCGTACGAGGCCGTCGTTCGTGACAGGGCGTCGTCCGTGAGACGGCGCCGTCAGTGACCGGGCGTCGTCCATGAGGGGCCGGGCGGGAGGTCTGGAGCGATGGCTCGTTCGCGTTCGGGGGCCGGTTCGTCCAGCTCGACGTCCAGGAGCGGCCGGACCCCGCTCAACGCCTCCGACCTGGTCGCCGTCGAGCCTCGGGGGCGACGGCATTGTGCGGAGTGCCGTACGGGGCCGCTCGCGCTCCTCGTCATGGCGGACGGCGCACCGCGCTGTCTGGACTGCGCGGACCTCGGTCATCTGGTGTACCTGCCGCGGGGCAACACCGCTCTCACCCGTCGGGCACGGGAGGGCAGTTCGCTGTCCGTGGTCGTCGTCCGGCGCAACAGCAAGCGCCGGCGGTACGAGCGCCAGGGCGTCCTCGTCGAGGAGGCCGCCCTCGCCCTGGCCGAGCGGCGCTGCCTCGCCGACGCCGAGGCCAGGGCCCGGCGGCGGGAGCGGGACGCGGTACGCAGGGCGGAGCAGGATGTGCGGTTCACGGCGGCGTTCGCCGAGGAGCTGCGGCGGCTGTTCCCGGGGTGTCCGCAGGACCGGGCCCGCGCCGTGGCCGAGCATGCCTCGGTGCGGGGCAGCGGACGGGTCGGGCGCAGCGCGGCGGGCCGGGCCCTTGACCGGGGCGCGGTCACGGCGGCGCTGCGGGCGGCGGTGCGCCATGTGGACACGGAGTACGACACGTTGCTGATGTCGGGTGTCCCGTGGGCCGAGGCCCGTCGCAGAGTGTCACCGGAGGTCGACGCCCTCCTCAACGCCTGGCGCCGACCGGCAGACGACTCCCCGCACCCATAAGCCGCAGCGGACCGCCAAGCCCAAACCCAAGCCCCGGCTTCAGGGCCGACCCCAACTCAACCCCGTCCCCGTCC
>NZ_JAAKZW010000472.1 GCF_011044995.1 Streptomyces mesophilus | reverse complement strand
CCTCGGAGCACCGCGGCCACCGGCCCCCCACAGGCCGCACAGCACCCCCACGCCACCCAGCATCCCGCAGGCCACTGACAATCCTTCGGGTGGGGAGGTGAACTCGGGGAAACCACCCGTCATCGCCACGCAACGACCCGGCAATGTGCGCCCGCCAGTCTTGTCCCATGACGGCTTCGAGCGCACGTTCCGCCTCTCGCATCGACGAGCCGCTGCCGCTGCCACGCGAGATCACCTTCTCCGGCACCGCCGAGACCACACTCGACAGCACCGCGCAGCTCATGGGCCGGATTACCGCCCAGCTCGGCAGCCAGCTCAGCCACGTCGGCCTCGACGGCCGCCGGCACGCGGAAGCCGACCCCGCCCCGGCCCTCGTCCTGGTCGGCCACGGCAGCCGCAACCCCGCGACCCTCGCCACCGTCAAGGTGCTGCGCGAGCGCATCCGCGAACTGCGGCCCGGTCTGAACGTGCGGCTCGGGCATATCGAGATCGACGAGCCGCTGCTCCCCGACACCCTCGCCGGCCTCGCCGCCGAAGGCACCGCGGAGGCCGTCCTCGTACCGCTGCTCCTGAGCCGCGGCTTCCACGTCAAGCACGATCTGCCCGCCGCCGCCGGTGCGGCCGCCCTGCGCACCCGGATCGCCGAGCCGCTCGGGGAGCATCCGCTCCTGATCGAGGCGCTGTACGACCGCCTCGTGGAGGCGGGCTGGCCCGGCGAGCGGCAGATGACCGAGCGGATACGGCGGGGCAGCGGAGTCGTCCTCGCCGCGGCCGGCTCGCGCGACCCCGAGTCGGCCGCCGGTACCCGCCGTATCGCGGGACAGCTCGCCGAACGGCTCGGCGTCCCGGTCGTCGCCGCCTACGCCTGCGCCGCGGCGCCCGCCGTACCGGCCGCGGTCCGCGCGCTCGCCGCCCGCGGCCGGCACCGGGTCGCGATCGCCTCGTGCTTCACGGCCCCCGGACGCTTCGCCGCGGCCACCACCCAGGCCGCCCCCTGGATCGCCT
>NZ_JAAKZW010000471.1 GCF_011044995.1 Streptomyces mesophilus | reverse complement strand
GGACGGAGACGGGGGTGGCCGGGGCGGAGGCGGAAGTGACCGGGACGGGGACGCGGACGGAGGCGGCCGGGGCGGCCGTGCCCGAGGCGGAAGTGGCGGGACCGAGGTCGGCCGGGGCAACGCCACAACAGCCGGAAACGGGACCGGCCGGGACGCCGCCGCTGCCGCCGGAACCCCACGACCCGGCCGCCCGCGCCCTGCACACCGCGGTCGCGCGTCTGGCCGCGCCCGCCGCGCAGCGGCCCACCGGACCGCCACGCCTCGTACCGCCGCCGCCCGCTCCCCTGCGCCGCCTCGCCACCGCCCTGTCCGGCCGGCTGCGCGACGCCGCCGCCCGCCGCTACGCCCTGCGCCTGGCGGTCTGCCTCGGCCTGGCCCAGACCGTCGCCTCCTTCAGCGGCCTGCCGCACTCGGGCTGGCTGGTCCTCACCGTCGCCCTCGTCGTACGCCCCGGTCTCGGCACCGTGCCCGCCCGCCTCGTGCTGCGCGCCGCCGGCACCGTCGCGGGGGTCCTGCTCGGCCTCGCCGCCATCGCCGTCTTCCCGGCGGGCTGGTGGCGGATCGCCGTCACCGTCGTCCTGACCGGTCTGCTCCAGGCGTACGCCCGCCGCAACTACGCCCTGCAGACCCTCTTCCTCACCCCGGTGATGCTCCTGCTCGCCGACCCTCTCGGCCAGGCCGGCTCCGCCGTCCCGGGGGCCCGCCTCCTCGACACCGTGATCGGCTGCGCCGTCGCCTTCCTCTGCGGCTACCTGCTCTGGCCCGAGGACACCCGCGCCCGCGTCCCCCACCGGCTCGCGACGGCCCACGACACCATCGCCGCGTACGCCGACCACGCACACGCCCACCCCGACGACACCGAAACCCTGCACACCCTGCGCCGCCGCGCCCACGCCGAACTGGCCGCCGTACGCACCGAACTGACCCGCCTCGACACCGACCCGCGCCACCACAGGACACTGCGCACCTGGCGCAACGACCTCACCTTCGCGGAATCGGCGATGGCCCACCTCACCACCTCCGCGCTCACCCCCCACCCCACGAC
>NZ_JAAKZW010000047.1 GCF_011044995.1 Streptomyces mesophilus | reverse complement strand
CCCCCTCGCCGAGCCCTCCCCCGTACCCGCCCAGCGGACCGGAGAGCGCGTCCCGACCGTCATCGCCGACGGCGTCGACATCGTCTACCGGGTCATCGGCTCGGGCGCGGGACGCGGCAGCGCCACCTCCGCCCTGAGCCGGATCGTCGGCCGCGGCAAGCGCCCCGGCGTCCGCGAGGTGCACGCGGTCAAGCGCGTCTCGTTCACCGCGTACCGCGGCGAGGCCATCGGCCTGATCGGCACCAACGGGTCGGGGAAGTCGACTCTGCTGCGCGCCGTCGCCGGACTGCTCCCCTGCGAGAGCGGCCGGATCTACACGGACGGCCAGCCCTCCCTGATGGGCGTGAACGCCGCCCTGATGGACGATCTGACCGGCGAGCGCAATGTGACCCTCGGCTGCCTGGCCATGGGGATGTCCCGCGAGCAGGTACGGGAGCGCATGCACGAGATCGTCGAGTTCTCGGGCGTGAACGAGAAGGGCGACTTCATCTCGCTGCCGATGCGCACGTACTCCTCGGGCATGAAGGCCCGGCTCCGGTTCTCGATCGGTGCGGCCAAGGACCACGACGTGCTGCTGATCGACGAGGCCCTCGCGACCGGCGACCGCCGCTTCCAGAAGCGCTCCGAGGACCGGATCCGCGAGCTGCGCGCCAAGGCGGGCACGGTCTTCCTGGTCAGCCACAGCAACAAGTCCATCCGCGACACCTGCGACCGCGTCCTGTGGCTGGAGAAGGGCGAGCTCCTGATGGACGGGCCCACCGAGGAGGTCCTCGAGGAGTACGAGCGGTTCACCGGCAAGTGAGCCTCCGGGGGATGCGCGGGCCCGTGATCGGCGTCACCCACGACTCGTAGAACCCAAATAGGACAATTAGCCTCTTCTTGTCGGGGGCAGCCCCTCGCCCCCAGCAAGGAACGCACCCGATGGGACTCACCAGCAAGAAGCTGCTGCTGCTCGCGGTCCTCGTGGCGATCGCGCTCTTCGCGCTCACCATGTGGCTCTGGCCGCGGCTGGCCAAAAGCAGTGTCCGGGCCCTGCTCGGCCGCTTCCTGCTGCTCGTCTGCACCCAGATCGCGGTGCTTTCCGTAGTGCTGCTCTATGTGAACGACAAGTTCGAGTTCTACGCCTCGTGGGACGACCTCTTCGGCACCGAGCAGGGCGAGGGCGTGGTCCAGGAGGTCGGCCCGGGCGGCAAGCTCGTGGCACTCCAGTCGGACCAGGCGCTGAGCGGCGGCGGCCGCCTCGAGTCCGTGAAGATCACCGGCACGAGCTCGAAGATCGCCGCGGACGCCAAGGTCTATCTGCCCCCGCAGTACTTCCAGAAGGGCAACAAGGACAAGAAGTTCCCGGCCATCCTCGCCATCACCGGCTACCCGGGCACGGTCGACGGGATGATCAACGAGCTGGGCTTCGTGGACACCGCCCGCGACAAGGCCCGTACGGGCAAGATGCCGCCCGCGGTGATGATCTTCATCCGGTCGGCGGTGACCCCGCCGCGGGACACCGAATGTGTGGACGTCCCGGGCGGCCCCAAGGTCCTGACGTATTTCGCGAAGGACCTGCCGAAGGCGATCACCCAGCACTACCGGGTGGGCACGGACACGAAGCAGTGGGGCGTGACGGGCTACTCGACCGGGGGCTACTGCGCGCTGAAGCTCCCCATGACGTACCCGGAGAGCTTCACGGCCGGCGCCGCGCTCTCCCCGTACTTCGCGGCGAAGACCGACGACACCACCGGCGATCTCTTCCACGGCGACAAGAAGCTGGAGCAGGAGAACGACCTGATGTGGCGGATGGAGAAGCTGCCGCAGCCGCCCGTCTCGCTGCTCGTGACCAGCAGCGCCAAGGGCGAATACGACTACCACCACACCCTCGACTTCCTGTCGAAGCTCAAGGAGGGGCGCATGCGGATGGCGCGCATGATCCTGGACGAGGGCGGCCACAACTTCAACACCTGGAAGCGCGAGGTGCCGGCCGCGCTGGTCTGGCTCGGCGACAAACTCGACAAGCCCGCGAAGGCGTGAGGACCGACCCTTGAGGACCGAACGGTGAAGCTCAGTGTGATCGTGACCGGGCCCGATGTGCAGGGCCATCTGCGGGAGTGCCTGGACAGCGTGGCCGGCCAGTCGGGCGCCGAGTCCGAGCTGCTCGTCGTGCCCGCCGACGAGGCGGCCCGGGCCCAGTGCGACGGGTATGCCGCGCGCGTCCTGCCCGTGGAGCCCTCCGCCGCGGCGGCCCGGCACGCGGGCGCGGCGGCGGCGAGCGGGGAGTGGCTGCTGTTCCTGGACAGCAAGGACCTGCTGCTCCCGGACGCGGTCCGCACCCTTGTCGAGCACGCCGACACCCCGGCGGACGTGCTGCTCTTCGACCATGTCCGCGCCTACTGGTGGGACCCGGCGCGCCCCAGCACCGACACCAAGATCCTGGCGGCGGCCGGTCACGAGGCACGGGGGCTCGCCGCCGCGCCCACCCTGCTCGATGTCACCCCGCTGCTCGGCAACCGCGCGCTGCGCGCCGCGTTCTACCGCGACCGCCTCGACAGCGGACTGCTCGACGATCCGGCACCGGCCGGTGAACTCGCCACCGCCTACGCCTCGTTGCTGCTGGCCGACCGCATCGCCTGCCTCGACACCGCGCTGCTCGCCGAGCGCCGGCTGCGCCGCGCGAGCCTGCCGCCCCTGACCGCCGAGCAGCACTACGCGCTCTTCGACGAGTACGAGGAGATCTGGGCGCTGGCGGAGAACGCCCCGGTGTCCGTACGCGGGGTGCTGTACGACCGGATGACGGCCGACTATCTGCGGATCATCGCCCGCCCCGGACTGCTGCCCGAGGAGCTGGCCCCCGAGTTCTTCCGCCGCGCCTGCGAGCACGCGGTCCGCTTCCGCCCGGAGGGGCACGCCGCCCCCGACGGGCTGGCCGGAGTGCGGCAGAACCTGCTGGTCAAGGGGCAGTTCGCCGCGTATCGCACCCTGCAGAAGGCCAATCGCAAACAGCGCGACCTGACGACGACGCTGCACAAGAGGAAGCGCAAGCTCGGCGCGAGCCTGCGCCGGCGTCGCTACGAGAAGGCGCGCAGCCGGCCGGTCGACCGGGAGCTCGCGGTGTTCTCCGCGTACTGGGACCGGGGCGTGGCCTGCAACCCGGGCGCGATCGCCGCGAAGCTCGCCGAACTCGCCCCGGAGATCCACCCGGTGTGGGTGGTGAGCGCGGACAAGGTGCCGCTGCTGCCGCCGGGCACGGACCATGTGGTGCCGGGCAGCAAGCCCTATCTCGACGTCCTGGGCCGCGCGGGCTTCCTGGTGAACAACGTCAACTTCCCCAACATGCTGGTCAAACGCCCCGAGCAGACCTACATCCAGACCCATCACGGCACCCCGCTCAAGCGCATGGGCCTGGACCAGATGGACTTCCCGGCGGCCTCGAAGGGCCTCAACTTCCGTGCGCTCCTTGCCCGGGTGGACCGCTGGGACTACAGCCTCTCGGCCAACAGCCACTCCACCCGGATGTGGGCGCACGCCTACCCCTCGCACTACACCCCGCTCGACTACGGCTATCCGCGCAACGACGTGTTCTACCGGGCGGACGCCGCCGACGTACGGGCCGTGCGCGCCAAGCTCGGCATCGCCCCCGGCAAGCGGGCCCTGCTGTACGCGCCGACGCACCGCGACTACGAGGCCGGCTGGACCCCGCGCCTCGACCTCGCCGCGCTCGCCGAATCGCTCGGCGAGGACACGGTGCTCCTGGTGCGCGGGCACTACTTCTACGGAGGTTCCGCCTCGCCGCTCGCCCGCCTTCGCGGCACGGGCCGGGTCATCGACGTCTCCGCGTACGACCCCGTGGAGGACGTCTGTCTCGCGGCGGACGCGCTGATCGCGGACTACTCCTCGATCCAGTTCGACTATGCCAACCTCGACCGGCCGATCGTGATCTACGCCGACGACTGGGAGATGTACTCCCGCACCCGCGGCGTCTACTTCGATCTGCTCGCCGAACCACCGGGCCAAGTGGCGCGCACCCAGGACGAGTTGACCGAGATCCTGCGCGGTGACGCCTGGCGCGACAGCGGCTCCGCCAAGCTGCGGGCCGGGTTCCGGCAGCGCTTTTGTGAGTTCGACGACGGGGCGGCCGCCGAGCGCGTGGTGCGCCGGGTCTTCCTCGGCGAACGGCCCGAGGCCCTGCCGAAGATCATCCCCGTCGAGGACCGTACGCCCGCACCGACCCCGGAAGAAGCAGCCTGATGAGCGCCCTGCCCGATGTGACCGTCACGGTGATCGTCTACAACGACGCCGACCGGCTGCCCCGCGCGGTGGCCTCGCTGCGTGAGCAGACCCACGCCAACATCGAGATCATCATCAGCGACGACTGCTCCACCGACCACACCCCCGAGGTGGCGCGGCAGCTGGAGTCCGAGGACCGGCGGGTGCGCTATCTGCGCCTCCCGGTCAACAGCGGCGGTTGCAGCGCACCGCGCAACCGCGCCATGGAGATCGCGCGCGCCCCGTATCTGATGTTCCTCGACAGCGACGACGAACTGCCGCCGCGCGCCGTCGAGTTGCTCCTCGAAGCCCATCGCGAGCGGGAGATCGACTTCGCGATGGGGCAGGTCGAGAGGGTCCGCGTCGACACCGGCAAGCGCACGCTGTGGATGCCGGACCTGGTCGCCGAACGCCGTACGGTCGAGGGCATCGACGCCGAACCGCGGCTGCTCTTCGAGCACCTGTCGACCTCGAAGATGTACACCAAGGACTTCCTCGACCGGCACGAGCTGCGCTTCCCCGAGGGCATCCACTACGAGGACCAGCTGTTCTCCGCGCAGGCGTACTGCCTGGCCAGGGCGTTCACGATCGTGCCCGAGCCGGTCTACCGCTGGTACATCGAGCCGTTCGCGGCCGCCGGCGCCGCCTCGATCTCGAATCAGCGCCACAAGATCAGCAACGTACGGGACCGTATCCACGTCCAGACCCTGATCGACGAGTTCCTCGTCTCCAGCGGGCATGCCGGGCTGCGCGAGGACAAGGACTACAAGTTCCTCAAGCACGACTTCCGGATGTACGCGGGTGATCTGCCGTTCCGCGACGAGGACTGGATCCGTTCGTTCGCGGGCGCGGTGGTCCCGTATCTGGAGTCCGTCTCCCCGGCCGCGCTGGCCCGGCTGCCGCGCGCCGAGCGCGTGGTGATCCAGCTGCTTCGCGACGGGCGCCTGGCCGACGCGCAGATCGCCGCGCGCGGCATGGGCCACGGGGTGGCGCCGCGCGAGACGGTCACCGACGAGACCGGGCGGGTGTACTGGGGCGCACGAGTCCCCGTCACCGAGCAGACCAAGGGCGAACTCGACCTCAGCGACGAGGAGTTGGTGACCCGGCCGTTCACCACCGCGCACTTCCGCCACGAGATCACCTCGGTCACGGCGGGCGCTCCTGGCACGCTCGACCTGACGGTCCGCACCTACGACCCGGGCCGCCAGCTGGCCGTCGGCCCGCATGTGGCCGCCCTGCACATCGCGCCCGGCGGCCGCCGCCACACCGAGCGCTTCCGCCTCGACGTGGTGGGTCCCGGCGTCTACGAAGGGTCCGTACGCCTTGATCTGTCCGCGGCCGAACTGCCGCTTCAGGGTTTCTCGGGCGTCCGTCACCCGATCCTGGAGCTGGAGCAGGACCGCCAGCGCAATACGGGCCTGCTGCTCGCGCCGCTGGAGTTCACACCGCTGACGACGGTGCTGCGACCTCGCTTCGGGGTGCCGCATCGGGTGACCGTGGAGCCGGAGGGACGTAACTCCGGGCGGCTTCAGGTGCGTTGGGCGCCGGTGGGCGCGGTGGTCAAGGCGCTGCGGCCGGTCAAGCGGCGCGCGGGCGCGCTGCGCAAGCTGGCGCTGCGCTAGGCGCGCGTCCCGGAGAAATCACTGTGTCTGTGCTCACTGCCCCGTCCCTGCCCACCCGCGCGCCCGAGGCGCCGCGCACGGCCGGCCGGCTGCGCGTGCTCGACGGCCTGCGGCTGCTCGCGGCGCTGCTCGTCGTGCTCTACCACTACGTCGGCGAAGGCGGCTGGTCCGACCCCCAGCGGACCTTTCCCGTGCTCGGCGCGATCGCCCCGTATGCCTGGCTGGGTGTCGAACTCTTCTTCCTCATCAGCGGGTTCGTCATCTGCATGTCGGCCTGGGGCAAGCCGCTCACGGCCTTCGTCCGCAGCCGGGTGGTGCGGCTGTTCCCCGCGTACTGGTTCTGTGTGCTCGCCACCGGAGCCTTCCTGCTGCTTCCCGGGCTGCCCACCGAGGGCGACCGGCCGACCATCAGCCAGATCCTGACCAATCTGACGATGGTGCAGAACCCGCTCGGCGTCGACGATGTCGACCACTCGTACTGGACCCTCTGGGCCGAGCTGCGCTTCTATCTGCTCTTCGCGGTGGTCGCCTGGATCGGCGTGACCCGTAAGCGAGTTGTCGCCTTCTGCTGGCTGTGGACGCTGGCCGTGGTGCTCGCGCCCGCGGCCGGCCTTCCGGTGCTCGGGCTGCTCGCCAACCCGGTCTACGCGCCCCTGTTCCTCTCCGGTATCGCCTTCTACCTGATCCGCAGGAACGGCCCGCGCCAGGGTGCCCCGTGGGCGCTGCTCGGCGTCAACTGGCTGCTCGCGCAGCACAGCATGATCGAGGTCTCCGCGCACTACAGCCCGCACTCGCACCGGCTGTCATGGACCGTGTGCGTGGCCGTGGTGACGGCGTTCTACGTGCTGATGGCGGCCGTGGCGCTCGGGTACCTCGACCGCATCGACTGGCGCTGGCTGACGACCGCCGGAGCGATCTCGTATCCGCTGTATCTGATCCACCAGGCGATCGGCGTGCATCTGCTGCACCTGTGGCGGGACGCGCTCCCGCCGTGGGTGCTGCTGTCGGCCGCCGTCGCCGTGATGGTCTGCGTGGCGTGGCTGATCCACCGGTACGTGGAACGGCCGGGCGGTGCGCTGCTGCGGCGGGCGTTCAGCCTGTCCGCTGGGACGCGGGGGTCTGGGAGCCGGGAGCCGGGGGCTCGGGAGTCTGAGGCCCGGGAGCCGGGGGCTCGGACGCGCTGAGCGCCGCTTCCACCGATCCGGCCGCGGCGCCCTGCGCCAGGGCCACCCGCCACATGCGGTCGAGGGCCAGCGGCACCCCGATCACCACGACCAGCCACACCTGTACGTACAGGCGGTCCTGCTCGACCTCCAGCGGATGCGCGGCCATCGTGCCGAAGCCGACGAGCCCCATCGCGGCCACGCACAGGGCGACCGGCACGGACCGCTTCCAGGCGCCCCACAGGCCGATGGCCAGCAGGAGCAGCAGCATCGGCGCGAGCGCCTCCTTCTGCAGCCACTGCCACCAGTAGTTGAGGTTCAGACGCGCGAGCGCCCGCCAGGGATCGGCGATCTCCGGCCGGGACCAGTGCAACGTGAACGTGTCCTGCAGCGACTCGCCCATGCCGGGCAGCCCGAGCACCTTGCTCAGGACGAGCGCGACGACGGTGCCGCCCGCGGAGAGTCCGGCCAGCCACCAGGTGCCGCGATGGCGGACGCGCGGCACGAAGACGAGGGCGGCCACCGCGGCGAGCGTCAGGAAGGGTGCGGCCATCAGGAAGCTGGAGTACTTCACCCCGAGCCCGAGCGCGAAGGCCCCCGCGAACAGCCAGGCCCCGGCCGCGACCCGCCCCTGCAGCAGCCATACGGCGGCCAGCAGCAGCGCCGTCATCAGCGCCAGCATCGGCCCTTCGGTGAGCGGCCTGCCGCCCCATGCGGCCAGCGGCGTCACGTAATAGAGAACCTGCCCGAGTACGGCGATCGGCGGCGGTGCCCGCAGCGCGCGAAGCAGCAGGTACACGAGCAGGCCGGCCAGCGCGGTGAAGCCCAGCGCCACCGCGGTCAGGCCCGCCTTGGCGCCGAGCAGGGCCACGAAGGGCGCGGCCATCAAGGGGTACGCGGGCCGGGTGTGGAAGATCTTCTCGTAGCGCGGATCGGTCGGTTCAAGGCCGTTCGCGTACTTCTTCTCGCAGTTCGCGACGTACTCCGCCTGCTTTCCCGGCTCACGGAAGGCGAGCTGGTCCAGCATCCGGTTGCGCTGCACCAGCTTGGCGGTGTCGGTGCAGTACGCGGTGACCGCCTTGTCCTGCGCGGCCTTCGGGGAGTCGCCGAGGAACTCGTAGGCGGCGCGGGCATAGCGGTACGAGTCGTTGGAGAAACGCGTCGCCGGGTAGCCGAAGACATGCAGCACCACGAGGGCGACCACGGCGAGCAGCGGCAGCGCCCGCACCAACCGCCGCCTGCGCGCGGCCCGTTCAGCCGCGCTGCGCGTCATGCTGGAAGACCCAGGTGCGGTAGACGAGGAAGCGGAACGCGGACGCAAGGACGATCGAGCCGGCCTTGGCGATGTTCGAGCCGAGCGGTCCGTCCATCGCCATGCCGTGGTACGCCACGTAGAACAGGCCGCTCTCGACCGCGACCCCGATCCCGCTGAACACGAAGAACAGCAGGATCTGCTGCTTGGTGCGCTTGTCGCGGTCCCGGTAGGCGAAGAAGCGGAAGCCGAGGTAGTTGGTGCCCATGGCGATACAGCTCGCGAGCACCGTGGCGGTCATCGCGCCCCAGCCGAGGCCGTGAAGCAGCAGGTTGAAGACGACGAAGTTGACGCCGACGCCGCTGCCGCCGACGATCCCGAACTTCGCCAGCTCCTTGCCGTAGCGGGCCATGCGGCGCGCACGAGGGCGTGGCGCCGCCTCCGGCAGCGCCACGGTGGGGGTGTCCTGCAATGTGGTCATCGTGGGATGCTCACCAACTCGTCTCTGCGCGGCGGGTGTTCAGCGCCGGCCCCGGGCGGCGGCACGCAGCTTCCACGGCATCGCCATGGACTCCAGCTGCACCGCGAAGTTCATCTTCGACTCGCCGACCGTGCGGTCCTCGAAGTGGATGGGCACCTCCATCACGCCGAAGCCGCGGCGCAGCGCCGCGTACTTCATCTCGACCTGGAAGCTGTAGCCCGCACTGCCCACCGACGCGAGGTCGATCGCGCGCAGGGTGTCCGCGCGCCACAGGTTGAAGCCGCCGGTGATGTCGCGGACGCGGGTGCCGAGGATCGCGCTCGCGTAGGTGTTGGCCCAGCGCGAGAGCAGCTTGCGGTGCGCGCCCCACGCGTCCGAGAGCGAGCCGCCCGGCACGTAGCGGCTGCCGACCACGACACCGGCACCGGTGGACAGCGCGACGCCGAGCATCTCGGCGACCTTCTGTGCCGGGTGGCTGCCGTCGGCGTCCATCTGCAGCACGTACGCTGCGCCGTCCTCGACGGCACGGGTCATGCCCGCCGCGTAGGCGCGGCCGAGGCCGTCCTTCTCGGTGCGGTGCAGGACCCGCATGCGGACGCGGTGCGTGTTGTAGCGCTCGGCCAGGGACTCGGCGAGCTCGCCGGTGCCGTCCGGGCTGGAGTCGTCGACGACGAGCAGGCTCAGGCCCGGCAGCTCCTCGGCGAGCGCCATCAGCGTCTCGGCCATCCGCGGCAGGTTGCCCGCTTCGTTGTACGTGGGCATGACGACGGTCAGCGCGGTGTCCGCCCAGGCCGCGGGCAGGGGCGTCGGTGACACAAGGGTCTTCGTCAGCATCTGAGGTCCTCGGTGCGCGTACACAATCGCACCCACCTTAACCCAAATGCCCGATTTAACAGCATAAAGACCGTGTAGGGGCGTCAGCTCCACGGACCTCAGCGCCGGAAACCCACGGCCCTCCCCGCCGCAAAACGGCCGAACACCTCGGAGCGGTCGGCTCCGAGGTGCTCGGCCAGGAGGCGTTATCCCGTTACGAGTGCGTGCGCAACAGCGTCCGCATCGTGCGCATCGCCACCGACAGGTTCGCCAGGTCGAACGAGTCCGAGCCCTGGATCTCGTCCAGGGTCGTCTTCGCGCGGCCCAGGATCGCGGCGTTCTTCTCCTGCCAGGACTTGAACCGCTGCTCCGGCGTCGAGCTGCCGTTGCCCACGGACAGGACGTCCGAGGTGAGCGCCGCGTGCGCCGCGTACAGGTCCTCGCGGATCGCCGCGCGGGCCATGGACGACCAGCGGTCGGTACGGGGCAGGGCGCTGATCCGGTCCATCAGCTGGGTGATGGTGAGCCGGTCCCCGAGGTCGTAGTAGACCTCGGCGACGGCCATCGGGTCCTTGCCCACGCGGTCGGCGATCAGCACGATGTCGAGCGCCGGGAACGCCGAGGAGAACCCGGCCACCTGCTGCGCCAGCTCCTCCGGCACGGCGGCCGCGGTCAGCTCCTCGAAGATCTGCTGGTACCACTCGAGGTCCGCGCCGCGCAGGAGCTTCGGCAGCTCGCCCCACACCTGGTGGACGCCCTCGCTGAAGAAGCCGATCGTCTCGGCCAGCTCGAGCGGCTGCGGCCGGTTGTTGAGCAGCCAGCGGGTGCCGCGCTCGACGAGCCGGCGCGAGTGCAGCCGGATCCGGGTCTGGACGTCGGCGGCGACCACGTTGTCCAGGGCCTCGACCCCGTCCCACACCTCGGAGAGCCCGAAGATCTCGCGGGCCGCGGTGTGCGCCCGTACGACCTCTTCGAGCGAGGCGCCGGTCTCCTCGCGCATCCGGTGCAGGAAGCTGGTGCCGCCCGCGTTGACCGTGTCGTTCACCAGGACCGTCGTGACGATCTCGCGGCGCAGCGCGTGCGCCTCGATCTGCTCGGTGAACTTGCTGCGCAGCGCCGTCGGGAAGTAGGCGTGCAGCAGGCTCTGCAGATACGGGTCGTCGGGCAGACCGGTGGAGATCAGCTCCTCGGCGACGGTGATCTTCGTGTACGCCAGAAGCACCGCCGTCTCCGGCTGGGTCAGACCCAGGTCGTTGCCGAGGCGCTCGCGGATCTGCCGGTCGGTCGGCAGGAACTCGATGGCCCGGTCGAGCCGGCCCTCGCGCACCAGCGTGCGCATGAAGCGCTGCTGGGCGTGGAGCATGCTGGAGGACTGCGCGAGGGCGTTGGCCAGGGCGGTGTTCTGCGCGTAGTTGTTGCGCAGCACCAGGTGGCCGACCTCGTCGGTCATCTCGGCGAGCAGCTTGTTGCGCTGCTTGACCGTCATGTCGCCGTCGGCCACGACCGCGTTCAGCAGGATCTTGATGTTCACCTCGTGGTCCGAGGTGTCCACGCCCGCGCTGTTGTCGATCGCGTCGGTGTTGACGCGGCCGCCGTGCTGCGCGAACTCGATCCGGCCGAGCTGGGTGAGCCCCAGGTTGCCGCCCTCGCCGACGACCTTGACACGCAGGTCGGCGCCGTCGACGCGGATCGCGTCGTTGGCCTTGTCGCCGACGTCCGTGTGCGATTCGGCCGACGACTTCACGTACGTGCCGATGCCGCCGTTCCACAGCAGGTCGACCGGCGACTTGAGAATCGTCTGCATCAGCTCGGCCGGGGTCATCTTCGCGATCCCGGACTCGATGCCGAGTGCCTGGCGGATGTGCGCGTTGAGCTGGATCGCCTTGGCCGTACGGGGGAAGATCCCGCCACCCGCGGAGAGCAGCTCGGTGTTGTAGTCGGCCCAGGAGCTGCGGGGCAGCTCGAACAGTCGGCGGCGCTCGGCGTAGGAGACGGCCGCGTCCGGGTTCGGGTCGATGAAGATGTGCCGGTGGTCGAAGGCGGCGACCAGGCGGATGTGCTCGGAGAGCAGCATCCCGTTGCCGAACACGTCACCGCTCATGTCGCCGACGCCGACGACCGTGAAGTCCTCGGACTGGGTGTCGACGCCGAGCTCGCGGAAGTGCCGCTTCACGGACTCCCAGGCGCCGCGGGCGGTGATGCCCATGCCCTTGTGGTCGTAGCCCGCGCTGCCGCCGGAGGCGAAGGCGTCGCCGAGCCAGAAGTTGTACGACTCGGCCACCGCGTTGGCGATGTCCGAGAACGTCGCCGTGCCCTTGTCGGCCGCGACCACGAGGTAGGTGTCGTCCTCGTCGTGCCGTACGACATCGGCGGGCGGCACGACCTCGCCGGCCACCATGTTGTCGGTGATGTCGAGCAGCGCCGAGATGAAGGTCTTGTAGCTGGCGATGCCCTCCGCCATCCACGCGTCCCGGTCCTTCGCGGGGTCGGGCAGCTGCTTGGCGACGAACCCGCCCTTGGCGCCGACGGGCACGATGACCGTGTTCTTCACCATCTGCGCCTTGACCAGGCCGAGGATCTCCGTACGGAAGTCCTCACGCCGGTCGGACCAGCGCAGCCCGCCGCGCGCGACCTTGCCGAAGCGCAGGTGCACACCCTCGACACGGGGCGAGTACACCCAGATCTCGAACGCGGGGCGGGGCGCCGGCAGGTCCGGGATGGCCTGCGGGTCGAACTTCATCGAGACGTAGGAGTGCGGCCTGCCGCCCCCGGCCTCCTGGAAGAAGTTCGTGCGCAGGGTCGCCTTGATGACCACGAGGAAGGACCGCAGGATCCGGTCCTCGTCGAGGGATGCGACCTGGTCGAGCGCACCGTCGAGCTCTTCGAGCAGCCCGTCGGTCAGCTCGGTGCCGGCCCGCTGGCGGTCCGGGGACATCCGCGCCTCGAACAGCGAGATCAGCAGGCGCGTGGTGTGGACGTTGTTGCGGAGGGTGTCCTCCATGTAGTCCTGGCTGAACGTGGCGCCCGCCTGGCGCAGGTACTTGGCGTACGCGCGAAGCACCATCGCCTGCCGCCAGTTCAGACCGGCGCGCAGCACGAGGGAGTTGAAGCCGTCGTTCTCGGCCTCGCCGGTCCACACGGCGGCGAAGGCCTGCTGGAAGCGCTCGCGGGCGTCGTCGGCGAGGTAGTCGCCGTTGCCGTTGGACTTCGGCATGCGCAGACCGAAGTCGTAGATCCACGCGTCGTTGCTGCGGTCGCTGCAGCGCAGTTCGTACGGGCGCTCGTCGACGACCTCGCAGCCGAGCCGCTGCAGGACGGGCAGGACCGCGGAGAGCGAGACCTGCTCGCCGGAGCGGTAGATCTTGAAGCGGCGCTCGCCGGGGCCCGCGCCCACGGGCTCGTAGAGCGAGAGCGCGAAGTCCTGCTCGCTCTTGCCCAGGGCCTCCAGGTGCACGAGGTCGGCGACCGCGGAGCGCGGCGAGTGATCGGCCTTGTAGCCCTCGGGGAAGGCGCCCGAGTACTTGCGGAGCAGCTCGGCCGCGCGCTCCTCGCCGCACTCGGCGTTCAGCGCCTCGGCGAAGCCGTCGGCCCAGGAGCGGGCGGCCTCGACGAGCCGCGCCTCGATCCGCTCCTTGTCCGCGTCGGAGAGCTCCGGCAGCTCGGTGCCCGGCGCGACCCGGACGACGAAGTGCAGCCGGGACAGGATCGACTCGGTGTTCCAGGCGGTGAAGTCGACGCTGGCGCCGCCCAGTTCCTCCTTGAGGATGTCGATGATCCGCAGGCGCACACCGGTGGTGTAGCGGTCGCGCGGCAGGTAGACGAGGGCCGAGTAGTAGCGCCCGTACTCGTCCTTGCGCAGGTAGAGCCGCAGGCGCCGGCGCTCCTGGAGGTACAGCACGCTGGTGGCGATCTCACGCAGCTCGTCGACCGGGGTCTGGAAGAGCTCGTCGCGCGGATACGTCTCGAGGATCTGCATCAGGTCGCGGCCGTCGTGGCTGTTGGGCGAGAAGCCGGCGCCCTTGAGCACCTCTTCCACCTTGCGGCGGATCACCGGGACGCGGCGCACGGACTCGGTGTACGCGGCGGACGAGAACAGGCCCAGGAAGCGGCGCTCACCGACGACGTTGCCCTCGGCGTCGAACTTCTTGACGCCCACGTAGTCGAGGTAGCTCGGGCGGTGCACGGTGGCGCGGCTGTTGGCCTTGGTGAGCACCAGGATCTTGTGCTCACGCGCCTTGGCGCGGGCGTCGGCGGGCAGCCGGTTGAAGGACGGGCTGACCGGGTGGGCCTCGTCGCCGCCGGCGTGCTGCGGGTCGGAGCGCAGGATGCCCAGGCCGGTGCCGGGCACGGCGGTGAGCGAGTCGTCGTCGGTGAGGTCGTACTCGCGGTAGCCCAGGAACGTGAAGTGGTCGGCGGCCAGCCAGCGAAGCAGCTCGCGGGCCTCCTCGATGTCCTGCTCGCGCAGATCGTCGGCGGTGGGCTCGGCGGGCAGGTCCTCGGCGATGCGCAGCGCGGAGTCGCGCATCTTCTCCCAGTCCTCGACGGCCTCTCGGACGTCGGACAGGACGCGCAGGAGATCGTTGGTGATCTGCTTGAGGTCCGCGCGGTCGGTCTCGCGGTCCATCTCGACGTGGATCCAGGACTCGACGAGCGTCTCGTGCCCGGCCTCCGCGGCCGCCTCGGCCGCCGTGTTGTCGGCGAGGACCTCGATCAGCTTGCCGGTGACATCACGGCGTACGACCACCTGCGGGTGGATCACGACATGGATGCCGCGGCCCTGGCGGGACAGCTCGTTGGTCACCGAGTCCACGAGGAACGGCATGTCGTCCGTGACCACCTCGACCACGGAGTGGCTGGAGGTCCAGCCGTTCTCCTCGACGGTCGGGGTGTGCACCCGGACGTTCGCGGTGCCCTGCGGCCGGTTCTCGGCCAGGCGGTAGTGCGAAAGCGCGGCACCGAAGACATCGACCGGGTCGCGGTCGGTCAGGTCCTCGGGCGCCGTGTGCAGGTAGTAGCGCTGGAGATACGTGAGAACGGTGTCGCCGTCCGGCTTGTCGTCCTCACGCGTGGCACCGGTCGGGAGCTGTCCCCCGACCGGGCTGTGCTCAGCGACTCGGGCGGCCCTTGCGAGCAGCTCGGCCTTGGCTTCGTCCAGCTTGGTCTGCATGTCCTCTGCTCCTGTCGCGCGCCGTTGCGTGACGTAGAAGGAATCGGTCGAACCCGGCGAACTCAGCAAACGCACTGAACTCACCGAACTCATAAAAATTACGGCACAACGTCGCGCCCGGGGTGGGGGTCGCTGTCGACGGTATGCCGCAATCGGAAGAGCGAGGGGCGTAATCGGCCAATGTCACTGGCGCGCCCCGGAACGAGATCTCAGCGGCCTCCCGCGCCCGGCGGTCGGCCGGGCGAAGGCAGGGGGCTCCGATGCCCCCGCGGCTTATCGCACTGATCACGCCCTACAGGCTATCGCCCTCTCCCCCGGGACCGGCATGTGCCGTATGGGCACAAAAGCTGGGGGTGAACTTTGACGTTCCGGACAGCGACGTGGGGTACGGAAGGGGCGTATCGGGCCGTTTCCATGACGGCCCCTCTTGGCAAACGCCCGCCGCGGGGGCACGTTGACCGGGACGGCCCGGCCGTCCCATCGGGCGCCCGGGGTCCACATCTCATGGGGAGCGGGAGCGGCGATGTCAGCAAAAATCCTGATCGTGACGGGTGACGCGGCGGAATCCCTGGAGGTCCTCTACCCCTACCAGCGGCTGCGCGAAGAGGGCTACGACGTGCACATCGCGGCGCCGGCCCGCAAGAAGCTCCAGTTCGTGGTGCATGACTTCGAGCCGGGCTTCGACACGTACACGGAGAAGCCGGGCTACACCTGGCCGGCCGACCTCGCCTTCTCGGAGGTCGACCCCGGGCAGTACGTGGCGCTGGTGATCCCGGGCGGCCGCGCACCCGAGTACCTGCGCAACGACCCGGAACTCCGGAAGATCATCAAGACCTTCTTCGACACGGACAAGCCGGTGGCCCAGATCTGCCACGGCCCTCTGCTCACGGCGGCGATCGGCAGCCTGAGCGGCCGCCGCGTCACGGCGTACCCGGCCCTCGAGCTGGACATGCAGGCGGCCGGCGCGACCTTCCAGGACGCGGAGGCCGTGGTCGACGGCACGCTGGTGTCGGCCCGCGCTTGGCCGGATCACTCCCGCTGGATGCGCGAGTTCCTCACAGTGCTGCGGGCGAAGGCGCCCGTGACGTAACTCAGCCCCGCCGGGGCGGGGCTACGCCACCAGCCGCTCCGCCTCGGCCACCGCATCCGCCAGGGTGTCGACCACCGGCACCCCCGCCACGGCCAGACTGGCCCGACTGTGCGACCCCCCGGTGTACAGCACGGCAAGGGCCCCCACATGCGCCGCGGCCAACGCGTCATCGACCGCGTCACCGATCACGACGGCCCGCCCGGGATCGATCCCGGGCAGCGCCGCGAGATGGCGCGCCATCTGCAGCGCCTTGCCTTCCGTGGAGTCCCCCACGCGCCCGTCGACCCGTACGAACCGCTCCTCGATCCCGTGCGTACGGACGATCGGCAGCAGCCGCTCATGAGGCGCCAGCGAACACATCGACTGCGTCAGGCCGGCCGACTGCCACTCGGCGAGGAGCAGGGCCGCCCCCTCCGCGAGAGCGGCGGACTCGGCGAACGCCCAGTAGTGACGGTGGAACGCCTCGTCCATGACGACCCACTCCTCGGCGGTCGGCAGCCGCCCCATCAGGCGCTCGTAGAACTTGGGCACGGGCACGCAGTAAAGCTCCCGGTACCGCTCCAGCGTGATCGGCGCGAGCCCGATCTCGGCGAACGAGGCGTTGGTGGCCTGGATGACGGCGTCGATGTCGTGGAACAGCGTCCCGTTCCAGTCCCAGACGATGTGTGCTTGCTTCCCCATGCCTCGACGGTACCCACTCCCACCGACAGCCCGAGCCACGCCCACTGATACTGCCGCCGGCACGGGAGAGCCCGGGAATAGCCGCACCCGGCGCACCGTTCGGCTGATATAGTTGAATCGTAAACAACTAGTGAAGGTGAGCAGCCATGCAGTTCGGGATCTTCACCGTCGGCGACGTCACGGTCGACCCGACCACCGGTCGCGCGCCCACCGAGCACGAGCGGATCAAGGCGATGCTGGCCATCGCGCTCAAGGCGGAGGAGGTCGGTCTCGATGTCTTCGCGACCGGCGAGCACCACAACCCGCCGTTCGTCCCGTCCTCGCCCACGACGATGCTCGGCTACATCGCCGCCCGCACCGAGAATCTGATCCTCTCCACCTCCACCACGCTGATCACCACCAACGACCCGGTGAAGATCGCCGAGGACTTCGCGATGCTCCAGCACATCGCGGACGGCCGGGTGGACGTGATGATGGGCCGCGGCAACACCGGCCCGGTCTATCCGTGGTTCGGCAAGGACATCCGCGACGGCATCGACCTCGCCGTCGAGAACTACGCCCTCCTGCGCCGCCTGTGGGACGAGGACGTGGTGACCTGGAAGGGCAAGTTCCGTACGCCGCTGCAGTCCTTCACGTCCACGCCCCGCCCGCTCGACGGCGTCGCGCCCTTCGTGTGGCACGGCTCCATCCGCTCCCCGGAGATCGCCGAGCAGGCCGCGTATTACGGCGACGGCTTCTTCCACAACAACATCTTCTGGCCGGCGTCCCACACGAAGCAGATGGTGAACCTCTACCGGCAGCGTTACGCCCACTATGGGCACGGCACCCCGGAGCAGGCGGTCGTCGGCCTCGGCGGCCAGGTGTTCCTGCGGAAGAACTCCCAGGACGCCGTACGGGAGTTCCGCCCGTACTTCGACAACGCACCGGTGTACGGACACGGCCCTTCGCTCGAGGAGTTCACCTCCCAGACCCCGCTGACCGTCGGCTCCCCGCAGGAAGTCATCGAGCGGACCCTGTCCTTCCGCGACTATGCCGGCGACTACCAGCGCCAGCTGTTCCTGATCGACCACGCCGGCCTGCCCCTGAAGACCGTCCTGGAGCAGCTTGACCTGCTCGGCGAGGAGGTCGTCCCCGTCCTGCGCAAGGAGTTCGCGAACCTCAAGCCGGCGAACGTCCCCGACGCCCCCACCCACGCCGCCCGTGTGGCCCGCGCGGCCGCCGAGAACGAGGAAGGCACGCACGCATGAAACTCGTCGTCGTCTCGGCGGGGCTGAGCTCCCCGTCGTCCACCCGGCTCCTCGCCGACCGCCTCGCGGCGGCGGCCCTGGAGCAGGTGGACGCCGAGGTCGAGGTGATCGAACTGCGTGACCTCGCCACGGAGATCGCCCAGCACTTCGTCACCGGCTTCCCGCCCGCCCGGCTCGCCGCCGCGCTCGACACGGTGGCGGCGGCCGACGGTCTGATCGCGGTCACGCCCGTCTTCGCCGCGTCGTACAGCGGTCTGTTCAAGTCGTTCTTCGACGTCATCGACAAGGACGCCCTCACCGGCAAGCCGGTGCTCGCCGCCGCGACCGGCGGGACCGCACGTCACTCGCTGGTCACCGAGCACGCGCTGCGCCCGCTCTTCACCTACCTGCGCGCCCTCGTCCTGCCGACCGCCGTGTACGCGGCCTCCGAGGACTGGGGCGAAGAGGGCCTCGCGCAGCGGATCACCCGGGCGGGCCGGGAGCTGGCGCGCTTCATGGCACCGTCCGCAGCCGGACCGTTCACAGCCGGACCGTCCGCGACCGCGACCGCACCGGACGTCGACACCACCGCGGCGATCGCGCCCCGTTCACTGCACGGCGCGATCACCTCGACCGACCCGACGGACGGGTTCGAGGTCGTCCCCTTCACGGAGCGGCTGGCGGCGCTGCGCGTGGCGGACTAGAACCTGTCCTGTGGATCCGGCCTGATCCACAAGACAGGCGCCAGCCGCCCATACGCGTACGGGCCAAGCTCAGCCGATCAGGTTCGGGATCTCCTGGATCGCGAACCACAGCAGTTCGTGGTCCTCGGCGCCGTCCACGGTGAACTGGGCGTCGTCGTCGCCGAGATCCGCCGCCCCCAGCGCGGAAGCCGCGGCGGCGATGTCCGCCACCGCTTCGTCCGCGTCGACATGGACGGCCGCGGCCTTCGTGAGCGGTACGGCCTTGGCCAGGCGGACCTCGCCGAGCGCGCCGGGGTCGAGCCCGCGGTCGGGGTCCACGGCCGCGTCGGCGTCCGGTACGTCGACCGCCACCACGACCCGGCGCGGCACAGCCGTGGGGTCCCCGGCAAGGAGCCGCAGGGACGCCGCCGCGGCCCTGCTGAGCGCCGCGTACTCCAGCTCCTCGATGTCGTCGGACACGTACCACTCCCGCAGCGCCGGCGTCACCGCGTACGCCGTCAGCGGTCCCGGTCCGAGCTCGGCCGCCTTGTGTGCCTGCACGAGACCGGCAAGTGTCAGGGGGACGTAGACACGCATGTATCCGCCGCTTTCGTCATCGGGATGGGGCTTCCACGTCACGTGGGAAGGCCTTCAGGATACGTGCGGGAGTCCCCTTTCGAGTTGCCGCCAGGACATCGCGAAGCGTCAACCCGACGCCCACCGCGGACCTCGCCCGGCCCGCCCCCACAGGGCGTGGCCACCCTGATAGGTGAACTCCCCCGCCACTCCGGCACACGCCCGCCCGGCCTTGCGACCGCGCCCGCCCTGCCCGTACAAGAACCCCAGGAGCTACCGCCGGGTAACCACACCCGACCAGGCAGAACGGGGACCTTGCCATGACCGTACGCAGCACCCGCCCGACCTCACGCCGCAGCCCGGCACCGCGCGGTCCCGCCTCGCGCCGCGACCCGCGCCGCCCGGGGGAGCCCCGCCGCGTACCCGCCCAGCAGCGCCCGACGGTCGTGCGCTACTGGTTCGCCGAACGGCTCCTGGCCGTCCTCAGCGGCCACCGCCCCGTGCACTGGATGCTCAGCCACACGGTGGGCGACGCCTACGAGCAGCTCGCACGGCTCGCTCCACGCACCCCGCTGCGCACCCGCGGCACCCGGCCCGTCATCCGCGACTGCGGTGAGCACCGCCCCGAGGACGGCGTGATCGAAGCCTTCGCCCGCATCGCCGCCGGCGACCAGCTCAGGGCCATGGCCTTCCGCCTGGAGCAGGGCCCCGACCGCCGCTGGAAGTGCGCCGCCGTCGAGGTCGGGGCTCCCGCGTAAGCACCGCGCATACGGAACCGGGGCCCCGCACGAATGCGGGACCCCGGCCACGTACAGCGAAAGCTACTTCTTGCGGCGGCGGCTGCCGCCCTTCTGCGCCTTGCGACGCTCCGCCCGCGTCATCCCGTCCGCAGCCGACCGCACCGGTCCGCCCGGACCGTCGTCGACCAGGTCGCCCTCGACGACGCCGCCCTCACCGTCGACGGTCGGCGCCGAGAAGTGCAGCCCGCCACGGCGCTGCGGGGCCTCCAGGCCCTTGGCGCGGATCTCCGGACGGGAGGTACCCGCCGGCACGGCGTCCTCCTTGTCGAGGGACGGCTTCGCGTCCTCGACCGGGACCTCCTCGACCTGCTGCTCGACCTGGACCTCCAGGTTGAACAGGTAGCCGACGGACTCCTCCTTGATCCCGTCCATCATGGCGGTGAACATGTCGAAGCCCTCGCGCTGGTACTCGACCAGGGGGTCCTTCTGCGCCATCGCGCGCAGGCCGATGCCCTCCTGGAGGTAGTCCATCTCGTAGAGGTGCTCGCGCCACTTGCGGTCCAGGACCGACAGGACGACGCGCCGCTCCAGCTCACGCATGATGTCCGAGCCGAGCTGCTCCTCGCGCGCGTCGTACTGCGCGTGGATGTCCTCCTTGATCGCCTCGGAGATGAACTCGGCGGTCAGACCGGCTCGGTCACCGGCCTCGTCCTCGAGCTCCTCGACCGTGACCTTCACCGGGTAGAGCTGCTTGAACGCGCCCCACAGCCGGTCGAGGTCCCAGTCCTCGGCGAAGCCCTCCGCGGTCTCGGCCGCGATGTAGGCGTCGATGGTGTCGTCCATGAAGTGGCGGATCTGCTCGTGCAGGTCCTCGCCTTCGAGGACGCGACGGCGCTCGCCGTAGATGACCTCGCGCTGGCGGTTGAGCACCTCGTCGTACTTCAGAACGTTCTTACGCGTCTCGAAGTTCTGCTGCTCGACCTGCGACTGGGCGGACGCGATGGCGCGGGTGACCATCTTGTTCTCGATCGGCACGTCGTCCGGCACATTGGCCATGGACATCACGCGCTCGACCATCTGCGCCTTGAACAGGCGCATCAGGTCGTCGCCGAGGGACAGGTAGAAGCGGGACTCGCCCGGGTCGCCCTGTCGGCCGGAACGACCGCGCAGCTGGTTGTCGATACGGCGGGACTCGTGCCGCTCCGTACCGAGCACGTAGAGACCGCCGAGGTCGGTGACCTCGTCGTGCTCGTCCTTGACCGCCTGCTCGGCACGCTTCATCGCGGCGGGCAGCGCGGCCGCCCACTCCTCGATGTGCTCCTCGGGGTCGAGGCCCTGCTGGCGCAGCTCGGCCTCGGCGAGGTCCTCGGGGTTGCCGCCGAGCTTGATGTCGGTACCACGGCCGGCCATGTTGGTCGCGACCGTGACGGCGCCCTTGCGGCCGGCCTGGGCGACGATGATCGCCTCACGGTCGTGCTGCTTGGCGTTGAGCACCTCGTGCGGGATGCCGCGCTTGGAGAGCTGCTGCGAGAGGTACTCGGACTTCTCGACCGAGACGGTGCCGACCAGGATCGGCTGGCCCTTCTCGTGCTTCTCGGCGATGTCGTCGACGACCGCGTCGAACTTCGCCTTCTCCGTGCGGTAGATCAGGTCCGACTGGTCCATGCGGACCATGGGGCGGTTGGTCGGGATCGGCACGACGCCCAGCTTGTAGATCTGCTGGAACTCGGCGGCCTCGGTCATCGCCGTACCGGTCATGCCGGACAGGCCGCTCTCGTAGTCGTCGCGCTTGTAGAGGCGGAAGAAGTTCTGCAGGGTGATCGTCGCGAGCGTCTGGTTCTCGTCCTTGATGTCCACCCCTTCCTTCGCCTCGATCGCCTGGTGCATGCCCTCGTTGTAGCGGCGGCCGGCGAGGATACGGCCGGTGTGCTCGTCGACGATCATGACCTCGCCGTCGATGACGACGTAGTCCTTGTCCTTCTTGAACAATTCCTTGGCCTTGATGGCGTTGTTCAAGTAGCCGACGAGCGGGGTGTTCACCGACTCGTAGAGGTTGTCGATGCCGAGCCAGTCCTCGACCTTGGCGACACCGGACTCGTGGATGCCGACGGTGCGCTTCTTCTCGTCGACGTCGTAGTCGCCGGTCTCCTCGATGCCCTTGAGCGGCTGTCCCGCCTCGCCCTTCTTCAGGCGCTGGACCAGCTTGGCGAAGTCGCCGTACCACTTGGTGGCCTGGTCGGCCGGGCCGGAGATGATCAGCGGCGTACGGGCCTCGTCGACGAGGATCGAGTCGACCTCGTCGACCACGGCGAAGTTGTGGCCTCGCTGGACGAGCTCGTCCTGCGACCAGGCCATGTTGTCGCGCAGGTAGTCGAAGCCGAACTCGTTGTTCGTGCCGTACGTGATGTCGCACGCGTACTGCTCGCGGCGCTGGGCCGGGGTCATGTTGGCGAGGATGCAGCCGACCTGAAGGCCCAGGAACTTGTGGACGCGGCCCATCATCTCGGAGTCGCGCTCGGCCAGGTAGTCGTTCACCGTGATCAGGTGAACGCCCTTGCCGGAGAGGGCGTTGAGGTAGGTGGGCAGCGTGCCGACGAGGGTCTTGCCCTCACCGGTCTTCATCTCCGCGACGTAGCCCATGTGCAGGGCTGCGCCACCCATGATCTGTACGTCGTAGTGACGCTGGCCAAGGACGCGCTTGGCGGCCTCGCGGACCGTGGCGAAGGCCTCCGGCAGCAGGTCGTCGAGGCTGTCGCCCGACTTGCCCTCGCTGTCGACGTACTCCTGGTAGCGCTCCTTGTACTCCTGCGTGAGCGCACGCAGCTCGGCGTCGGAGAGGCCTTCGAAGTCCTCTTCGATGGAGTTGACCTGGTCCGCGATGCGGTGCAGCTTGCGCAGGATCTTTCCTTCGCCTGCACGCATGAGCTTGTTGAAGACGGACACGAGGGTTGGTCTCCTTGCCGGTCGGGCGGCCTGGGGCGGTCGTTATGTGGTGGTGCGGCCACGGCAGGGGCACCCCACCGCAACGGCCATCGTATGCGAGGAGCCCACCGCCTCGGGAGGTCCACCATCAGGTCCAACGGCCAGGAGCCCCGGAAGGTGCCGCGCTCCCTCAGCTCCCCGCGAAAATCCCTGGCCAAGAGTGAGCCCTCACCCGGAGAATCCGGCAATGGACCCCGTGACCCTCACCACCGGCCGCCTGACCATCCGCCCGCTCGGCCCGCAGGACATCGACGCGGTGTACGCGGCCTGCCAGGACCCCGAGGTCGGGCGCTGGACGACCACCCCCGTGCCCTACCGCCGCGAGGACGCGGAGAGCTTCGCCGGGACGATCGCCCCTGAGGCCTGGGTCAGCGGCAGGGAGTACTGCTTCGCCGTACTCGACAGGCAGGGTCAGCTGGTGGCGGTGACCGGTCTGATGGAGCGCATCGGCAATGCCCGCGAGATCGGCTTCTGGGCGGTCAAGGAGCACCGCGGCCAGGGCTATATGACCGAGGCCGTGCGCGCGGTGACGCGCTGGGGCTTCGAGGAGCTGCACGTCGACCGCATCGAGTGGAAGGCCGAGGTCGGCAATCACGCCTCGCGCGCGGTCGCCGAGAAGGCCGGCTTCCAGCTGGAGGGCATGCTGCGCTCGGGCCTGCTCAACAAGGGCACCCGCCGCGACACCTGGGTGGCCTCGCTGCTGCCCGGCGATCTCGGACTGCCTTCGCAGGATGCGTATCTGCCGGCCGAGAGCTGAACCGTCCTGGACAGTCCCCTCCCGCCCGGGGGCCGAAGCCCTTCTCAGGCTATCGGCGGGCACTGACAACGGGACTGCCCGCGAAGGCCGTTGTCAGTGGCAGCTCGTACGGTACGTGCATGACCTCCACGCCCGACGTCGCCCTCTCCGCCGACGACGCCCGCCGTATCGCCCTGCGCGCCCAGGGATTCCTCGGCGCTCCCGACCGGCGTGCGGGGGTGCGCGGGGTGCTGCGGCACCTGGGGTCGGTCCAGCTCGACACGATCTCGGTGCTCGCCCGCTCCCATGAGCTGATTCCGTACGCACGGCTCGGCGCCGTCGGCCGGGGGACGGTCGAGGACGCGTATTGGACCGAGGGCCATGCCTTTGAGTACTGGTCGCACGCGGCCTGCATCCTGCCCGTCGAGGAGTGGCCGCTCTTCGCCTTCCGCCGCCGCGCGTACCGCGGCCGCCCGCACTGGAACCACCAGCTGGCCGACGGGGCGTACGAGCAGGTCATCAAGCAGCTGCGGGCCGAAGGTCCCCTCACCGCAACCGAGTTGGGCGGCGCGAAGAACAAGGGCGAGTGGTGGGACTGGTCCGACTCCAAGATCGCCGTGGAGCGCGCGCTGATGTACGGCGAGGTCGTCTGCACCGAGCGGCGCAGCTGGAAGCGGGTGTACGACCTGGCGGAGCGCGCCATCCCCGACCGGCTGCTCCATGACGACCTCGACGACGCCGAGTGCCTGCGGCGCCTGGTCCGGCAGTCCGGCGAGGCGCTCGGTGTGGGCACGCGTGCGGACATCGCGGACTACCACCGGCTCAAGAGCGAGCAGTTCGACGCGGTGATCGAGGACTCCGGTCTGGTCCCGGTCCAGGTCGAGGGCTGGTCCAAGCCCGCCTGGGCCGACCCGGCGGCGCTCGCCTCACAGCCGCGCGGACGGCACCGTACGACACTACTCTCGCCCTTCGACTCACTGATCTGGGAACGGGCGCGTACGGAGCGGATCTTCGGCTTCACCCACCGCCTCGAGGCGTACGTCCCGAAGCCGAAGCGGGTCTACGGATACTTCGCGATGCCGCTGCTCTCCGGCGGCCGGCTGCTCGGCCGGGTGGACCCGGCGCGCGAGGGCAGCACGCTGGTGGCCCGGCACGCCTCGCTCGACACCGCGAAGGCGGTGGAGCCGATGGCCGCGGCGCTGGTGGAGGCCGCGGGCTGGGTGGGCTGCACGTCCGTACGGGTGGAGAAGGTCACGCCCGTGGAGCTGCGGGCACCGCTGACGGCAGCGGTGAAGACGGCGGTGCGGGGGCTCACCGCCTAGGGCCTGATCCACGAGACCGGACGTGAACCCCGCCCCGGGACCTCACCGGATCTCGAGGATCTTCTCCCGCATCGCGTAGACCACGGCCTCCATCCGGGAGTGCAGTTGCAGCTTCTCCAGGATGTTGCGCACGTGGTTCTTCACGGTGTTCTCGGAGATGAAGAGCTCCTTGGCGATGTCCCGGTTGTTCATCCCGGTCGCCACCAGCTTCAGGACTTCCAGCTCGCGGTCGGTCAGGCGCGGCGCGGGCACGAGCCGGCGCTCGTCGGTGCGCTGGATCATCGACTTGAACTCGGTGAGCAGCTTCGAGGCCATCGACGGACTGATCTGCGACTGCCCGTCCGCCACCGCGCGAATGGCCGTGGCGACCTCGTCGGTGGAGATCTCCTTGAGCAGATAGCCGGTGGCGCCGGCCTTGATCGCATCGTAGAGATCGGCCTCTTCGTCACTGATCGTCAGCATGATGATCTTCGCGCTGGGGGCCACCTCCTTGATCGAGGTGCAGGCCTCGATGCCGCCGCGCTTGGGCATCCGTACATCCATGAGCACGATGTCGGGCAGCAGATCGGCGGCCTTGTCCACGGCCTCCGCCCCGTCCCCGGCCTCGCCGACCACCTGAATGTCCTCCTCCTGCGCGAGAACGATCTCGAGGCCCCTGCGGAACAAGGCGTGGTCGTCCACGACGAGCACCCTGATCGGTTCCTTGCGCGCGGCGTCCAGGTCGGCGTCCTGGCCGATGCCCGCTGCGACGCGGACGCCGTCAACGGCATCCTCGTCACGCATCGGTCCGAAACTGTCCGCCATCGTTCCTCCCCCTGAAGGCCGAGGCCTGTGTGGTCCGCCAACCCGCTTCGGCAGTAGGCGGGTTGGTCTGCGAGCCCATGATTTCATGCCGGGACGTCAGTGCAGTGCCCCAAGGGGTCGCACACCGGTGCCCCCGGGGGCGCATACGCGTCCCCGGGGGCACCGACGGCCGGGATCATCGCGGCACATCAGCCACCGAGCGCACCGCCCGCACCGGGCGCCCCGTCCGCCTCGGCCTTGGCCACCATCGGGTCCGTGTTCAGGTGGATGACGCCGTAGTCGTAGGCGTGCCGCCGGTAGACGACACTCGGTTCCTTGGTCTCGGAGTCGACGAACAGATAGAAGTCGTGCCCGACCAGCTCCATCTCGTAGAGCGCCTGGTCGAGCGACATTGGGGCGGCCACGTGGGTCTTCTCGCGGACCACCAGCGGCCCTTCGCCCTGGATCTCGAGGGAACCGATGCGCTTGGTCGGCACCTGGTCCGACGCGTCCTCGGCGGGTGAGCCGTCCCCGTTGAGCGTCGCGGCGCCCGGGACGCGGTCGGCCACCTCGGCCGCCGACAGCCTGCCGTTGCCACGCCGGGAGGAGCGCTTGCTGTGCTGCTTGCGCAGCCGGGCCTCCAGCTTCTCCTGGGCCAGGTCCAGCGCCGCATAGGGGTCGCTCGCGGATGCCTCTGCCCGGATCACCGGCCCACGCGAACGGAGTGTGATCTCCACCCGGTCGCTGCGGTCGGCCTGACGGGGGTTGGGCTCCTTGGACACCTCGACGTCGAGGCTGATCACCTTGCCATCGAGCTTCTGGATCTTCTCCAGCTTCAGCTTCTCGGCCACGTGCTTGCGGAACCGCTCGGGCACCTCGGTCTTGCGGCCCTTGACGACGATGTCCACGCAGAACTCCGTTCCCGGATAGCTCCGCTCCTACAGGCGGAGCATCTCCCTTTTGCACCAGACTCCGGTGAGCCCCGGAGCCTCGGACTCGGTGACTTCCACCTCCTCCTCCCCCGTGGACAAGATCTCCACCCCACCGCTTACGGGTGATTGCCGAAACCCCTCGGCAATCACGGCAGCGCGGCATTCGGATATACGAGGCGTACTTCCCGGAAAGGTTCTTGGAAGCTTCTCCGGAGTCCTCACAACCGAACATATCTCGCCCGGACGGATGTCGTCACCCTCTACTGCCGCATACCTCCGTTCAGGTGAAAGCGCACTCTCACTACCTGCAACGATGCAAGTTCTCAGTCAGTTCCGGTTTATTTCGAAAGAATCCGGTGAAGCGGCAACGACCGCGGCCTGTGTTCGAACTTTTCCCCCGCTTCCCATGCTCCCCGGGCTTTCCGCTCCCGGCGCGCGCACCGCCCTTTCCGTCGGCGCCGCGGCGCGCAATGCGCGGGCCGCCTCGGTCAGCGAGGCGCCGGTCGTCATGAGGTCGTCCACCAACACCACCCGTCCCGCCGCCAACAACCGTTCCCTACCCGGAACAACGTGCAGTGCACCCGTCAGGTTCATCAGCCTCCGTCGCGCGTCGAGCCCCGACTGGTCCGCCACCTCCCGCCGCTGTCGCAGCACGGGCAGCACCCGCGCAGGTACCCCGTCACGCCGCAGCGCACGCGTCGCCGCCAAGGCGATCCGGCGCACCGGATCATGTCCCCGCGCCGCCGTGGCCCACCGCGCCGACGGAACCGGGACGAGCAGCAGCGGCCCGCCGTCCGGATACGCACCCGCTCCCGCGCACACCGCGCGCGCCAGCGCCTCGCCCAGCGCTCCCGCCAGGGCCAGAGCGCCCCGCTCCTTGTGCGCCAGCAGCACCGCGCGCACCGCGTCCGCGTAGGGCGCCGCCGCGTGCACGGCGGGCAGCCCCGGCGGCGCGGGCATCGGGCGCACTCGCCGCGGAGCGGCTCCGTACAGCGCTCCGCGACAGGGCTCGCACAGCGCCGTACGGGCGCGACCGCAGCCACCGCAGTCGGCCGGCAGCACCAGGTCGGTGAAGTCCTGCCACCACCCCCGCATGTCCCCACTGTGCCAAGGAGGAAGACGTCCGACCAGCCCTGTGGATAACTGCACGGAACGTGACGGCGCTGTGGACAACTCCCCGCGGTGAACGGGAGGTTGACCCTCGCCGGAGCTCACCCCGGATAAACCGGAGCAGCCCCCTCCTTGACCACCAGCTTCCAGTCCTCGCCCTCGGCACGCCGCACGATCCCGTCCTCGGAGTGCGCGACGAGCGCCAACTGCTCGTTCTCGGAGGCCGCGACCGCGGTCACACCGTTCAGACCCGGCAGCGCGGGCTCGTCCGGCAACGAACCGTCGCTCTGCACGAACCGCATCTGCTGCACCCCGCCGGCCTCCTTGCCCACCACGAGCAGCCGGCTGCCGCCGGCCCAGGACATGGCGGTGACCTCCATCTTGGGTGCGGCGGGCCGCAGTTCGGTGACGGAGAGCTCCGGCTTGCCCCCGGACGTCGAGCGCAGTACGCGGCCGATCCGCAGCCCGGTCTTGCCGTCCTGCTCGACGAGCAGCGCGATCCGCACCCCGTCGGCCGCCACCCGTACCGCCTTGATCCGGCCTTCGCCGTCGGCTCCCAGCTGCCGGTCGAACGCGACCTCGACCGGCTCGCCCCGCCCCTTGTCCAGCCACAGCAGCCGCGGGTTCTTGGGGTCCTGATCGGCCACCCACAGATCGCCGCGCCCGTCCCAACTGGGCGGCGCGAGACGCTCGTCCTCCTTGGACGCCTTGCTGGTCACCTTGGCCTTGTCCAGGGAAGCGCCTTCGCGCATGGCGCCCACGAACAGCGAACTCCCGTCCCTGGACACCCCCGCGGCCCACTCCTCGTCACGCGAGACGGCGGCCGAACGCAGCTCCTGCTCCCCCGAGCCGATCGCACCGTCCACCGTGTCGGTCACGGGACTGCTCTTCGGCATCCGTACCAACTGGTGCTTCTTGTCGATGAAGTACTGGTAGCCGGGCTGCCCCGCCGGGTTGGGCGCGAGGGCTTTGGCTCCACCCTCGTCGAGCACGCACAGCGAGGACTCCCCGTCCGAACGCAGCAGCTCCACCTGCTCGATCCCGGACGGCTTGGTCAGATCGTTCAGCGTGAAGTAGATCTGGGCGGCCATCTTCTTGCAGAGATCCGGCTTGATGTTGTCGGCCTTGCTGTTGAGCGGCACCCGCAGCCGCTTCTGGTCGTCCGGCGTGAGTTCCTTGGTGCCCTTGCGCAGGGTCGTATCGCTCGGGAACCGCGACGAGACCACGGGATCGAGCCAGCTGGTGGGCCCGTCGAGGAGTGCCTTGACCACATCGGCCAGCGGCGGTTCCGGATCGCCGCGCACGTACACGGGGTCGGCCACGAGCGGCGCCGGCTGCGGCTGCTCGTCGTCGCCGCGCGCCATGTTCGACGCGTAGTAGTACTTGTTGACCGACTCGTACAGGCGCCGGAAATCGGTCTCGCCGAGCACCACGCCGACCGGCGGCTTGGAGATCCGCCACTGGCCATCCGTCTTCCCGCCGGCCTTCCCGCGCTCCTTCACGAGCTGGATGGACTCGCTGTACCGCTTGGCCTCCGGCTGGTACGCGTGGTCGGCGTCGATCGTCGCCACCGCATTGCCGTCCAGCTCGAAGCCGTAGCTCTCCGCGGTCTCCAGCTCCTGCACGGGGCTCAGCAACGACGGCTTCGGGCCGTCCTCGAGGACCGTCGTCAAACTCTCGGGATTCCAGCTCTTCGCCGCTTCGGCGGTGAGGTACTTGCGCGCGATCGAGTAATCGGGGTCATCACCCGTCAGCGTCTCGAGGAACCCGTCGAGGATCTCCCCGGGCTTGGCGTTGTCCTTGGGCGGGGCCGCGAAGACCCGGACCCGCGGCTCGTTCGGCGACGCGTCGACCGGCTCGGGCTCGCCGCTGCTGGGCATCGACGCACAGCCGGCGAGCAGCACACCGCCACAGCCGAGCAGCGCGGCCTTGCGGCCCAACAGCCGCCCGCGCCCCACACGTTCAGCGCCCACGCCTGCCCTCCCCTTCGGTCACGCCTTCCTCCGCCACGTCCGCTTCCCGGGACACCTGCGGCCCTTCCCGTACGGGAAGATCGCCGGGCTCGTCGTCCCGGCTGCGCGTCGGACGCGGCACGACACGCGCGCCGTTGCCGGGCAGCGCCGTCGGATCGACGGAGTGTCCCCTGGGAGATACGGACGCGGCGGAGGGTATCGGCCCCGGTACGCGCTCCTGAGCGGCCTGGGCCGGAACCGTGGCGCGCTTGCTCTGGCCGCCCGAGGGCAGCCCCGCCTCGCTGAGACCGCGATTGCGGCGCGAGTCCTCCGGCTCCAGCGGTATGGGCGATCCGCGCAGCGGCTCGTCCGCGGTGCGCGGCAGCGTCAGCCGGAACTGCGAACCGCCGCCCGGCTCACCCCACGCCTGCAGCCAGCCGCCGTGCAGCCGGGCGTCCTCGAGGGCGATCGACAGACCGAGGCCGGTACCGCCCGTGGTGCGGGCACGGGCCGGATCGGCGCGCCAGAAACGGTTGAACACCCGGGTCGCCTCACCCGGCTTGAGCCCCACGCCGTAGTCGCGCACGGCCACCGCCACGGCGCCGCCGGCCGAGGCCAGACGCACCACGACGTCCTTGCCGTCGCCGTGCTCCACCGCGTTGACCACGAGGTTGCGCAGGACGCGCTCGACACGGCGGGCATCCGCCTCCGCTATCACCGGCTGGCTGTCGCCGACGATCCGGACCCGGCTGCCCTTGCGCTCGGCCAGCGGTTCGGCGCCGCCGACGACCCGCCGTACGACCTCACGCAGATCTATCGGCTCGGCCTCGAGCGCGGCCGCGCCGGCGTCGAAGCGGCTGATCTCCAGCAGGTCGGCGAGCAGCGATTCGAACCGGTCGAGCTGATCGGTGAGCAGCTCGGCGGAGCGCGAGGTCACCGGGTCGAAGTCGACGCGCGCCTCGTGGATGACATCGGCGGCCATACGGACGGTCGTCAGCGGAGTGCGCAGCTCGTGCGAAACGTCGGAGACGAAGCGGCGCTGCATCCGCGAGAGGTCCTCGAGCTGCTGGATCTTCAACTGGAGGTTCTGCGCCATCTTGTTGAAGGCCTCGCCGAGGCGCGCGATGTCGTCCTCTCCGGTGACCTTCATCCGCTCCTGCAGACGCCCGGCCGAGAGCCGCTCGGCGATCCCGGCGGCCATCCGCACCGGCGTCACGACCTGGCGCACCACCAGCCAGGCGATGGCGCCGAGCAGCACCACGACGAACAGACCGGCGGTCGCGAGGGTGCCCTTGACCAGGGTCAGGGACTCCTCTTCCTGCGCGAGCGGGAAGACGTAGTAGAGCTGGTACGGATTTCCCTCGACGTCGTCGAGACGCTTGCCGATGACGAGCCCGGGCTCGGGGGCGTGCCCGGCCTTCGGGGTGTAGACCACGGTGGAGAAGCTCTGGAAAGCGCTCGAATGCTTGTCGATCTGCTGCCGCAGGGCGTCGGGGACCGTCTCGGTGGAGACATCGCCGGAGGAACGCGGCAACCGGTTGCTCCCCGAGCCGCCGCCCGCGCTCGACGCGATGGCGAGGACGTGGAAGGCGTTCTGCCCACCGCTGGCCAGTTGGTACACGGTGTCGGTCAGCCATGCGTTGGCCTCCCCGCCCGAACCGCCGCGCGTCGCACCCTCCGAGCCGTCGTCCCTGGACGCACCGGCGAGGCCCTCCGCCACCTTGAACCCGCCGGTGGCCTGGATCTGCGCGGCATTCTTCTTGGCCTCGAGCAGCCCGTTGCTCACCTGGCTGATGACCACGAAGCCGAGCACGAGCACCACGACGATGGACATCAGCAGGGTGCTGGCGACCACCCTCAACTGGATGTTGCGCCGCCACAGCCGCATCACCGGCAGCAGCGGACGCCGCACCCAGCGCGTGAAAAGCCGCAGGAAGAGGCTGCTCTGCACCCCGTCCTGGAGCAGCAGTCCGCCCCTGCGGAACCGCCCGATCAGGGACATGCGCCCGCCGGGGCCCAGCGGCCGCTCCGGACGCCGGCCCTGCTGCCCGGACGCCGAAGCGGCACTGTCCCCGGGCACGTCAGCTCGGTCCGGCCTTGTAGCCGACGCCGCGTACGGTCACCACGATCTCGGGGCGCTCGGGGTCCTTCTCGACCTTCGAACGCAACCGCTGCACATGCACATTGACCAGACGCGTGTCCGCCGCATGCCGGTAGCCCCACACCTGCTCGAGCAGCACCTCACGGGTGAACACCTGCCACGGCTTACGGGCCAGCGCGACCAGGAGGTCGAACTCGAGCGGCGTCAGCGCGATCGACGACCCGTCCCGCTTGACCGAGTGGCCGGCCACGTCGATGACGAGGTCACCGATGGTCAGCTGCTCCGGCGCGGGCTCCTCGGACCTCCGCAGCCGCGCCCGGATACGGGCCACGAGCTCCTTCGGCTTGAACGGCTTCACGATGTAGTCGTCCGCGCCCGATTCGAGCCCGACCACCACATCCACGGTGTCGCTCTTGGCGGTGAGCATCACGATCGGCACGCCGGACTCGGCCCGGATGAGACGGCAGACCTCGATGCCGTCACGTCCGGGCAGCATCAGGTCGAGCAGCACCAGATCGGGCTTGGCCTCCCTGAAGGCAGCCAGCGCCTTGTCTCCGTCAGCTACGAACGACGGCTCAAAACCTTCTCCACGCAGCACAATGCCGAGCATCTCGGCCAGCGCGGTGTCGTCGTCGACGACAAGGACTCGTCCCTTCATAGACGACATCATCCCATTCTTGTAACGGCGGAGTAGGCCCTGGTGAGGTAGGTCACGGGCTCGTGACGCTAGTCGCCCGGAGCAGTCACTGTCTGCCCCTGTGCACGGACGCCGACACGCAAATCCGCCTGCGCGCCGAATCGGCGTCCGGAACAACGGAGTTCGGCCGAAACCTCACCCCTTGTGAACCCCTTCCCGCTCCCGCAGACCTCGCGCACACAGCTCCGCCAGCGCATCGGCAGTGACCGGAGACACCACACCATGTTCGGTGACGATCGCGGTCACGAGCTCCGCCGGTGTCACATCGAACGCCGGGTTGTACGCCTGCGTGCCCAGCGGCGCCACCGGGATCCCACCCCCTGGCTCGACACCGGCCGTCGGCAGCTGCGGCGCGGCGAACTCCGTCACCTCCTGCCCGGCCCGCTGCTCGACCTCGATCGAAGCCCCGTCCGGGGTGTCCTCGTCGACGGTGCTCAGCGGTGCGACCACGATGAACGGCACATGGTGATAGCGGGCCAGCACGGCGAGCGGATAGCTCCCCACCTTGTTCGCCACCGCCCCGTCCGCCGCGATCCGGTCCGCACCGATCAGCACCGCGTCCACCTCTCCCGACGCGAAGAGCGAGCCCGCCGCGTTGTCGGTCAGCAAGGTGTACGGCATGTCATTGCGCGCCGCTTCGTACGCGGTGAGCCGAGCGCCCTGCAGCAGCGGCCGGGTCTCGTCCACCCAGAGCCGCCGCAGCCGCCCGCCCCGGTGGGCCTCAAGCGCCACGGCGAAGGCCGTGCCCTCACCACCGGAGACCAGCGCCCCCGTATTGCAGTGCGTGAGGATCCGGTGCGTGCCGCCCGACAACAGCTCGTCGAGCAGCTCGAGACCGTGCCCCGCCATCCGCCGCGAGGCCTCCGCGTCCTCACGGTGCAGGGCCCGCGCCTCGGCGAGCGCCGCCGCGGCCGCCTCGGCCTGGTCCGCGCCGTCCTGGAGCGCCGCCCGATGCGCATCGCGCGCACGCTCCACGCCCCGGGCGAGGTTGACCGCGGTGGGCCGCGCGGTGGCCAGGGCGTGCGCGGCCTCCTCGACGTCGAAGCCGCGCACCGCGGCCAGCGCCACTCCGTAGGCGCCCGCGATCCCGAGCACCGGGGCACCGCGCACCGCCAGCGACTGGATCGCCTGCACGAGAGCAGGGGCGTCGGTGCACACCCACTCGACTTCCTCGGCCGGAAGCCGGGTCTGATCGAGGAGCACGAGTACGGGCCCTTCGGGTGGCTCCTCCCACCGGATCGCAGGGATGAACTCGGGCCGGCCGTCCTTGAGGGATGGTGCGTACTGATCAGCCATCCGTCCAGTCTGCCCCGTACCCGAGGGACAATTGAAGGTGCACAGCCAATGCAGTGCCCTGCCTGCCCGGCCCACGAACGGGTATGCCGTGGCACGATGGCTGCCAACCTGCCGCCGCACATGCGGACGGGCACCGTGAAGGAGCGACGATGAACGACACTCCGGGCTGGGCCTCGCCCGGATCTGCCCCCTCCGATGGGAAGCCCGACGGGCAGCCCTCTGGAGAGGATCACGCCGTGCCCCGCCCCGCCGAGCCCGCAGACCCGCAGGACACCGTCCAGGACAAGTGGTCCAAGCAGCAGCCGCCCGCCGGCCAGTGGTCCGCCCCCGGCGTACCGGGTCAGCAGCCCGCACCCGGACCTCAGCAGTGGGGCGGCCCCACCGCACCGCCCGGCCGGGGCCCCGGCTGGGGCGGCGGCTGGAACGCGCCGCCGGCGGCGGCCAAGCCCGGTGTCATCCCGCTCCGCCCGCTGGGCGTCGGCGAGATCCTCGACGGCGCGGTCTCCACGATGCGCGCGCACTGGCGCACCGTGCTCGGCATCTCCCTGACCGTGGCGGTGATCACCGAGATCGTGGCGATCCTGCTGCAGGGCCTCGTCCTGAACAGCGGCGCCAGCACGGCGGTCCTCGAGGACCCCAACGCCACCGCCAGTGAGCTGCTCAGCGCCACCGGCACCGTCATGCGCGACTCCGGCGTCCTGCTCCTGCTCTCGCTGCTCGCCACCTTCGTCGTGACGGCGCTGCTGACCATGGTCACCAGCCGTGCGGTGCTCGGTAAGTCGGTCACGATCGGCGAGGCCTGGCAGGACGCCCGGCCTCAGGTGCCGCGTCTGCTCGGCCTGACCTTCCTGCTGCCGCTGATCGGAGCAGGGATCGTCGCGGTCGGGACCCTGCCGGGCATCCTCGTGGCCGTGGCCGGCTCCTCGGAAGGCGGCGCCACGCTGGCCGTCCTGGGCGGCCTCGCCGCGCTGGTCGTCGCGATCTGGCTCCTTGTCCGCTTCTCGCTCTCCTCGCCGGCCCTGATGCTGGAGAAGCAGACGGTCCGCAAGTCCCTGTCGCGCTCGGCCAAGCTCGTGAACGGCTCCTGGTGGCGGGTCTTCGGCATTCAGCTGCTCGCCGCGATCCTCGTGAACATCGTGGTGTCGATCATCGTCATCCCGTTCTCGTTCCTGGCAGGTGCCCTGAGCGGCGAAGGCATCGGCGGCTTCCTCGAAGCCGGCGGCGACGCCGGCTGGACCTTCCTGATCATCACCGGCATCGGATCGGTCGTCGGCTCGATGCTCGCGTTCCCGATCACCGCGGGCGTCAGCGTGCTGCTCTACATCGATCTGCGGATCCGTCGCGAGGCCCTCGACCTGGAGCTCGCCCGCGCGGCCGGTCTCCAGCAGTCGGGCCCCGGAACCTCCGGCCCGCAGCCCGGGAGCTGATGCGGTGATCGTGTCGGGGGGAGTCACGCACACAGCAGCACTGCGGCCGTTCACCGGTGAGGAACCGCCGGTGACGATCCCGCGCGATCCGGCCCGGGAGGCCGCCGAGCGCGAACTGTCCGACCCGCGGTACCACCAGAACGATCCGAGCCTGTTCGAGCGCATCCTGGATCGCCTCTGGGAGTGGATCAGCGACCTCTTCAGCGCCGCTTCAGGAGCCACCCCTGGTGGCGCGCTCGGCCTGCTCGTCATCCTTGTATTCGTCCTGCTGCTCGTGGCCGCCCTCTGGTGGCGGCTCGGCACCCCCCACCGCTCGCCCACCACGTCGGCCCAGTTGTTCGATGGCGGCCCGCGCAGCGCCGCTGAACACCGCGCCGCCGCCGAAGCCCATGCCGCGGCCCAGCACTGGACCCAGGCGGTACAGGAGCGCATGCGCGCCGTCGTCCGCTCCCTCGAGGAACGCGCGCTCCTCGACGTACGCCCCGGCCGCACGGCCGACGAGGCCGCCGCGGAAGCCGGCCGCGCCCTGCCCGCCCATACGGACCGACTGCGCGCGGCAGCCCGCACGTTCGACGACGTCACATACGGCGGCCGTACGGCGGACGAGTCCGCGTACCGGCGCCTGACGGAGCTGGACCGCGATCTCGAACAGACCCGGCCCGCCCTCAGCGGGGCCGCCCAGGGGGCCGTCGAATGACCGAGGCCACCCACGCCACCACCTCGGCCTCCCCCACCGCCCGCCAAGTGTGGACCCGCTCCCGCGGACTGCTGCTCGCGCTCACCGTGTTGCTGATCGCCGGCGTCGTCATCGCAGCCGTCCAGTCGAACGAGCAGCACGGCCGCCTCGACCCGCGCTCCTTCGATCCCTCCGGCAGCCGTGCCGTGGCCGAACTCCTCAAGGACAGGGGCGTCGACACCCGCGTCGTCACCACCACCGACGCGGCAGCCGAAGCCGCCGGCCTCGACACGACCCTCTTGATCGCCTCCCCCGACCTCCTCACGGAAAAACAGCAGACAGCGCTGTACGAGGCGACGCACAACTCCGGCGGTCGCACCCTTCTGATCTCGCCCGGCCCTGCCTCCGTCGACCGGCTCGCACCCGGCGTGGCGGCATCGATGCCCGGCGTCGATGCGGCGCTGCGGCCCGCCTGTGCGCTTCCGGAGGCCACCCGCGCCGGCGACGCCGACACAGGCGGCATGCGCTACACCACCACGGCCGAACAGGCCACGTCCTGCTACCCGGAGGGCGGCGAGGCCACGCTGGTGCACCTGCCCACCGGCGACGGCGAGACCGTGGTGCTCGGCGGCCCCCGCTTCCTCTACAACGATCTGCTCGACGACCGCGGCAACGCCTCGCTCGCCCTTCAACTCCTCGGTTCCCGCCCGCATCTGGTCTGGTACCTCCCCTCACTGGGTGACGCGGCGGCCACCGATGGCGGCGACCGCAGCTTCTTCGACCTGATCCCTTCCGGCTGGCTCTGGGGCACGCTCCAACTCGCCCTGGCGGCAGCCCTGGCCGCGCTCTGGCGCGCCCGCCGACTCGGCCCCCTGGTCCCGGAGCGGCTGCCCGTGGCCATCCGCGCCTCCGAGGCCGTCGAAGGCAGAGCTCGCCTCTACCGCAAGGGCAACGCCCGCGACCGCGCCGCGAGCGCACTCCGCACGGCAGCCCTCACCCGTCTTGCTCCTCTCGTCGGTGTCCCGCCCTCCCACGCCCACAGCCCGGAGGAGATGCTCCCCGCGCTGTCCGCCCAGCTCCCCGACGGAGCCAGGGACCTGCACTCGCTTCTCTTCGGCCCACCTCCTGGCGACGACGCCGCTCTGATCGCCCTCGCCGACCAACTCGACGCCCTCGAAAGAGAGGTACGCACTTCATGAGCGCCCCGATCTCCGACACCCCCGGGAACGCGGACCGCGCCCGCGCCTCCCTGGAGGCCCTGCGCGCCGAGATCGCGAAGGCCGTGGTCGGCCAGGACCCGGCGGTCACCGGCCTGGTGGTCGCCCTCCTGTGCCGCGGCCACGTCCTGCTCGAAGGCGTCCCCGGCGTCGCGAAGACCCTTCTCGTACGCGCCCTCGCCTCGGCTCTCGAACTCGACACCAAGCGCGTCCAGTTCACCCCTGACCTGATGCCCAGCGACATCACCGGCTCGCTCGTCTACGACGCCCGTACCGCGGAGTTCTCCTTCCAGCCCGGCCCTGTCTTCACCAACCTCCTGCTCGCCGACGAGATCAACCGCACGCCTCCGAAGACCCAGTCCTCCCTCCTCGAGGCCATGGAGGAACGCCAGGTCACCGTCGACGGCACCCCCCGCGCACTCCCCGACCCGTTCCTCGTCGCCGCCACACAGAACCCGGTGGAGTACGAAGGCACTTACCCCCTCCCGGAAGCACAGCTCGACCGCTTCCTGCTCAAACTGAACGTCCCCCTTCCGTCCCGTCAGGACGAGATCGCCGTGCTCAACCGGCACGCGGAGGGCTTCAACCCCCGCGACCTCACTGCCGCAGGCCTCCGCCCCGTGGCCGGCCCGGACGACCTCGAGGCAGCCCGAGCCGCCGTGGCCAAGACAGCCGTCTCCCCCGAAATCACCGGCTACGTGGTGGACATCTGCCGTGCCACGCGCGAATCCCCGTCCCTCACCCTTGGCGTCTCACCGCGAGGTGCGACCGCCCTGCTCTCCACCGCACGCGCCTGGGCCTGGCTCACCGGACGCGATTACGTCACGCCCGACGACGTCAAAGCCCTGGCCCTGCCCACCCTTCGGCACCGCATCCAACTCCGCCCGGAGGCAGAGATGGAAGGCGTCACCGCCGACTCCGTCATCACCGCGATCCTCGCCAACGTCCCCGTCCCCCGCTGAGGTCGAGGACCCATGGCACTCACCGGTCGGGCCGCCCTGCTCGCGGCCCTGGGCTCCGTCCCCGTAGGTCTGCTCGCCCCCAGCTGGACGGGCCTGATCGCGGTCAATTCACCCCTTGCACTCGCAATGATGTGCGACTACGCCCTCGCGGCGCCAGTGCGTTCGCTCCGCTTCACCCGATCTGGTGACACATCAGTTCGACTAGGTGACGCCGCGGACGTCACGCTCACGATCGAGAACCCGTCGCGCCGCCCACTGCGCGCTCAACTCCGCGACGCCTGGCCGCCGAGCAGCTGGACGCCCGGCACGGAGACCACCGCGTCCCGCCATCGTGTCGACGCCCCTCCCGGCGAGCGCCGCCGCGTCACGACCCGCCTCACCCCGACCCGTCGCGGCGACCGTGAGGCGGAACGCATCACCATCCGCTCATACGGTCCTCTCGGACTCCTGAACCGCCAGGGCAGCCACAAAGTTCCCTGGACGGTCCGCGTCCTGCCGCCCTTCCACAGCCGCAAACACCTGCCGTCGAAGCTGGCCCGGCTCCGTGAACTGGACGGCCGCACCAGCCTGTTGACCCGCGGCGAGGGCACCGAGTTCGACAGCCTCAGGGAGTACGTGCCCGGCGACGACACCCGGTCCATCGACTGGCGCGCCACTGCCCGTCAGTCGGCGGTGGCCGTCCGCACCTGGCGCCCCGAACGCGACCGCCGCATCCTCCTGGTCCTGGACACCGGCCGCACCTCGGCCGGCCGCGTCGGCGACGCACCCCGCCTGGACGCCGCCATGGACGCCGCCCTCCTCCTGGCCGCTCTCGCGACCCGAGCCGGCGACCGCGTGGACCTCCTCGCCTACGACCGCCGCGTCCGCGCCCTGGTCCAGGGCAAAGCGGCAGGCGACATCCTCCCGTCGTTCGTCAACGCGATGGCAACGCTCGAACCGGAACTCGTCGAGACGAACTCCCGCGGCCTCGCATCGACCACATTGAGTACAGCACCCCGCCGCTCCCTGATCGTCCTCCTGACCAGCTTGGACGCAGCGCCCGTCGAAGAGGGTCTGCTCCCTGTGCTCCCCCGGCTGACGAAGGGCCACACAGTGGTCGTCGCCGCTGTGGCCGATCCCCGCATCCAGAAGATGGCCACCGCACGCGGCACAGTGGACGGCGTCTACGAAGCGGCGTCCGCGGCTCAGGCCCAGGCGGAACGCCGTCGTACAGCGGAGAAGCTCACCCGCCATGGAGTCACAGTGGTGGACGCAGCACCGGACGAGCTCGCCCCCGCTCTCGCGGACGCATACCTCGCTCTCAAGGCCGCCGGCCGGCTTTGAGAGCGGGACGCCCCGCGCCTTTTCCACCGGGGCACAATTTCAAAGGACCCTGAAAACAAGAAAACCCCCGAGTCGATGACTCGGGGGTTTTCTCTACAATTAGTTCGGCGGCGTCCTACTCTCCCACAGGGTCCCCCCTGCAGTACCATCGGCGCTGTGAGGCTTAGCTTCCGGGTTCGGAATGTAACCGGGCGTTTCCCTCACGCTATGACCACCGAAACACTATGAAATTTAGAACCGATGCCTCAACCCTCCTGTGGCCCAGGATGGGAGGCGTGTTGTTCATTATTTCAGAACCAACACAGTGGACGCGAGCAACTGAGGACAAGCCCTCGGCCTATTAGTACCGGTCAGCTCCACCCTTTACAGGGCTTCCACATCCGGCCTATCAACCCAGTCGTCTACTGGGAGCCTTAACCCCTCAA
>NZ_JAAKZW010000470.1 GCF_011044995.1 Streptomyces mesophilus | reverse complement strand
CGGCCAGGGGATGCGGCGGGTGGGGGTTGCCTATCTGCTGCTGTCTCTGGTGGGCGCGGCCGGGGCGTTGGTGCTGGCCTGGCGCTTCGGCCTGGGGGTGGCGGCGACGGCGGCCACCTTGCTGCCGACCGCGGCTCCGGGCTATCTGGCGTGGAGGGCTCTGCAGGGGCAGCCTGTCGCGCCGTCGCTGCCAGAGGCCGCCGACCGGGTGGCGCGAGCGGTGAAGAAGCGGTGGGGCGAAGAGGAGCGCTTCCGCCGGGTGCACGACCCGTATCCGCTCCCCGTCGCCTGGGAAGCCGCCGCGGAGGACCTACTCGTGCCGTGGTCGCAGCTGATCGAGCGGGCCGGGCCGCCAGGGGACGACTGCGACTGGCCCGCAAGCGCGGCGGGCTTGGCGGGCTCCGATGGGCAGATCGGCCAGGTGTTCACCGATCGGGTACCCACCCGCCGGCTGGTGGTGCTGGGTGAGCCAGGCGCGGGCAAGAGCGTGCTGCTGATCCGCCTCCTGCAGGACCTCATCTCCCGCAGGCTGGCTGGCGCCCCGGTGCCGGTGCTGTTCTCTCTAGCCTCCTGGGACCCCGTCGATCAGGGATTGGAGGGCTGGCTGGCCGACCAGCTGCGGCGCGCTCACCCGGGCCTGACCGCCATCGCCGAGGCGGACACGGCCGACCTGGCCCAGGCGATGCTGGACGCCGAGCTGATCCTCCCGCTGCTGGATGGCTTCGACGAACTGCCCACCGCGGTGCACGCAGTGGCCCTGGATGCGATCAACCAGTACCTGTCAGCGGCCAGACCCCTGGTCCTGGCCGCCCGCACCGCCGCCTACCGCGCCACGCTGGACCGGCCAGGCACCCTAGTCCGGCTTAACGCCGCCGCCGGCATCAGCCTGCTCCCCCTCACCCGCGACCAATCCGCCGCCTACCTGCGCCGGAACGCGGGCCACCCCGACAGCCCCGCTGCCGCCCGCTGGGACACGGTGATCTATCACCTCGGCACCAGGACCCCCGTGGCTCAGGCACTGAGCACCCCGCTGGGCCTGTTCCTGGCCCGCACCATCTAAAAC
>NZ_JAAKZW010000469.1 GCF_011044995.1 Streptomyces mesophilus | reverse complement strand
ACTCCAGCCCCGGCCCCGCCACCGTCACCTCGGTCGCGGAGACCCCCGGCGGCCCCTGAGCGAACCACCGCCGGAACAGCGCCGTCCCCGTCTCCTCGGCCATCCGCACCGACACCTCATCGAGCACGGAAGCCTCGTACGGCAGCCACACCTGGAACTGATGCGTATGCGGCACCTCCGGATGCACCCGGAAGAACGGCACCCCGGCCCGGACGAACCCCTCCCGCAGCGCCTCCGCGACCACCCGCGCATGCGCCACGTACGAGGGAAGGCGCGGCAGTTCGTCCTCCAGACCGATCAGCGCCGAGAGCACCGTCGGGTACTGCTGGAAGATCTGCCCGCCGTACCGGTGCCGCCAGGCCTTCGCCTCCGCGACGAACGAGCGCGGACCGGCGAGGACCGCCCCGCCGAGCCCCTCGAGCGACTTGTAGAACGAGACGTACACACTGTCCGCGAGCTCGGCGATCTCGGCGAGCCCCCGTCCGAAGTGCGGCCCGCACTCCCACAGCCGCGCCCCGTCGAAGTGCACCACCGCGTCCCGCTCCCGCGCGGCCCCGACCACATCGACCAGCTCCTGCCACGAGGGCAGTACGAACCCGGCCTCACGGAGCGGCAGTTCGAGCATCAGCGTCCCGAAGGGCTCCTCGAACTCCCGCACCTCCTCGGCGCTCGGCAGCCGCGGCTCGGCGGTCGGATGCACGGTCCGCACCCCGCTGACCACCGAGAACGCATCCCGCTCATGCCGCTCCGGATGCGCGAGCGGATGCAGCGCCACCGTCGCGTCGCCGGTACGTCCCGCCCATACCCGCACCGCGATCTGCTGCGCCATCGTGCCCGTCGGGAAGAAGGCCGCGTCCTCCTTGCCGAGCAGCCCGGCGACCCGGTGCTCCAGCTCCTCCACGATCGAGTCGCCGTACATGTCGGAGGTCCTGCCCAGGTCGTACACCTCGGGCGCGCGCCGGGTCAGACGCTCGAGACTGTCCGCGTACGTGAGATCGGCCCCCGGCCGCGACAGCACCCGCTTCGCCGCCCGGAAAGCGGCAAGCCGCCGCTCCCGCGCCGCCCCCGGATCCACCTGGTCCGACCCACCC
>NZ_JAAKZW010000468.1 GCF_011044995.1 Streptomyces mesophilus | reverse complement strand
CCCCCGCACCCCCGGGCCGCCTTCGCCCACTCATTGATCCCGATCGCCCTCGGTTACCTCATCGCCCACTACTTCACCCTTTTCGTGACGGAAGGACCACGCACAGTCATCGTGGCATCCGGCACTGACAATCCCGTCCCGCCCGCACCGCTCCTGGATCCTGGAGGTACCGCCGCGCTCCAGGTCATCGCGATCATCGTGGGACATGTCCTGGGCGTCGTGGCCGCCCACGACCGCGCCGTCCGGCTGCTGCCGCCCGAGAAGGCGATCGCGGGCCAACTGCCCCTGTTCGCGCTGATGATCGCGTACACCTTGGGTGGTCTCGGGCTGCTCATAGCCTGAGTTCCGGACCGGCGGTTCGGACGCCGGATCCGGACCGAGCACCGGCAAAGAAGGGCCGCACCTGCATCATGGACCCCGTGACCACGACGCCTTCGCTTACGGATCAGTCGGCCGGCGCCCTGCGCCGCGTGCCCGTGCAGGAGCGCAGTGCCGAACGGCTCGGCCGGATACTCGACGCGTGCGCCGCGCTGCTCGACGAGGTCGGCTACGACGGACTGACGACGCGCGCCGTGGCGGACCGTGCAGGGGTGCCGATCGGCTCGGTGTACCGCTTCTTCGGCAACAAGCGGGCCCTGGCCGACGCCCTCGCCCTGCGCAACCTGGACCTGTACGCCGACCGCACCGCGGCCCGGCTCGCCGCGCTCAGGGCGCCCGACTGGCCGGCCGCCGTGAATGCCGCGCTGGACGAGTACCTGGCGATGAAGCGCACCGTCGCGGGCTTCGCCCTCGTCGACTTCGGCGTCCCGTCGGGCGGCGCGGACGCCAATCACCAGGTCGCCGGCCGCCTCGGCGGGGTCCTCGCAGGTCATCTCGGCAAACCGCTCGACGACGACGTACGGCGTGCGCTGCTCGTCGCCGTCGAGGCCGCCGACGCCCTGCTCCAACTCGCCTTCCGCACCAAGCCGTCAGGGGACGAGGACCTGATCGCGGAAACCCGCAAGCTCCTGCACCGCTACCTGGCGCCCACCTTCGACTGAGCCGCCGCCCGAAGCCCGAAGCCCGAAGCCCGAAGCCCGAAGCCCTAAGACCGAAGCCCGCCCCCGCGACCGCAACCGCCC
>NZ_JAAKZW010000467.1 GCF_011044995.1 Streptomyces mesophilus | reverse complement strand
ACCCCGCCCTGATCGTCTACACCTCCGGCACCACCGGCCCGCCCAAGGGCGCCGTCCTGCCGCGCCGCGCGCTCGCCGCCACGCTCGACGCCCTGGAGGACGCCTGGCAGTGGACCTCCGAGGACGTGCTCGTGCACGGGCTTCCCCTGTTCCACGTCCACGGATTGATCCTCGGCGTCCTCGGCCCACTGCGGCGCGGCGGTTCGGTGCGCCATCTGGGCCGTTTCAGTACGGACGGGGTCACGAAGGAACTGAGTGCCGGGGCCACGATGCTCTTCGGCGTCCCGACGATGTACCACCGGATCGCCGAGCAGCTGCCCCAGGACCCCGCGCTGGCCGAGGCGTTGGCGGGTGCGCGGCTGCTCGTGTCCGGGTCGGCGGCGCTGCAGGCCCGGGACCACGAGCGGATCCGTACGGCGACGGGGCGGGCGGTGATCGAGCGGTACGGGATGACGGAGACCCTGATGAACACCAGCGTCCGCGCGGACGGCGAACCCCGCGCGGCGACCGTCGGCGTCCCGCTGCGAGGCGTCGAGCTGCGCCTGGTCGACGAGAGCGGACAGGAACTCCCGGGCGGTCCCGACCAGGTGGGCGAGATCCAGGTGCGCGGCCCGAACCTGTTCCTCGAGTACCTCAACAGGCCGGATGCCACCGCGGAGGCGTTCACCGAGGACGGCTATTTCCGTACGGGTGACATGGCGGTGCGTGACCCGGACGGTTACGTACGCATCGTGGGCCGCAAGGCCACCGACCTGATCAAGAGCGGTGGCTACAAGATCGGCGCGGGCGAGATCGAGAACGTCCTGATGGAGCACCCGGCGGTCGGGGACGCGGCGGTGACCGGTGAGCCGGACGCGGACCTCGGCGAACGGATCGTGGCATGGATCGTCCCCACCGATCCCGAACAACCGCCGAGCGCCGAGGAGTTGGCCGACCACGTGGCCTCGCAGCTCGCCCCGCACAAGCGCCCGCGCGTCGTCCACTACCTCCCCGAGCTGCCGCGCAACGACATGGGCAAGATCATGAAGAAGGCGCTCCATGTCTGAGCCAACCCCCCGCCTCACCGCCCGCCAAGCCATCGCCCTGCTAACCGAAAACTTCACCCAAGACCTCACCAAGGACTCCCCCGAACCCCCCTCC
>NZ_JAAKZW010000466.1 GCF_011044995.1 Streptomyces mesophilus | reverse complement strand
GTGCCGGGGTGCGAGGCAGCCGTGGCCGAGGGCTCTTGAGGCGGGGGCGGAGGGCCTGAGTCGCCTACCTCGTCGGCCAGTTGATGGAGGAGGACGCCGTGCTTGTACGCGGTTTCGCCGACGTCGGCCGTGGTGCTCCCGTAGACCGAGAGCCGGTTGCCGTCCTCGCGGACGACCTCCACGGAGCGGCGGGCGACCCGGGCCTCCTTGGTCAGCAGGGCGAGGAGGCGGGCCGCGTGCGGGGAGCGGATGGCGACGCGGGGGCGCAGCCGGGTGCGGGCGAAGTCGGCGGCGTCCTGGTCGGCGACGACGCAGCCCTGTTCGAGCGTGATGACACGGTCGGCGGTACGCGCGGCTTCCTTGGGGTCGGACGTGGTGAACAGGACCGTGCCGCCCTGCTGGGCATGGGCGCGGAGCATGGCGTGCAGCCAGGCCGCTTCACGGGCGGAAAGGGCTTCGGCGGGGGCGTTCAGGACGAGCGTGTGCGGGTCGGCGAGGAGGGCGCAGGCGAGGCCGAGGCGGCGGTCCATGCCGCGGGAGAGGGTGCCGAGGCGTTCGTCGCGCAGGCTCACCAGGCCGACCACTTCGAGGACTTCGTCGGCGCGGGTGACGGGGACGCCGGTCGCGGCGCACAGCATGCGGAGCTGTCCGCGGACCGTGCGGGCGGGGTGGCCCGGGACGTCGCCGAGCAGAATGCCGACCTCGCGTGAGGGGTGCGCGATGCGGTTCAGGGGCCTGCCGCGGAAGTACGTCACGCCGCGGCCTGGCTCGAGTTGGAGCATCAGCCGCAGCACTTCGGCGGTTTCGGCCGGAACGGCGCCGAGCAATGCCGTGACCCGGCCGGCGCGCGCCTCGAAGGAGACGTCGTCGACGGCGGGCGGGAGCTCTTTGCGGGGATTGCTGGTCAGTCCGATGGCCTGGATCACGCGATGCAACATAGCGTGCCATAAGGGGTTTTTCGGGCACCGCACGGCTCACTGCCGCGAGGGACGGTCGCCCTTCAGGGTCCGCCGGCCTGTCCGGCGTCCCCGCCTCAGACCTCGGGGCGCAGCATCGGGGGGTTGAGCAGGGTGGCTCCGCCGGCCCGGAAGAGCTGGGCGGGGCGGCCGCCCTGCCGGGTGGTCGTGCCTCCGGTGGGGACCAGGAAGCCC
>NZ_JAAKZW010000465.1 GCF_011044995.1 Streptomyces mesophilus | reverse complement strand
GGTTGTCCGGTATGGGGACCGGCCCGGGGTGTGGTGGGGGCGGCCGCGGGCAGGACGTGACGTACGGGACAGACGAGAGTGGGCTGTCCGGCCTGCCGTACTGACGGTCTTGATAGTTAGGCTGGGGGCCGGAGACGCATCAGAACCTGTGAGCGGGTCGGGTGCGTCCCAGGGGGAGAGCCGGGATCGGACGATGGCGGCTGTATCGGCGATACGAGTCGCTCCCACCACGGCACGCAGGGTGCTCGACCACACCAGGAGGCATTGTGAACAGCGATCGGAACGGGATCCACGGGGGCTGGAACACACCCGTCGATGATCAGTCCGACGCGGAGTCCGTCGAGATGACGGGCGAGTTCACCATCGACTACACGCCTCCTGCCTGGTACACGCAGAATGCTGCGGGTTCCGGCAGTGCGGGCGGTACGGGCGGTGTGTCCGGTGAGGCGTCTGCGCCTTCGCCGGACAGTGGTGGATTTGCCGCGGCTCCGCCGCCACCGCCCGCCGGTCATCCGGTGGCGGTTCCCGGGTTGCCGGAAGGCGGGGGCTTCCAGCCCGCGCCTGTTCCCGCGCCGCCTGTCGAGCCTCAGGTTCCGGCGGCACCCGTCGCTGACGCGGCAGGGTCCGATTCCGAGTCCGACGGCAGCGGGGACCTCGAGAGCGGTGCGACCATGCGCTTCTCCGCCGCTTCCCTGAAGCGGGAGATCGAGGAGCGGGCCGAGGCCGCCCAGTCCGCGGCGGATTCGCTGTCGGGCTCGGGTGCAGGGTCCGGCGCAGGTGCGGGCTCCGGCGCGGACAGGGAAGAGGAGCCCGGTGAAGCGGCCGGCTCCACACCGTCCGCTGACGTCGCCTCCGTATCCGATGCGCCCACTGCGCACCCCGAGTCCACTGACGCTGAGTCCTCTGCATCCTCCTCGTCGGAGCGTGACGAGGCGGTGGACGAGGACGTCCGGGATTCCGTGCCGCAGGATGCGGTACGCGTCGAAGGCGGCGCCGATGCTCCGGAGGCGGTCGGCGACGGTGACGTAGAGGCGGATGGAGAGGCAGCCGCAGACGTACGGGACAACGCGCCGTCCGTCACCACGGACGCCGACGCGGACGATGAAGCCGTCCAGGACGCAGTCCCCTCTCAGGCCCCCGAACCACAGACC
>NZ_JAAKZW010000046.1 GCF_011044995.1 Streptomyces mesophilus | reverse complement strand
GCCCCGGACGGCGCCCCGCCCCGCCTCACTCAGCTCACCCTGGACCGGTGCTCCGGCCTGGACCCGGACGCCCAGGCGATGGTCCACGCCGCCGCCGTGCTCGGGGAGCCCGCCGACGAAAAGGTGCTGGCCGCTGTGGCGGGACTGCCCGCCGCACGCGCCCAGAACGCCCTGCTCGCTGCCCTGGCCAGGCGCCTGCTCACGGAGACACCGCAGGCCGCCTACCACTGCCATCCGCCGCTCGCCGCACGGGCAGTGCTCGACCAGCTGCCCGGTCCGGTCCGCCGCAGGCTGCACGGACGCGCCGCCGAAGCGCTGGCCCGCCTGCCCCGGCCTGTCCCGCTGGACCGGGTCGCCCGCCACCATCGGGCCGCCGGCAGTACCAAGGCATGGCTGCGCACCGCGGAAGCCGCCGCCGACCGGGCCGTACAACAACGCACTCCCGACCCGCAGTCGGCGGCCGAGCTGCTGCAGGAAGCCCTGGCGACCGACGGGCTGCCGGGAGCCACCGAGGTTCGTCTCGCCCGCAAGCTCGCCCAGGTCGCGGGCCATCTGTCCGGACTCGACGACACCACCCACGCGCTCCTCGAACGCCTCATCAACAGCGAGCAGTTGCCCCTCGGCGTCCGTGGAGAACTGCGGCGCGACCTGGCGCTCCTGATCGTCAACCAGGGTGCGAGCCCGCAGCAGGGACTCGCCGAAATGGCGCACGCCGTCGATGAGTTGAGCGGCCGCCCGGAGCCGGCGGTACGCGCCATGGTCGCCCTGGCCATGCCGTTCCTCACCGGGGTCGCGGTGGCGGAGAACGAACGCTGGCTGGAGCGGGCGCAGACCGCCGCCGACCGTTCGGGCGATCCCGCGCTGCGGCTGGTCGTGCTCGCCGGGCGCGTCTCCCTCACCGCCGAGGTCGGCGACCGGGGCGTATGGGCGCTGGCCCGGGAACTGGCCGCCGCGCACGCGCTCGGCGGCGTCACCCGGATCGAGGTGCTGCGCGGCCTGTGCAACGCCGCCGACGGTGTCGCGTGGCTCGGCCACTACGACCACGCCGACCGTTTCATCCGTCATGCCCTGCAGCTCGCGTCCCGTGTGGGCGCCGAGTTCAACGCGGACCTCACCAAGGGCACCGCCCTGCGCATCGACTGGGGCCGGGGCAACTGGTCCGACCTGGAGAACCGGGCCACGGGGCTGGCCGCCCGCAACCCGCTCTCACCCGCCCGCCCCGAGGCGCACCTGGTGGCCGGGCAGCTCGCCCTGGCCCGCGGCGACTGGAGCGCCGCCCACCAGCAGTTGCGCGCCGCGGGCCTGAGCGCCCCCGACAACGGAGCGGCGCCCGTGATCACCGCGGCCGGGGGAGTGCTGCTGCGGGGCCTGCTCGACCGCGGCGAGTCGGCCCAGGCGCGCCGTACAGGGGAAGCGGCCTGGCGGCGGCTGCGCACCAAGGGCGTGTGGGTGTGGGGCGCGGAGCTTGTTCCGTCGTACGTCGAGCTGCTGACCCGTGACGGTGAACAGGCCGGTGCCGAGCGCGCGATCGCCCGGTTCGCCGAGGGCATCGAGGACCGGGACGCGCCGCTGGCCGCCGCCGCGCTGCAGCTGTGCCGGGCGCTGCTCGACCAGTCCGCGGGCCGTACCGGACAGGCACGCACCGGTTTCGCACAGGCCGCCGAGCAGTACGCGGCCATCCCACAGCCCTACGACGCGGCACTGGCCCTGGAGCGGGCCGGCCGCTGCGCACTCGACGCCCACCAGACCCCCGATCAACTGGTGGCCGCCGAGCGGCAGTTCGACGCCCTGGGTGCGGCCGGCGACGCCGCGCGCTGCGGCGCGGCACTGCGGCGCCATGGCCTGGCCGGCCCGCCGGCGCCGCGCCGGGGACGGCCCGCGTACGGTACGCAACTCTCGCCCAGGGAACGGGAGGTGGCCCTGCTCGCCTCGGAGGGCCGCACCAACGCCGAGATCGCGGCCGAGCTGGTGCTGTCCCCGCGCACCGTCGAGCAGCACATCGCCAAGGCCCTGCGGAAGCTGTCGCTGACCTCCCGTACCGAACTGCCCGCCGCCCTCACCGCACGGACACGGTGAGGGCGGCGGGCTCCCGCGAGGAGGGCTCGGTTCAGCTGCGGGACGCGGGACCGGTCAGAGAGTGATGCTCCAGCCGTTCAGCCAGCCGACGTCGTTCGCATAGGCGTCGGTGACCTTGAGCTGCCAGGTGCCGGCCGCGAGCGAGGACACTCCGGAGACGGTGTACGTGCCGCCCGGGAACCAGGTGCAGGACCCGTACGAGGCCTGCTTGATCCGGTACTGGTTGCCGTTCGGCGCCACCAGGGTCAGCGCCAGGTCCTCGGCGCACGGGTGCGAGATGTCCACGGTCACCGAGACCGGGTTGAGGGCGTTTCCGCCCGCGCTGGAGGTCAGCGCCGAGGAGACCGTGCCCGCGTCCGGGATCATCCGGAAGTCGCGCACGGAGAACGTACGGCCCGGGCCCGGATCCTCGCCGTTGACGGTGAGGGTGTACGTCACCGAGTGGGAGGCCTCGGTACCGGTGCCCTTGACGGTCACCGGGTAGCTGCCCGCCGGGGTGCTCGCGCCGGTGGCGATGGTCAGCTTCGCGGAGTTGCCCGCCGTGACCGTGGCCGGGTCGAAAGTGGCCGTGGCACCGGAGGGGAGCCCGGAGGCCGTGAGGTCGATGCTCTGGGCATCGCCCTTGGTCACCTTGGTGGACAGGGTGGTGGTGGCGGACTGGCCGGGGTCGACCGCGCCTGCCGTCGGATCGGCGGCCAGGGAGAAGTCGTCCTCGACGGGCGGTTCACCGCCGTTGATGAATCCCGTGTACAGCAGGCCGGTGGGCGAACCCGAACCAGGGTTGGTGATCTTGTTGCCGGCGTTGTTCACGAGCGCGGTGCGCACCTGTTGCGGTGTGGCGGACGGGTTGGCGTCCAGATACAGAGCTGCGGCACCTGCGACATGCGGGGAGGCCATCGAGGTGCCTGTCATGGTGGCGGAGCCGGTGTCGCTGGAGTGGCCCGCCGAGGTGATGCTGCGACCGGGCGCCCAGATGTCCAGGCAGGAGCCGTAGTTGCTCGGGCCGGGGCTGCCGGTCCAGCGGGCGTCCTGGTCGTTGCTGTTGCCGACCGTGATCGCCTCAGGAGTACGGGCCGGGGTGAAACCGCAGGCGTCAGCGCCGCTGTTGCCGGCCGCAAGGGCGTAGGTGAAACCGGCGGCGATGGAGTTCTTGACCGCGTTCTCCACCGCGGACTGCGTGCCGTCGCCGCCGAGGCTCATGTTGACCACACCCGGCTTGGCGCCGTTCTGGGTCACCCAGTCGATGCCCTTGACGATGACGTCCCAGGCACCGCTGCCCTGGCAGTCGAGGACTCGGACGGGGACGAGCTTCACTTTCTTCGCCACGCCGTACTTCGTGCCGCCGACCGTGCCCGCGACATGCGTGCCGTGACCGTTGCAGTCGGAGGCGTTGCTGTCGTTGTCGATGAAGTCGGGGCCGGAGGTGATCCGGCCGCTGAAGTCCTGGTGGCTCAGGCGAGTACCGCTGTCCAGGACATACGCCGTGGCACCCTCACCGCCCCGGTCGGGATAGGTGTACTTCTGGTTCAGTGGCAGATCCGCCTGGTCCACGCGGTCCAGGCCCCAGGACGGCGGGCTGGGCTGTTCCCCCACGGCGTGCGCGTAGCCCACCGGCTCGACGTAGGCCACGCTCGGGTCGCCGGCAAGGCGCTTCGCCCGCTGCTCGTTCATGGTCACCGAGAAGCCGTTGAGGGCCGCGGTGTACGTGTACTTGACCTTGCCGTCGTACTTCTTCGCCAGCCCCTGCGCCTGCGCGGGCACCCCGCCCGACTGGCGGGCGGCGCTGTCCTTCAGGACCACGAAGTAGCGGTCCTGCACCACGTTCGCGGCGCCCTGGTTGCGTATCGAGCCTTCTTCGGCCGGCGCGGACGCCAGGGCCGGGGCCTGGGTGGCGAGAAGACCGGCCGCGAGTGCCATGGTGGCCACGGCAGCCGCTCTTCGCCGGATCGATCCTGTCATGCTCATGGGGACTCCTCTCCGAGTGGCTCCACCCTCGGAGTCCCCTGTGGACCCGGGCAATCCGGGTCCGCATTGAGTAGGGGTACGCAATCAGCGCGCCGGATACCCGTACTTGAGCTGTGTCCTACGTACCGATGGGGTCGAGCCCTGAGCCGTCGGACAGCCGCGCGCGCACCTTGACGCGCGCGTCGGGGGAGGAGATCTTGCGCGCGAGCGCCCGGCCTTGGACGGCGGCCTCCACGGCGCCGGTGACCTTGAGGGAGACGACCTCTCTGCTGCCCGCGGCGAGGAGATAGCGCCCGCCGGAAGGTGCGACCCATTGCGTGCTGGCCAGGACGTGCTGTCCGAACCGGCTGCAAGCGGCCGTCGCATCGGCCCGCCCGACCAGCGGAGCGGAGTCCGTGCCCTGCGCCTTGAACTGCAGCAGTACGTGGCCGGGCCCGCGCCACGTGGTCGCCCGGGTGCAGGACCACACCGCCCGCCCGCCGCGGTCCGGCAGTTCCTGCTCGGCGAAGTCCCAGACGTTGACCGCTCGTACGCCGTCGTCACGGAACTCGCCCAGCCGGCATGCGGTACGGGTCCAGCTGGTCAGCGCGTTCGTGCTGGTGGCCTCGCGCGGTTGGCGGGCAGGGGCGCCCTGCCCGGGCAGCGGGGTGTAGCTGAGATGGGCGGGGGTGAGTCCGCCGAGATCGGTGACGAGGAAGGCGTGCTTCTCGACGATCAGGTCGGACGAGCGCAGTTGGAGAACGGGCCAGGCGTCGCAGGGGCCCTTGGCGGAGGGGCTCGCCACAGGCTCGGTGATGCCGTCCTTGCCGAAGTCCAGCGGCCGGGCCGGAGCGTCGGGGCGCAACAGGTCACGGTGGGCCGCCTCGACGATCCACGGCGCCAGGAGATAGCGCGTACCCGCGCGGCCGCGGTCGAGGACGACCGCTGCCGCCGTGGTCACATCGGCGTCGTCTGCGCGGGCGAAGTCGAGCGCGGGCTCGGCGCCGCTGCTTTCCGTGTAGCGCACCAGCCGCTGCCCGTCGTGGAACACGGCCACCGTGCGCTCGCGCACCGCACCGGCGAACAGCAACTGCGGTTCACTGGAAGGTGGTTGGGATGTAGCCCCCACGCTCTTGGTGACGCGGACCGTCTTCGGCGGTGCGGCCCACGTGGCGAGGGCCCGGGTGAGCAGTTGCGTGTCGTCGGTCCGGTCGCCGCGCGGCGGCCAGGCGCTGAAGTCGACACGTGAGGTGTCGGCCCACAGTTCGCCCGGCACGCGCACCAGTTGATCGGGGCCGACGGCTCCGGCGGGCAGCGCGATGGTGGGCTGCTCCCCGTCGTCACCGCCGAGCGAAGCCGCCAGTACGACGAGGACCGCCACGGCCGCCGTGACGGCCCACAGGAGTGCGAAGCGCCGCCGGCGTCGGAGCAGGTCGGTGGGCCGCGTCTGTACCGAGCAGGCATCGAACTCCTGTGAGCGCAGGAGCGTTTCGGCCGTGGGGCCCGCTGTGGCGTCGAGGCGGTGCGAGGCCCGCAGGGCTCGGTGCGGTTCCTGTACGCCCGCGGCTCCAAGGAGCTCGTTGACCTTGCTGTCGGACAGCCGCTCCAGGTGCCGCAGCACGAAGGCGGCCCGCGTGGCGGCGGGGACGTGCGCCAGCGTATTGCCGAGCGCGAGTTCCTCGGCGCCGCCTGCTCGCGGAAACAGGCGCAGGCCCCACACCGCCGGAAGCCGGTTCAGCATGGTGCGTGGTGGAGGCAGACGTTTGGGCCATCCACGGGGGCGGCGCTCGCAGTTCAGTGCCGCACGCAGTACTCGCTCACGCAGATGGTCGGCGATGTGTTCGCCGCCGGCAGTGCGTTGCGCAGGTACGACCTCCGCGCGGCGAGCACCGCGCATACCGCCGGTGCGCGGGAGCGCGCGCTGCACGATCCCGTGGGCGAGCAGGACGCGGCGGTGCCGGGTCAGGGTGGCGGGCAGCGTCAGGTAAGCGAGGCTCACCAGGCGGGTGTACTGATCGACCAGGTGGGCTTCCGCCTGGACGACCGGGGGCGTACCACGGCGGCCGACGAGGGTGCGGCGGGGGGAGTTGGACACGGAACCTGTACGCCTTCCGAGGCTTGTCACATGACACTTCCTTCACTCCGCCAAACGAGTGAACGGGCATGTGGTTACAGCCAGGGTGAATGCGTCAAGTCCACGCCCCGCCGACGAAGCGGCACCAGTACTCCCGCCGAGGCGCGGAGGTACCGGTGCCGCTGGTCAGGGACTTGGCCGGATCACCAAGGCGCCGGCGCCGGCGGTATCACCACCGGCGGACGGTCGTCGCAGGTGATGGTGTTGGGCAGCATCCAGGGCGCGAGCCAGGACCCGGCCGCCGTACCTCCGTCGTTGCCGCCGCGGTCGGTGAGGGAGAACTCCGAACCGGTCGGCGGGAAGTTGAAGGCGCCGCAGTTGTTGACGCCGACCGCGCCGACGTTGCGGGCGTCCACGTTCTCGAAGGTCGCCGACCCTTTGACCCGGGCGCTGAGCACCGAGGTGCCGGTGCCGTCGATCCGCAGATCCTTGAAGTGGACCACCGGGATGGCGTACTTGTCCTTCACGCTCCACTCGCTCACCAGCATGATCGCGTTGTAGGTGGAGTCGAGATAGTGGTCGCCGGTGACGCGGATGTCCGCGTCGACGTCGCGGTCGAGGGCGTAGAGCCAGATCGCGCCGAGACCGATCTTCCAGTTGAGTTCGTACGTGCCGGCCCGGGCGGTCGTGTTGTTCGTGAACGACAGCTTCCCGGCGAAGGGTTCGGCACCGAAACGGGATCCGGCGTGCAGAGCGCTGCCCTCGCGGACGGGGTCGGCGACCAGGTTGTGGGACACGGTGGTGTCCGTACCGCCGTAGATGGCGATGCCGTTGGCGAGGACGGGCGACTGCACGGTGTTGTGGTGGAAGGTGTTGCGGGCGTTCGCCGTCTTCTCGGCCCACATGGCGAGGCCGTCGTCACCGGTGTTGCGGACGAAGGTGTGGGAGACGCTGGAGTCGGTCACGCCGGTGTGGAAGTTGAGCGCGTCGGCGATCTGGTCGACGACGATGCTGTCGCTCACGCGCAGGTTGTCCATGGGTCCGTCGAACCACAGGCCGACCTTGGTGTGCCGGATGTGCAGTCCGCGGATGGTGGAGTCGCTCATCGCGCCGCCGACGCCGTTGACCTGGTCGGTGTCGATCCGCTCGCGTACGTCGCCCTCGAGGGCGAACCCGGACAGGTGGACGCCCCGGCTGCCGCCGTCGGCGGCGCTGCGGCCGTAGAAGCCGACGCCGGTGTGGAGCGACCCGTCAGGTGCGGGCTTGTCGAGCTTCACCTGCTTGCCCTTGAAGACGGTCCACCAGTTGCCGGCGCCCTCGATCGTGACGTCGTCCACGATGATGTGCCGGTTCACCTGATACGTACCCGGCGGCACGTACACGGGCAGATCGAGGCGCTTGGCCTGGGCTATCGCCCGGTCCAGGGCGGGCGCGGAGTCCCGCCGGCCGGTGGGATCGGCGCCGTGGAGCAGGGCGTTGACCGCCTTGAGCCGTACGTGCGGTGCGCCGACCACCTCGGAGTCGAGCAGGTCGATCACCGTCCAGTCCGCCAAGCTGTCGGCGGGGACGGTGAGCCGGACCTTGTCGCCGGCCCGGTAGGTCTTGGGCAGCCGCATCCGCTGCTCGTCGTAGAAGTGCATCGGCCGGAACGGCTTCTTGATCTCCGGCGCGGGCGTGGTGGCACTGGGCACGCAGGAGCACTCGGTGATCCACCAGTCGGGGTGCAGGAGATCGGCGCCGGGGTCGTTGGTGAACGGGTACTGGTTGTAGAGCCAGGAGTACTCCGAGGTCAGGGTCATGGTGCGGGGTGACGTGCCGTTGACTGTGACGTCGAGGGGCGCCTTGATGCCTCCGCCGCCGGGTGCGTCGGGAATGCTGTAGCGGACCGTGATCGCGTTGGCCGCCTTGGGGAGGGTGAACTCGACGTACTCGCCGCGCGCGAGCTTCACGGCGCTGCGGCCCGAGGCCTCGGCGGGCAGCGTGTACGCCGTGCGGTCCGGGCCGATCCGCTCGCCGTCGGTGACGGCGTTCTCCGCCTCCTGCTCCTGGAAACGGACGTCCGCGCCGCGGCCGCTGGTGAGAGCGGGGTCAAGTCCCGCGCGGGTCACGGGAGTCGGGTCGGCGGCGGTGGGCGGTTCGGCCGCGGATGAGGCGGCCGTGAGGCCCGAGGTGGCCAGGACCAGGACGGTGAGGACGCTCACTGCCCCGGGTCTTCCTCTACGGGTACGGCGGATGGTCAGCGGCATCGGAGCGACTCGTTTCTCTGCGGCGGCCGCGGTGTGGCTGAGCTCGACGAAGCATCAGGTACCGGGCGCAAGACGCTGGGCGAAGGTGAGGCTAGGGCGGGCGACCGCGACCCACAAGAGGTCTGGTCGCAGAATGTCGCATCCCTGACGATCAGTTGCGGCGATGCATAAGGTTTTTGCGTCCGTCTGACGGGGTCTCGCAGTGCCGGGAAGCTGAAGTTCCGTCCGGGCTGTGGTCAAGACGACAGTTCTCTGCAACTCTCCTGCAAAGCGAGGGCAATTGGGCATCAGGAGAGAGCAAAGGAGCTACGGGACCCATGAGTCGCATCAGACCCGCATCAGCCGCACCACCAGGACGCGAGAGAGCGTGGCGCTCCCCGCGTACATGGCGGACCCTCGCCGCAGCTCTCGTCGCCACCTTGCTCCTGCTGTGCCTGCCCGGCCTCAGCGCCGTGGCCGCCGGCGGACCCGACCTCGCCGCGGGCAAGCCCGCCACCGCCAGCAGCGCGAACGGCGGATTCGGCCCGGGCCAGGTCACGGACGGCAACTCCGGCTCGTACTGGGAAAGTTCGGGCAGCGCCTTCCCGCAGTGGGTACAGGTCGACCTCGGCCGAGCCGCCCGGGTCGACCAGGTGGTCCTGAAGCTGCCGCCGTCCTGGGAGGCCCGCAGTCAGACCCTGACCGTGCAGGGGAGCCAGGACGGCACCGGGTTCAGCACCCTCGCCGCCTCCGCCGCGCGCTCCTTCGCCCCCGGTAGCGGCAATACGGTGACCATCGACTTCCCGGCCGCGCAGACCCGGTTCGTACGGGTGCAGATCACCGCGAACACCGGCTGGCCCGCGGCCCAGTTGTCCGAGCTGCAGGTGTTCGCCGCCGAGGAGACCTCGGCCAACCTGGCCCTCGGCAAGACCCTCAAGGCCAGCAGCCACACCGAGACGTATGTCGCGGCGAACGCCAACGACGGCAACCGTGCCAGCTACTGGGAGAGCGAGAACAACAAGCTGCCCCAGTGGATCCAGGCCGACCTCGGCGCCTCGGTCCGCGTCAACGAGGTGGTCCTGCGCGTCCCCGTGACCTGGGGCGCACGCAATCAGACCCTGAAGATCCAGGGCAGCGAGAACGGCACGGACTTCACCGATCTGAGCGCGGCCAAGGCGTACGCCTTCTCGACGGCCACCGGGCACACGGCGACGCTCACCTTCGACACCGCCACCACCCGCTACGTCCGCGTCCTTGTCTCCGCCAACGACAGCCAGCCCGCCGGCCAGTTGTCCGAGCTGGAGATCTACGGCCCGGCGGGCGGCGACACCCAGGCGCCCACCGCGCCCGCGAACCTCGCCTACACCGAGCCCGCCGCCGGCCAGATCAAGCTCACCTGGGACGCGGCCACCGACAACACCGGCGTGAGCGCCTACGACGTGTACGCCAACGGCGAGCTGCGCACCACGGTCGCGGGCAACGTGCGGACCTACACCGACACACAGCCGGCGAACGCCACTGTCACGTATTACGTGCGCGCCCGCGACGCGGCGGGCAACACTTCGCCGAACAGCAACTCCGTGACCCGCAAGGCAGATTCGGGGGACACCCAGGCCCCCACCGCCCCATCGAATCTCGCCTACACCCAGCCCGCGGCCGGTCAGATCAAGCTGACCTGGGGCGCGTCCACGGACAACGTGAAGGTCACCGCGTACGACGTGTACGCGGACGGCGCACTGCTCAAGACGCTCGGCGGTGACGTGACCACCTACACCGATCCGCGGTCCGCCGGCGAGACCGTCTCGTACGCGGTGCGAGCCCGCGACGCCGCCGGAAACGTCTCCGCCCTCAGCAACACGGTGACGCGACCCGGCACCCTCGAAGGCTCCAACCTGGCCGTGGGCAAGCCGATCAGCGCCTCCTCCGTGATCCATTCGTTCGTCGCCGCGAACGCCAACGACGGCCAGACCTCCACGTACTGGGAGGGCGCGGCCGGCAGCTACCCGAACACGCTGACCGTGAAGCTCGGCGCCAACGCCGACATCGACGCGGTCGTCGTCAAGCTCAACCCGGACGCCGCCTGGAGCGCGCGCACCCAGAAGGTGGAGGTACTCGGCCGCGAGCAGAAGGCCACGAGCTTCACCTCGCTTGCGGGGGAGAAGGAGTACTCCTTCAGCCCGTCCGGCAACCAGAACACCGTGACGATCCCGGTCTCGGCACGCGTCGCCGACGTACGGCTCCAGTTCACCGCCAACAGCGGGTCGAGCGCCGGCCAGGCCGCCGAGTTCGAGGTCATCGGCACCCCCGCACCCAACCCCGACCTCGAGGTCACCAAGCTCACGCACGCGCCGGACGCGCCGGTGGAGACCGACCAGCTGACGCTGACCGCCACGGTGCACAACCGGGGCGCGGAGGCATCCGGCGCGAGCGAGGTGACCTTCAAGCTGGGCGGCGAGACGGTCGGCACGAAGCCGGTCGCCGCGCTCGCCGCGGGCGCCTCGGCCACCGTGAGCACCACCGTCGATCCGCAGGACGCGGGCTCGTACCCGCTGAGCGCCGTCGTCGACGAGAACAACGCCGTCATCGAGGAGAACGAGGCCAACAACACCTACACGGCACCAAGTCCCCTGGTGGTCAAGCCGGTTCAGTCCTCGGACCTGGTGGCGTCGCCGGTGAGCTGGTCGCCTTCCGCTCCCTCCGCGGGCAAGGAGGTCGCTTTCAGCGTCGCGATCAAGAACCAGGGCAGCCAGGCGTCCGCGTCCGGCGACCACGCCATCACGCTGACCGTGCAGAACGCCCAGGGCGACACCGTCAAAACCCTGACCAAGCCGTACTCGGGCACCATCGGCGCGGGTGACACCACCGCGCCGGTCGCACTCGGCACCTGGACGGCCGCGAACGGCAAATACACCGTCAAGACGGTGATCGCCGCCGACACCAACGAACTGCCGGTCAAGCGCGAGAACAACACCAGCACCAAGTCGCTGTACGTCGGCCGCGGCGCCGACATGCCGTACGACACCTACGAAGCGGAGGACGGCGTCGTCGGCGGCGGCGCGCAGGTCGTCGGCCCCAACCGCACCATCGGCGACCTGGCCGGCGAGGCCTCCGGACGCAAGGCCGTCACCCTCGACGCCACCGGTGCGTCCGTGGAGTTCACCGCCAAGCAGGACACCAACACGCTGGTCACCCGCTTCTCCATCCCGGACGCGGCGGGCGGCGGCGGGACCAACGCGACCCTGAACGTGTACGTCGACGGCGTCTTCCGCAAGGCGCTCGACCTCACCTCCAAGTACGCCTGGCTGTACGGGGCCGAAGGCTCACCCGGCAACTCCCCGAGCGCGGGACCGGCCCGGCACATCTACGACGAGGCGCATCTCCTGCTCGGCGAGACGGTGAAGGCCGGCAGCAAGATCAGGCTGCAGAAGGACGGCGCCAACACCTCCAAGTACGCCATCGACTTCATCGACCTGGAGCAGGTGGCACCCCAGGCCAACCCCGACCCGGCGACCTTCGCCGTACCGGCCGGCTTCTCCCACCAGGACGTGCAGAACGCCCTGGACAAGGTCCGCATGGACACCACCAACACGCTCAAGGGCGTCTACCTGCCGCCCGGCGACTACGAGACCGGCAGCAAGTTCCAGGTCTACGGCAAGACGGTCAAGGTCGTCGGCGCCGGGCCCTGGTACACCCGCTTCCACGCCCCCAAGTCCCAGGAGAACACCGACATCGGCTTCCGCGCCGACGCGACTGCCAACGGCTCGTCGTTCAGCGGATTCGCCTACTTCGGCAACTACACGACCCGGATCGACGGTCCGGGCAAGGTGTTCGACTTCCAGAACGTCGCCGACATCACCATCGACAACATCTGGAACGAGCACATGGTGTGCCTGTACTGGGGCGCCAACACGGACCGTATGACCATCAAGAACTCGCGGATCCGCAACATGTTCGCCGACGGCGTCAACATGACCAACGGCAGCACGGACAACCTCGTCTCCAACAACGACGCCCGGGCCACCGGCGACGACAGCTTCGCGCTGTTCTCGGCGATCGACGCCGGCGGCGCGGACATGAAGAACAACGTCTACGAGAACCTGACCACGACCCTGACCTGGCGTGCGGCCGGCATCGCCGTATACGGCGGCTACAACAACACCTTCCGCAACATCCGTATCGCCGACACCCTGGTCTACTCCGGCATCACGGTCAGCTCCCTGGACTTCGGCTACCCGATGAACGGCTTCGGGACCGAGCCCACGACGCTGGAGAACATCTCGATCGAACGGGCGGGCGGCCACTTCTGGAACGGCCAGACCTTCCCCGGCATCTGGCTGTTCTCCGCCTCGAAGGTCTTCCAGGGCATCCGCATCAACAACGTGGACATCACCGACCCCACGTACAGCGGAATCATGTTCCAGACCAACTACGTGGGAGGACAGCCGCAGAACCCCATGAAGGACACCATCCTGCGGGACATCACCATCACAGGAGCCCGTAAGAGCGGCGACGCCTACGACCACAAGTCGGGCTTCGGCCTGTGGGCCAACGAGATGCCGGAAGCCGGTCAGGGACCGGCCGTCGGTGAAGTCACCTTCCACAACCTGAAGATGAGCGACAACGCCGAGAACATCCGCAACACCACGTCCACCTTCAAGATCAACATCCTGCCCTGATCGGCCCCCCGATCAGCACGCGGCCCCGGTCGTCCGCTCCATGGACGGCCGGGGCCACTGGCGTCAGCGCGGCGCGGTGAGCTTGGTGCGCAGCCCCTGCAGCGTGCGGGCGAGGATGCGGGAGACGTGCATCTGCGAGATACCGAACTCCCTGCCGATGGCGCTCTGCGTCATATCGGTGCCATACCGCAGGGCCAGGATCCTGCGGTCGCGGTCGGGCAGGGCCGCGAGGAGCGGCTTGAGGGCGTGCAGGTCGTCGACCTTCTCCAGAGCCCGGTCCTCGAAGCCGATGTGGTCGGCGAGGCTGTCCTCGGGGCTCTCCGTGTCGTTCGGGTAGTCGAGCGAGGACGCGGTATAGCCGTTGGCGGCGACCAAGCCCTCGATCACGTCGCTCTCCTCGAGGCCCAGTTCCGCGGCGAGTTCGGCGACGGTGGGTCGGCGACCGTTGCTCTGCTCGAGCCGGGCGGTGGCCTTGTTGAGCTCGAGGCGCAGTTCCTGCAGGCGCCGCGGGACGTGCACGGCCCAGGTGGTGTCGCGGAAGTAGCGCTTGATCTCGCCGATGATGGTGGGCATCGCCAGCGTCGGGAACTCCACACCGCGCTGCGGTTCGAACCGGTTGATCGCCTTGATCAGTCCGATGGTGCCGACCTGGACGACATCCTCGTACGTCTCACCGCGCACCCCCATGCGACCCACGGCGAAGCGCACCAGGGCGAGGTTCAACTCCACCAACGTGTTGCGCACGTAGGAGTGTTGAGGAGTTCCCTCCTCCAGTGTGTCGAGGCGGGCGAACAGCACCTTGGACAGGGCCCGGGCATCGGCGGCGGTCACGCTCGCGGGATCGGGCAACGGAGGCAGGCCCTCCAGGCCGGGCAGGGCAGTCGCGCTCCCCTGCCCACCGGTATGTCGTTCCGCACGCGTGATCGTGCCGACGGGATTGCTGCCGGTCGTGGACGCCATGGTCGCTCCCGAAGTCAAAGGGGCGCCCTCCTGGCCGGGGGCGCGTCGTGCCCTGGCTGATACCCGCCAATCGCCGTAATACTCCTGTGACCTGACGGACTGTGACATCAAGCACGGCATGCGCACCATGCGTCACATCTCGACGGCTCGTTCAGGTCCTGCAGGAAGCCTTGCCGGCCGACGATCGTCGCGACACCTGGCCCATGTACAGCGAATGCGCTAGCCGGCGAGGATCGCACGCACCGTCTTGCCGCCTCCGGCGGCCGAGGTGACATCCAGGTGCCGGGCCAGATGCCGCACCATGGCCAGACCGCGGCCGTGCTCGCCGTCGTCCGTCAGCGCGCGGATCCGCGGCTGCGCGGGGCTGCTGTCGTAGACCTCGACGACCACCAGGTCGTCGGCCACCCGCAGCCGCAGCCGGCAGGGACTGCGGCCATGGCGGGTGGCGTTCGTGACCAGTTCGGACACGATGAGGGCGGCGTCATCGGCGCGTTCGGTGCTCACTCCTGCCGTACGGCCCTGAGCACGGGCGAGAAATGCGGAGGTCAGCTTCCGTGCTCGCCCGGGCGAAGACGGATCTCGCGGCAGGGAGTACTCGACTCGTGCGGAACGCCTATGGGTACGCGCACGCGTACGCATGGCGGATCACTTCCCCTCCAGGGACTGGTGATGGACCCGGGGCTGCGGTCTGGTCCGCGCGGCCGGTCCTGTCCACTGGTCCTTCCCTGCCCCCAAGGTCCGCAACCTTGTTCGGCACCGACAGCCGGCATGCGGTCCGCAAGCCGAGCTGACCTGGGCGCCTCGAGCATTCGGGGGACAGGAGGCATTGCGCGGACACCACCGGGGGTAACCGCCTCCGGGAACCGACCCCCTACGGAGGAGGCGCACCATGACGGCCGTGCCCCAGGATGTCGTCGAGCTGATCCTCAAGGACCACCGGACGATGGAAGACCTGCTCCGCCTGATGCGCAGCGTCGAAGCCGACCGGCCCGCGGCCCTGCTCGACTTCGCCGACCTGTTCATCGCCCATGGCGAGGCCACGGAGGTGACGGTGCACCCGACGCTGAGGTTCTGTGTCGACGCACCCGCGGAGGCGGTAAAACACTGCGCAGCGCAGCACCTTGAAGGAAGCAAGATCCTGCTCGCACTCCTCGAGGTCGCCGTGACCGGCTCATGGGAGTGGGACTGGCGCCTGGAGCAGCTCACCAGGGCGGTCTCCCGCCATATCGACGACGAGGAGCGCACCTTCCTCAACGGAGCCTGCGAACACCTCAGTCGCACCGACCGCACGGAACTCGGCGCCGCCTTCGCGGCGGTGCGAGGTCAGGTGTTCACCTCCGGCGGCACCCTCAACGCGGTGCACGGCTTCGTCCGCGACCGGGTTCCGGCTTGACCACCACGCTGCCCGCTGCCCGCTGCCCGCCACCGCGCCTGACGCGCGCTCACGGACCGTATGACGTCAAGGAGTCACCGTGGACAGTTCATTGCAGACCTTGCTGGCCGACATCACCGACCGCGGTGGCTACGACCGACATGAAGAGGCCGCCCGGGCCCTGCACCAAGTCCTGGAGGTCCTCGGCTCGCACCTGGTCGGCGACGACCGAACCGACCTGGCCAGACTGCTGCCGGAACAATGCGGTCCGGTCCTCACCGGCAGCGAGCCGGCCAGCGAACCCCTGACCCCCACGGCCTTCATCGACGCCGTGGCGCAACGGGGCAATGACGAGGCGGCCGATGCCAGGCGCGCGGTGAACGCAGTGCTCGCCGCTCTGGCAGCGCTGGCCGACGACGCCCTGCTGCGCCGCATCCTCATCCAGCTCCCGCCCGGCCACGCCGGCCTGTTCGGCCGCATCGACCCTGTCTAGTGCTGTGACCGGGATCGTTCACCGTGGTCGGGAGACGGCTCACGGGACGAGCGCGGCCCGCGAGGCGACTGGTATTACTGGTGCATGCAGGAACAGCAGGAAGAGACCGCGCGGTCCGCGATCGACACGTTCATCTCCGCGTTCAACGCCTCGGACGACAGCTATGTGACCGCGCTGCTCTCCCAGGCCCTGACCTCGGACGTGGTCTTCTGGGGACCGTTGGGCCGCAGTGAGGGGATCGAGGCGGTCGAGCGGTTCATGCTGGACATCCGAAGCCACCCCGCGGGGACCGGCACGATGGTGCGCTGTTCGGCGGTGGACATGCCCGGCGAGTGGGCCCGGTACCAGTGGGTCTTCACGACGCCGGACGGAGGCCCCCGCCTGGCGGGAACGGACGTCGTCCATCTGCGGCGGAGCCTCATCGACCAGGTCATCGTCTTCGCGGGGGAGATCGAGCCGTCCGCCTCCTGAGTCGTCCTTCTGCCGCTGTCCTTCTCATGCACTTGTCCCTTTCGGCACTCCGGGGCTGCGGTTCGCGGTCGGTCAGGCTGCGGCGTTGAGGCGGCGTCCGCCCCAGTGGATGTCCTTCTCGCTGCGGATGCGGGCGCGTTCCTTGCGTAAGGCTTCACGGCCGACGCGGATGACACGTTCGTGCACTTCCCGCAGGTAGCCGGCGAGTTTGCGCATCGACCAGCGGGCGAAGGGCTTGCCGAGCCTGGCGGGGCGGGTGGTGGCCGTCCGGATGACGAAGTCCTCGCGTCGTCAGGGGTGAGTGGGCAGTCGATCTCGTTGAAGTGGTGGATTACGTCGCGCACGGTGTCCTCATCGGCCTGGACCAGCTGGGCGGTTACCGGCACCCGGTTTCCGCCCGCCGAGGCGTGCAGCATCATCGCCTGCCGGTAACGCACCGAACTCGTGCTGCTCCGGTGCGACCACCGCCCCGGCGAGCCGCTCGGTCGGCGTCGACTACGGTCGCCACGAAGGCCCTCTGCACGAGGGGGCCTTCGGGCCGTGCGGAAAGGGCTCGGTCAGGTCGGCTGGATGTCGATGAACTCCGTGACGGCGCCTTCGCTGCCCGCGAAGACGGCCTTGGGCATGATGGTCCGGTCCTCGATGTTGTTGCGACCGAGGAGCCAGCCGGTGCCGGCCAGGGCCAGCGTGTAGACACGGCTGTTGGGTTCGAGCTCTGTGACGGCCCAGACCGAGTTGGGGGTCTTGGGGTTGTCGGAGGAGGCAACCGCTTGGTGCAGGCCGCCGAAGGTGTTGCCCTCGCCGTCGTCGTAACCTTCCGGCAGGGCAAGGTAGTTGCCCGTGCCGACGTCCTGGATCTGGTAGCCACCTGCGATCTCGGTGAGCTTCCAGGACGCCACGCGCGCTTCCTCCTGCTCGACCTGCATCATGAACGCGAACACCTTGCCATCGCTGACGCCCAGCGGGGCTCCTGCGTTGTAGATCCTGACCGGTTCCTTCGGAACAGCCATGACGCCCTCCCTGTATGCCCGCCCCGAAAGGGCGATGATGCCCAATCTGGCCCGGTACAGGCGACATGTCACGACCAGTACCAGCTCATGTTCCCTACGCCGTTCCGCGGCGGCGGTGCCTCCGTTTTCTCCCCGTGAGCAATCCGGCAGCCGGGCCGCTGCGAAGCCCTTTTGACCGAAGAGTCATCGGTAACAGGGAGTCAGTCATGCAGCGGAAGACCACTCACACGACGACAGCGGTGCGCAGGCGGATCCGGAGGGTTGCTGTCACCGTCGCCGCCACGGGCATGCTGGTGGGCGGCGGGTTCCTGGCGGCGGGTTCGGCCAGTGCCGCGACGTTCTGCGGCGAGACGCCGGCCGGCGGATACGCGTGCATCATCGGGCAGGAGGACGGGTCGTTCAAGTACGTCAACAGCGACGGGGAGATCATTTACAACTGGTGAGCGCGCACCCCGGCGCCTGCCGAGCCGGGGCGCGCCCTCGGTGACCGCGGCCCACCGTCGTATCGGACGGTGGGCCGTTGCTGTTGCCTTTGCCGACGCCGAAGTGGCATCTGACTGCGGTCAGTTGTTGAGATCCCGCTCGAAGTCCCGCTCGCATGCGTCGCGTTCACTCTGCGAGTCGGCGTTGCGGACGCAGTCCTCGAAGCTCTTGAACTCGTCCGAGTTCCAGATCGACGCACCGATCGCGATGATGACGCCGGACGCGATCACGCCCAGGACGCCGAGTACCGCACCGGCGATCGCGATGCCCTTGTGTGGAGCCCGGCCCGCACGTGCCCTGCGGGCTCCGATGATGCCGAAGATGACGGCCAGCACACCGAGGACGACTCCGCCGATCACGGTCCAGAAGAGCAGGAGGGCCGCGACACCCAGCACCAGTGCAGCGATCGCCAGTCCGTTGCTCTGTCGCACGCCCGGAGTCATGGACGTGGTGGTGTGCGCGGAACCGTACGGCGTATGCGAGGGATCGGAGAAAGACACCGGATTCTCCCTGATTCAGGATCATGTCGGGACACTTGTTGTGCGTTGCCGAGTTCCCCGGACACCGCGGTGAATGCGCGTGGGGTGGAGGTCGCCCTCAGAGGCGGGTGGCCATGTCTCCGCGTGCGCGACTGTGTCTTGACTTCACAAGACCCTCGCGCAAACCTCACCGGGCACTGGTTCAAGTCCCCTGTCCCCACGGGCAGTTGACCAGCACGCGCACCGCTCACCTCCCGAACTGCCTCACCCCGCAGGAGCGATACGCCATGCCCGAAAACGCCTCGTCCGAGCCCGTCAGACCCTCCCGCCGCAGCCTCCTGGGTGCCTCGGCGGCCGCCTCCGTGGCCGTCGCCACCGGACTGCCCGGCGCAGCGCACGCCGCGGACCCTCCCGTGGCGGGGGAGTTCGACGTCGTCGTGGTCGGTGCGGGCGCGGCCGGGATGACGGCCGCGATGACCGCTGCCGCACGCGGCCTGAGCTGTGTCGTCGTGGAGAAGGCGGCTACCTACGGAGGGTCCGCGGCCCGCTCCGGCGCCGGGATCTGGATCCCCAACAACTCGGTGATCCGCGCGGCCGGCGTACCCGACACCCCGCAGAAGGCCGCCACCTATCTCGCGGCGGTCGTCGGCGACGAGGTGCCGCTCGCCCGGCAGCAGGCGTTCCTCGACCACGGGCCCGCGATGCTCGACTTCGTGATCGCCCACAGCCCGCTCAAGTTCCGCTACATGGCCGGCTACAGCGACTACTACCCGGAGCTGCCGGGCGGCCTTCCCGGCGGCCGGTCCATCGAGCCCGATCTGCTGGACGGCCGCATCCTCGGAGCCGAACTCGACCGCCTCAACGACGCGTACATGCCGGTCCCCGCCGGCATGGTCGTCTTCAGCGCCGACTACAAATGGCTCACCCTGTCCCTGGTGAACTCCAAGGGCTTCGCCGTGGCCAACGAGTGTCTGGCCCGCGCGACCAACGCCGCGCTGCACGGCGTGAAGCCGCTGACCATGGGCCAGGCGCTCGCGGGCGGACTGCGAGCCGGGCTGATGCGGGCGAACGTACCGGTGTGGCACAACTGCCCGCTCACCGACCTGCACATCGAAAACGGCGCCGTACGCGGGGTGGTGGTGACCAAGAATGGCGCCCCGGCCCTCCTCAAGGCCCGGCGCGGTGTGATCGTCGGCTCCGGCGGCTTCGAGCACAACGCCGCGATGCGGGCCCAGTACCAGCAGCAGCCCATCGGCACCGCATGGACGGTCGGCGCCAAGGAGAACACCGGGGACGGCATCCGCGCGGGCGCACGGGCAGGTGGCGCGCTCGGTCTGATGGACGACGCGTGGTGGGGCCCGGCGATCCCGCTGCCGAACGAGCCGTACTTCTGCCTGGCCGAACGCACCCTGCCCGGCGGCCTGTTGATCAACCAGGCGGGCGCCCGGTTCGTCAACGAGGCGGCACCGTACGGCGATGTCGTCCATGTGATGTACGAGAAGAACGCCGCCGCACCCGACATCCCGGCCTGGCTGATCGTCGACCAGAACTACCGCAACCGGTACCTGTTCAAGGACATCGCGCCGACCTTCGTCTTCCCGGACTCCTGGTACCAGTCCGGCGCGGTCCACAAGGCATGGACCCTCGACCAGCTCGCGACGCGCATCGGTGTCCCCGGCGCCGCACTCAAGGCCACCGTCAACCGCTTCAACTCCCAGGCCAGAAACGGCGAGGACCCGGACTTCCACCGCGGCGACAGCGTCTACGACCACTACTACACGGACCCCGGAGTCACCCCGAACTCCTGCCTGGCCCCGCTCTGGCTGGGCCCGTTCTACGCCTTCAAGATCGTGCCCGGCGACCTCGGCACCAAGGGCGGCCTGGTCACCGACGCCCGCGCCCGGGTGCTGCGCGCGGACGGCTCGGTGATCCCCGGCCTGTACGCGGCGGGCAACGCGAGCTCCGCCGTCATGGGTCACAGCTACGCCGGTGCCGGCTCGACGATCGGACCGGCCATGACCTTCGGCTACATCGCCGCCAACCACCTTGCCGGCTGACCGCGGCTGTACCGGCCGGGGCGTCAGTCGACGGGATGGCCCGGCGAAATATCGGAGGCGTCGCTCAGCCGGAACACGCCACCTTCCGGTGACGCCGCTGTGCTGTGCTCGACCGGATCGAGCAGCAGGCCGACATGGTCACCCGTATCGCTGCGTGCTGCGATACGGCCGATGAACCAGGCCGGTGCGGCGTCGAGGACCGGCACTCCGGCGTGCCCCGGCGTCCAGGCGAGGTCCGCGAACTTGTCGGTGTCGTCGCCCGTGCGGCCGCCGAAGAGTTCCGCGAGGCTGTGCTGCTCGGGCGTCAGAAGGTGCACGCCGACGTGGTCGGCTGCCTGGGCGGTTCGGAAGGTCTTGTTGACCTTGGACAACCAGACGGTGAACCGCACGGGCCGGATCGAACACTGCGAGGCGAAGCCGACGAGGCAGCCGGCCCGCTCGCCGTTCGCTGCGGCGGTGACGACGTACAGGGGGTAGTCGAGGCGGTCGATGAACGCGTCCATGACGATGACTGTGTCCCTTCCGCGGCGAGCGAATCACGGCGCGGGGCTCAGGAGCGCGCGGGCCGAGCGCCAGCGGACCGTTCTTCAGGAGCCGAGAGCGAGCGGACCGTTCTTGAGGTGCGCCAGTAGGTCGGCCGGGTCGTCGAACACTTCTTGCGCCCCGGCCGCTTCCAGATCTGCCCGCGGGATGCCGCCCGACAGCACGGCGACCGCTCGTACACCGGCGCGGACCGCGGCCTTCATGTCCCACACGCTGTCCCCGATGAACACGGCCTGCGCGGCGGCGACTTCCGCCAGCTGCAGGGCGTGCTCGACCGGCTCGGGCGCGGGCTTGCCCTCGGACACGTCATCGGCGCTGGCTGTCGCGAAGATGACTTCGTCCGCGTCGATGGCGCGGCGCAGTGCCTTCAGTTCGCTGCCCCCGGCCGACGTGACCAGGACGATCCGCCAGCCGTCCGCGGCCAGTTCGCGCAACAGGTCACCCGCCCGCGGGAAGGCGGCGAGACGGTCGAAGTACTGGCCGTAGAGCGCACTGTGCGCCGCGCTCAGCCCGTCGTCCTGTTCGCTGTCGCGCTCCTTGCCGAGCAGCTCCTCGAGCAGATCGCTCGACGGGCGGCCCAGGGCGCGGTGGACGGCGTGCATCGGCACGACGTGGTCCGTCTGCCGCAACGCCTCCCACCAGGCCACGATGTGCAGATGATTGGTGTCGGTCAGAGTGCCGTCCACATCGAACAGCGCCGCGCGTTCCATGCTCACCCGCTTTCCTCTGCTTCCTCTGCGCGTCTTGCGGCTTGCAAGGGTGTACGGAGCGCACTGCGCTGTTGGCGCCAGGCGCTCAGGAGCCGTACTCCGAGGCGGTCCTCGAGGTATCCGGTGGCGTGGATGCCGAAGGCCACGTCCGGCTCCAGAGCGGGCTCGGCGTCGAGAAGGCCGCCGATGACATCACGCCGTACCACCTGCTCATGGACGGCGTCGGCTTCCACGTGCTCGTCGTAGAAGCGCTGTGCGGCCGGCCCTGCTCCCGTGCGGCGCAGGGCGTTGGCCAGCCGTCGCGAACCGGGCGACGAGGTCACCTCGACGGCGGCGAAGTGACCGACCAGCGCACCGCGGTGGGCGCGGTGCAGGCCGAGCAGGGACATGAGGTTGACCGTCGCGAGCGCCTCGGCCGGAGCAGCGTCCAGGTAGTGGCCGTAGTCGGTCTCCAGGCCGAGGTCGGCCATGAGCTCGGCGAACAGCCGGGCATGGATCCGCTCGGCCCGCCCCGCGCCGAACTCGTCGTACTCGATGGCCACCATCGCCGCCTTGGCACGCCCCCGCAGCCGGGGGATGACCCAGGCGTGCGGATCGGCCTCCTTGAGGTGATAGAGCGAGCGCAGGGCCGCGTACTCCCTCAGCTGCCACAGCTCTCCGTCACGCTCCAGGTGGTGGCTGACGCTGTCGGCGGGAGGCTTGACGGGCTCGGTCAGGAGCGCGGACAGCGCCTCTTCCACACCAGCCGGTCCCGCAACGTCGGCCCGCAGACCGTGCAGGAATCGCTGCTCGAGTGCGCGGCGCAGGCCCAGCAGATCGGGATCCCATTCCCGTTCGTCCTGCACGCCCGCGAAGCCCGCGTAGTGGAGTTCGTAGAGCACGTACAGGGCGAGCTGCAGGTCCTCGCCGAAGGGATCGGCACGGGGTACCTGGTCCGTGGGGAGCCGGACGCCGTCGTCGCCCGGCAGCGCCGCCAGGAGCGCGGCGGACAACTCTCCGCGGGGCTGCGGCAGCTGCGGAGCGCGCTGCCGCGATGCACGTCGGGGTTCCATGACGGCCTCTCCACGCCGGACCACCAGGGCGTCCTCTCCATGAGGGCAAGTCTCCTTCCACGGTCCGCCGGATCGTCCGGCGGCGCCACTTGGCCGATCACCTCATCCCCGGCCAAGGCGTGTCACCCGCGTCGCCGCCCGGGTGTCGGCTCAGGATGGGCACAGAGCGTTGCTGTCGGTCACGGGAGGTAACTTGAGCGGGTCCGGACGAGGCCTCCTGCTGTGGGCATTCCTCCTCGCGGTTTCGACGGTCGCCTGCGGCACAGCGGACGAGCGACGGGATGCCGCCGACGCCGCCACCACCCGATTCGAGGCGGCCGTGCGCGACGGCGACGCTGTCGCGATGTGCCGCGCACTGGCACCCGGGACCCGCACCGAGGTGGAACTGTCCGGCGAGGCGACCTGCGCGGAGTCGGTGCTGGGGGAGGAGCTTCCCTATGCCGGGGCAGTGCGCACCGTGGATGTCTTCGGCCGCCAGGCGCGTGTGGTGCTGCAGCACGACACGGTGTTCCTGTCGCAGTTTCCCGAGGGCTGGAAGGTCGTGGCCGCGGGGTGCCGCCCGCAGCACGCGCAGCCGTATCGATGCACCGTGAAGGGCAGTTGAGGCGATGCGGACGATGTTCGTGCTGTGCCTGACCGTGGTACTGGCGGGTCTGGCCTACTTCACCACGGTGGGACTGATGCACAGATGACAGCGAAAAGGCGTCGATTCGTACGGGACAACGGGCTGACCCTCGCTTTCGGTATGGCCTTCCTGCTCGCCCTGACCGGACAGGCTTTCGCGGGCCATGCCGAGTTCAACAATGAGTTGGCCGCGGACGGGCTGGCCCCGATCGGCCTGGCCGCGTACCTCGCCTCCTCGGAGTTCGCCGTCGACGTCACGGAGAACTGGCAGTCGGAGTACCTGCAGTTCTTTCTCTTCATCCTGGGCACGGTGTGGCTGCTCCAGCGTGGCTCGCCCGAGTCGAAGGAGATCGACGAAGCAGGCCCGGAGTCCGACAAGGAGCAGCGCGTGGGGCAGTACGCCCGCGCGGATTCGCCGCACTGGGCCCGGACCCGCGACTGGCGCCAGACCGTGTACTCCCGCTCCCTCGGCCTGCTCATGGGCGGCCTGTTCCTGCTGTCGTGGTTCGCTCAAGCCGTCGCAGGCTCCGCCGCCTACAACGAGCAGCGGCTGCGCCAACTGCAGCGCCCCATGGGGTGGGGCGAGTACGTGCTGGGGGCCGATTTCTGGAGCCGCAGCCTGCAGAACTGGCAGTCAGAGCTGCTCGCCGTCGCCTCGATGGCCATCTTCTCCGTCTATCTCCGTCAACGGGGCTCACCGGAGTCCAAGCCGGTCGGAACGCCGCACGGCGCCACGGGCGTCGAGAGCTGAGCGGGTGCACGGCCGGTGTCCCGCGTGCGAGGTTCTCAGTCGCGGGTGCGGCGTCGGTGGCTGGTGTCGCAGAACGGGTAGCGGCGGCTGCGCCGGCAGGTGCACAGAGCAACGCAGAAGCGATCCGAGACGACCGTCGTGCCGTCGTCGAGGGTGACTTCGACCGGGCCTTCGACCAGGGTCGGTCCGCCGTCCTGGACCACGATGCGACGGCGGTGCTCAGCGGGTTCGTTCGGCACGGACGACCACCAACTCCTCCTTGTCCTGGCCCGTTTGGATCAGGCCGCGGGCTTCCAGCCAGGTCTGCCGCGAGCGCAGGACCGGACCGAACACGACGGCGCGCCGCTCGACGACCGATGTGCTCAGGCCGGCGGCGCGCAAGGCCCCGACGGTTTGCTCCTCTCCGCTCAGTGCGGAATGCACAAGGAGGAGCACGCCGCCCGGGCGCAGCAGTGCCGGTGCTGTCGCGCAGAGGCGATCGAGGATGAGGCGTCCGTCCCGGCCGGCATCCCACGCACGGGCCGCGCCTCGGCCGGGAGTGGTCGAGGGCGCCGGCACGTAGGGCGGATTTGCCATGATCAGGTCGAAGGTCCGGTCGGCCACGGGTTTGAGGAGGCTGCCCTTGAGGACCTCTACTGGGAGTTGCGCCAGGCGTGCATTGAGGCGCGCTGTGAGAACGGCTTTCCATGAGGCGTCCACGGCGGTCACTTCGGCGCCGCGTTGCGCTGCGGCCAGTGCCAGGGCTCCGGTGCCGGTGCCGACGTCGAGCACGCGCGCGTGCGGGGGCAGTACCTCGCTGCGCAGCGCCTCGGCCAGCAGGGCGGTGTCGTCTTGCGGGGCGTAGACGCCCGGCAGGGCTATGAGAGTCACGATGAACCTCGTACCCCAATTTACCTGGATAAATAAATACATTCCCGGTAGCCGGGGTTTTCTGGAAGTCCTTCGGTTCCCTGCTGTCACATGTCTTGCGGAGGAGCGCGGGCAGCCAATAGAAAGGAAAGGTTCCTATCAGTCAACGCCGGTAGGGACGGCCGGGGTTCCGCACCTCAAGCCACGGTTCCGCACCGCCATGTAGCCCCGAACTCCCCCTGCCGGGCCCGCGCGTCGCAGCGCGCCAACCGTTGCGTACGAGCAGGCTTCCGGCCAGACGAGAAACCGGAGAAGCGCATGCCACTCCCCACTCCGAGACGGCGATGGGCGCCGTCCGGATCGCGGCACCGCACCACCGACCACCGCACCATCGACCACCACACCGCCGACCACCGCCGCCGCCGTAAGAGCGGCTTCAGGATCGCCCTCGCCATGGTGCTCGCCGCCGTCCCCGCGGTGATCTTCCTGAGCACCAGTCAGGCGGCGGCACCCACCGGGCTCGACGACCCGGTGAAGAAGGAGATCGCCATGCAACTGGTCTCCAGCGCCGAGAACTCCTCCCTCGACTGGAAGGAGCAGTACGACTACATCGAGGACATCGGCGACGGCCGCGGCTACACCGCCGGCATCGTCGGCTTCTGCTCGGGCACGCACGACATGCTCGAACTCGTCGAGTACTACACCCAGCAGGTGCCGAACAATCCCCTCGCGAAGTACCTGCCGGCGCTGCGCGAGGTCGACGGTTCCGACTCGCACGAGGGCCTCGACCCTGGCTTCACCAGCGCGTGGCAACAAGCCGCGCAGACCACTGCGTTCAAGGAGGCGCAGCACCACGAGCGCGACCGTGTCTACTTCAATCCGTCCGTCTCCCGGGCCAAGAGCGACAAGGTCCAAGAGCTCGGCCAGTTCATCTACTACGACGCCATCGTCATGCACGGCCAGTCGGGCTTCGACTCGATCCGCGCCGACGCACGCGCGAACGCCGACACACCGGCCGAGGGCGGCAACGAGACCGAGTATCTGCACGCGTTCCTCGACGCCCGCGTCGAGGAGATGAAGAAGGAGGCCGCGCACGAGGACACCAGCCGGGTCGACACCGCTCAGCGGATCTTCCTGAACAAGGGCAACCTCCGCCTGAACACCCCACTGTCCTGGCATGTCTACGGCGATCCCTTCGAGATCACCAAGGATCCCACGCCGACCGAACCGGGCCCCTCGCCGAGCGAACCGGGCGGCGGAGAGCCGCAGTTGATATCCCGGGGCAAGCCCGTGGCCGCGTCCTCCAGCGAGGACGCGACGCTCACCCCGGGGAAGGCGGTCGACGGCAACACGACCACACGCTGGGCCAGCCAGGAGGGCAACGACCGCGAGTGGATCCGTATCGACCTCGGTGAAGCCGCCTCCGTCTCCCGGGTGAAACTGCTCTGGGAGGCGGCGTACGCCAAGGCCTACCGCGTCGAGATCTCCACCGACCGCACCACCTGGACCCGCCTCGCCACCGAGAGCGCCGGCAACGGCGGCACCGACGAGTGGACCAACCTCAACGGCAAGGGCCGCTACCTGCGGGTGTACGCCACGGTCCGCGGCACTGCCTACGGCTACTCGCTGTTCGAGGTCGAGGCGTACGGCACCACCGGCTCGGGCCCCGGCCCCACCGACCCGCCCACCGGAGCGTTCACGGTGGTGGGCGCCGGTGACATCGCCGACCAGTGCACGCAGAGCGATGCCAACTGCCAGCACTTCAAGACCGCCGACCGGGCCGCGGCCATCAACCCGGCGTTCTACATCACCATGGGCGACAACCAGTACGACGACGCCCACATCGAGGACTTCCAGAACTACTACGACAAGTCCTGGGGCCGCTTCAAGGCCACCACCTACCCGGTGCCCGGCAACCACGAGTCGTACGACGACTACGAGAACCGGGACGAGAAGGCCTACCGCGAGTACTTCGGCTCCCGCGCCACCCCGCAGGGCAAGATGTGGTACTCGTACAACCGCGGCAACTGGCACTTCATCGCGCTGAACTCCAACCGGTTCGACGAGGACGAGCAGATGGACTGGCTCGCCGCGGACCTGGCCGCGAACAGGAAGAAGTGTGTGGCCGCCTACTGGCACGAGCCGCTGTTCAGCTCCGGTGACCACGGCAACGTGCCGGTCAGCCGGCCCGTCTGGGAACTGCTCGAGGGAGCGGGCGCCGAACTGGTGCTCAACGGCCACGACCACCACTACGAGCGGTTCGCCCCGCAGACCCGGGACGCGCAAGCCGACCCGAACGGCATCGTCGAGATCATCGGCGGCGCGGGCGGCAAGGACCTGTACGGGCAGGGCGACACCGTCCAGCCCAACAGCGCCAAGCGGATCTGGGACAAGTTCGGCGTGGTGAAGCTCGACTTCACCGACACCGGCTTCCGGTCCCAGTTCGTCGAGACCAACGGCACCGTGCTCGACACCAGCCCCACCTACTCCTGCCACTGACCGGCCACCACCGGCGCCCCGGGCCCGCCCTTCCTGCGAGGACGAGTCCGGGGCGCCCCTCGGGGAGTCCCCATGTATCTCGCCGCCGGCAGGGGCGGCCCGTCGAACGCCCCCGCCCGTACCGCCCCCGCTCCCGGCCGCACCCGGGTGGCCTCCACCGTCGTCGCGCTCGGCGCGGTCAGCCTGGTCACCGACATCTCCTCCGAAATGGTCACCGCCGTCCTTCCCCTCTATCTCGTGCTCGGCCTCGGCCTGAACCCCCTCCAGTTCGGCTTCCTGGACGGGCTCTACAACGGCGTCACCGCCTTCGTACGCCTGGCCGGCGGGCACATCGCCGACCGCCGGCAGCGCCACAAACTGGTCGCCGGATCCGGCTACGCCCTGTCCGCGCTCTGCAAACTGGGCCTGCTGTTCGCGGGCGGCTCCACCGCGGCCCTGTCCGCGACACTCGCCGCCGACCGGGTCGGCAAGGGCGTACGCACCGCGCCGCGCGACGCACTGATCTCGCTCAGCTGCGACGAACGGCAGCTCGGCCGAGCCTTCGGTGTGCACCGGGCGATGGACACGACCGGTGCGCTGCTCGGCCCGCTCGCGGCCTTCGCACTGCTCTGGCTGACGGCGGACGCCTACGACGCGGTGTTCATGGTCAGCTTCTGCTTCGGCCTGTTCGGCGTGCTGCTGCTGTACGCCTTCGTGCCGGGCCGCTCACCTCGTACGACGTGTAACTCGCCCGCGCCGTCGCTGCGTTCGGTGCTCCGGCTGCCGGCCGCCCCGGCCTTCCGTCGCGTCCTGGCCACGGCGACCCTCCTCGGCCTGGTCTCGGTCGGCGACGGCTTCCTCTATCTCGTCCTGCAGAAACGCCTCGACCTGGACACGGCGTACTTCCCGCTGCTCCCGCTGGGCAGCGCGGCCGTCTACCTCTTGCTCGCCGTGCCGATCGGCCGCATCGCCGACCGGATCGGACGCCGCATCCCTTATCTGCTCGGCCACTTGGGCCTGCTCGGCGCCTACGTGGCGTTGTACTCCCCGGCCACGGGGTGGCCCCTGACCGCTGCCGTGCTGCTCCTGCTCGGCACGTTCTACGCCGCAACCGACGGTGTCCTCATGGCACTTGGCGGCCCGGCCATTCCCCCGCAGCAGCGCGCGGCCGGTCTTGCCCTGCTGCAGTCGGGGCAGGCGGTCGGCCGTCTGCTCGCCTCCGTGCTGTTCGGCGCCACGTGGACGGTCTGGGGCATGGACACCGCCCTGGCGCTCGCCGCCGTCGCGCTGACAGCCGCCCTGTTCACCGCCCGTTTCCTGCTGCCCGCGCGCCCGACGGAGCCCCGATGACCCACACCCTCTCCCTGCGTACGCGCATCGGCGCCGTCGCCCTCGCCGGCGCGCTGCTCGCCGCCCTCGCCGTCGTCTACACGGTCCGAGCCACCGACCGGAACGAACCCACCGCCAGAGCCTCGAACGTCACGATCGACAACACCCGCGGCCTCTATATACGTACGGCGGGGGGAACGGTCTCCGCTCTCGACGGCCGGCGGTTGAAGGAAACCGGACTCACCTGCCGCCGCTTCTACGCGAGCGGCAGCAGCGCCGTCTGCCTGACCACCAGACCGGGCATCCCGCCCAGGTCGGAAGCGGTCGTCCTCGACCGCAAGTTGCATCCCAAGCGCACCGTCACCTTCGGCGGAACCCCCAACCGCGCCCGGGTCTCGCCCTCCGGCCGGATGGTCTCCTGGACGGTGTTCGTCAGCGGTGACTCGTACGCGGGCAACGCCTTCTCCACCCGCAGCGGCATCCTCGACACGAGGACCGGCTATCTGATCAAGAACGTGGAGACCCTCCAGCTCACCCTCGGCAAGAAGCGCTACAGCGCATCCGACCTGAACTACTGGGGCATCACCTTCGCCCGGGACGACAACCGCTTCTACGCCACCTTGTCCACGCGCGGCAAGACGTACCTGGTGGAGGGAGACCTGAACGCCTGGACGGCCCGCACGCTGCGCGAGAACGTCGAATGCCCCTCGCTTTCCCCCGACGGCACGCGCCTCGCCTACAAGAAGCGCGTCCGCGAAGGCACTTCGAGCCCATGGCAGCTGCACGTCCTCGACCTGAAAACCCTGCGCGACACCCCACTGGCCGAGACCCGCAGCGTCGATGACCAGGCCGCCTGGCTCGACAACCGCACCGTGGCCTACGCCCTCCCGGGACGTACCCGCGGCTCGTCGGACGTCTGGTCGGTCCCGGCGGACGGCTCGGGGGAGCCCGTGCGGATGGCCCGTGACGCGTCCTCGCCGAGCATGAACCCTGGGTGACGCGCCGACCCGGCGGCGGCCGGGCTTCTGTCGCGGGGTGATGGGTCGGTTTCGGTCGAGCGCGTGACCTCCCCGCCTCCGAATTTGCTGCTGTTGGGCCGACAACTGGCTCTGAACAGACCGTTTGTGGAGTGCAGTCGTGGCGGGAAAGTCCGAAAGCCGCCGCAACCGATCCGAAAATACGTGCGAATTTCTTGGGGTGGTGGTTGCCTGCGGGTTCCCGGTGGCCATGGGGAGCACCGGGACCTGTCTGCCTGAGGAGAAGCATGTCTTCACGTGCTCCGGGCGCGTCGCTCAGACGCGCCAGAAATCAAGCAAGACGAAGCGTCCTGGCGGCCACGGTCGCCATCGTGTTGACGGCCGGAGCGATGCCCGCACTGGCCGCGCCGGCACCCGACCCCGGCCCGGGTTCGGCGTGGGGCAAGGATGCTCCGAGGTTCGCCTCGCCCGAGGTGAAGGTCGGTAAGACGAAGCCGGTGGCCTCTCGTGCCGAGGCGGCGTTGTCCGGCGAGCGTGCGGACTGGCGTGCTGCGCAGAAGCGCCGCGCCACCGGCGCCGACGGATCCGCCGGCCGCGCCGCCGTACCCCTGGCCTACGTGCCCGAAGGCCAGGGCGATGTCCCGTTCCACCAGATCAAGGACTTCCGGATCACCGACTCGCTGGTGGCGCGGATCAACTACTCGACCGGCAACCTGATGCTGGCCGGCACCGACTTCGACATCGCCGGGGTCGGGCAGCAGTTGCAGCTCACGCGGACGTACAACTCCCTTGATGCGCCGTGGGGGAAGGTGTCGCAGCGCTGGTGGCAGGGCTACGAGCGCTATGCGCAGATCACCGACACTGAGGTCGTCATCTATGACGCGACGGGTGAGTCGTTGACGTTCACAAAGAACGCGGACGGCACCTACAAGACACCGAAGGGCTACTCGAAGGACCTGAAGAAGAACGCCGACGGCACCTTCACGCTGACCACCCGCAAGGGCGGGTCGAAGGACACGTACAACGAGCACGGCACGCTGATGAAGGTGACAGACCGCAACAAGGGTGAGATCACCATCACTCAGCATGACGACGGCACCGAGCACAAGGGCTTCAAGGTCACCGAGACCCGCTCCGGGCGCTGGGTGGACCTGGTCAAGACGGATGCGTCGCAGTGGCAGGCCAAGGACCACACCGGCCGCACCGCCGTCTTCGACCTCAATGCGACCGGGGACTTGGCCAAGACCACGGACACCGAGGGCAAGGCCACCAGTTTCGAGTACGACTCCTCGCGCCGCCTGACGAAGATCACGACGCCGGAGGGGCGGGTGACGGTCTTCACCTACGACGGCCAGAACCGGGTCACTTCGATGCTGCGAGCTACCGAGTTCAACGGCTCCGGCCACACTGGGCCGACGTACACCTACGCGTACGACAACACCGATCCGTCGGCGGCGGGCATGACGACGGTGACCGACCCGGAGCAGCACGCGACGAAGTACGAGCACGACGCGGAGGGCAAGGTCAGTAAGACCACCGATCCGCTCGAGCATGTGCGGTCCAAGACGTATGACGCGAACAACAACGTCGCAACCGCGACCGACGCCATGGGTGTTGGCGGCACCGGCGGAAACGTAACAACGTACGGCTGGGACGGCCGCAACAACGCCCGCTCCGCGAAGCTGCCCACGGGCGCGACCGCAGCGGCAACTCCGTACCAGACGATTTCCGGTGCTGATCTGCCCACGTCCATGACATCGATGGACGGCGAGGAGAAGAAGTTCACGTACGACGCGTCCGGCAACACCGAGACCGTGGCAGTGAGCGGCACGGGCGGCGGTACGCAGTCGTTCACGTACAACAAGGCGACCCCGACCTGTGGTGGTTTCGAGGGCCAGCGGTGCACGGTCAAGGACGCCCGCGGCAAGGTCACGTCGTTCCACTACGACACCAAGGGCAACCTCGACAAGGTCACCCCACCCGCACCCCTCGGTGTCACCACGTATACCTACGACGAACTCGGCCGACCGAAGACCGTCACCGACGGGCGCGGCACCACAGTCGAGACCACCTATGACAATCGTGACCGGGTCAAGCAGGTCAAGACCGGCACCACGACCGTCACGTATCACTACGACGGTGACGGCAACCTGCGCCAGCGCGACGATGCGACGGGCACCATCAAGTACGAGTTCGACCCACTGTCCCGCGAGACGACCCGCACCCTGCAAAACGGCGCGCAGACCCAGCTCACCTACACACCCGCCGGCAACGTCGACACCTATCGCGACCCCGCCGGCCTCGTCGACTACACCTACGACGCCGCGAATAACCTGCGCGAACTCAAAGACCCGCAAGGGCGGCTGACGAAGTACGAGTACAACAACAACGACACCCGCAAGAACACCACCTACCCCGGCAACATCATCCAAGAGATCACGCTCGACAAGTCCGACCGGCCCACCACCATCAAGGCGACCTCCGCCAAGGGCACTCTGGTCAACTTGACCTACACCTACGCCTATGTGCCCGTGGGTGGGACCGCGTCCAAAGACGGCACCAAGATCCGTACCCGCACCGACGCCGTCGCCGGGCTGAAGACCACCTACGAATACGACAGCGCCGGTCGCTTCTCCTACGCGGCGGAGAAGAAGGGCGACGCACTCAACGAGTCCTGGCAGTACTGCTACGACGCAGCCGGGAACCTGACCTCGCAGGGCGTGGAGAAGGGCTGCCCTCGCGGCACCACCTACACCATCAACGACGCCAGCCAGATCACCGCGAAGAACGGCTCCAGCGCCAACTGGTCCTACGACAAGGCCGGCAACGAAACCGCCGGCGCCTCCACCCCGGAAGGCACCCGCACCGCTGAGCAGTGGAACGGCTTCTCCCAGCTCACCTCACTCGCCGTCGGCGGCACGACCTATGCCGGCCAGTACGGCTCGACCGACCAGTCCGAGCGCATCAAGCTAGGCGCAACTACCTTCCACAACGGGCCCCTTGGCCTGTCCGCGCAGACCACGGGTGGCGTGGACATGGGATTCAACCGCGAACCCCGGGGGACTCTGAACTCCATGACCACGGGTGGAAAGGCGTACTTCTACCTCACCGACGCCCTCGGCTCCGTCGTTGCGCTCGCTGACGAAGCGGGGGCGAAGGTGAACACGTACGCCTACAGTCCGCGCGGCGTCACCCGGTCCACAACCAAGGAAGCCGTACCGCAGCCCTACCGGTTCGCCGGCGGCCACCAAGACCCCACCGGCGTCTACCACTTCGGCGCGCGCTACTACGACCCCAACATCGGCCGCTTCACCCAACCCGACCCCTCCGGCCAGGAAAAGAACCCCTACCTCTACGCCGAAGGCGACCCCGTCAATCGAATCGACCCCACGGGGCTTGCCTTCTTCGACGCGGTGGGGAAGGCGTTCGACATCGTGGACGTCGCCGGTATTGCAAGCGATATCAGTAAGGGCGACTACAAGGGCGCACTGGCGGGGGCCATCGGACTGGCTGCTGGCGCATTGACGAGCGCCGGGTGCGGTGCGCTAACCGCTGCTGTTTCCGCCCCTACTGCAGGGCTGGGAGGATTCGCCGTTGGCGGCGCTTGCTTCCTCGCTTCCTACCGTGCGGGGCAGCTCGCCGAAGGTGCTGCTTCGGATGCGCTCACTTCATGAGAGGAATCCCGTGAACATGCAGATACTGGCGCGTGGTGCATCAGGTCCTGACTTTCCTGTCTGGCTCTGGGGCATATTGATAGTTGTCATCGTCGCCGCCGCTTTGCTGTCCGCCAAGAGAAGGCGCAAGTAGTCGTCCTGACCGGCCGACGGGCCCGCCGCAGTCGTAGGGCGGGCCCGTGGTCCGGGCCTGGATGAGCGGCGGTTGTATGGAGAGAAGAGTTCGGCCGCTTCAACAGCCCCGACCCTTCCGGCCAGGAAAAGAACCCCTACCTCTACGCCGAAGGCGACCCCGTCAACCGCATAGACCCAACGGGCTCTTCTCACTCAGCCTCGGGGATGCGTTGTCGGGGGCGGGGCAACTTGTCGGCCTAGGTCGTGTCCGCATAGTCAGGGGAGCCAGAGTTGTAGGCAGGCGATGGTGACCATGGCTTGGTAGTGGCGGGCGCGTTTGTCGTAGCGGGTGGCCAGGGCTTTGTTGTGCTTGAGCTTGTTGAAGCAGCGCTCGACGGTGTTGCGGCGCCGGTAGGCCGCCCGGTCGAGCCGGCAGAGGCTCTCGCCGCGTCGGATACGGCCGTTGATCTGGTCGATCCGCTCCGGAATCGCGGCTTTGATGCCTCGCCTGCGCAAGTAGGTGCGGATCTTGGCGGACGAGTACCCCTTGTCCGCGGCGACCAGGTCGGGGCGGCTACGGGGTCGACCGGGCCCGCATCGTTGGATGCGGATGCGGGCCATCACCGCCTCGAACTGGGTGCAGTCGTTGACGTTTCCAGCGGTCAGGGTGAAGGCCAGGGATCTGCCTGCGCCGTCGCAGGCAAGGTGGATCTTGGTGGTCAGTCCGCCGCGGGAGCGGCCGATTGCCTCGCCCGGCCAGAGCCCCCTTTTCGCGCCCCGGCGGCATGCTGGTGGGCCCACACGGTCGTGGAGTCGACCGACACGACTGTCCAGTCAATGGCGCCGACTGCATCCGAGTGCTGCTGGACGTGGGCCAGCAGCCGGTCCCAGGTGCCATCGGCCGACCAGCGGCGAAAGCGTTCATAGACCGTCTTCCACGGCCCATAGCGTTCGGGAAGATCCCGCCAGGCGGCCCCGGTGGACAACTTCCACAGGATGCCGTTCAGCACCTGCCGCCGATCGCGAACAGGACGGCCCATCCGCGACGGAGCCAGCAACGGCTCAACCACCACCCACGCCTGATCAGTCAACTCATGACGACGCACCACGAACAAACCAACGCGCCAACCACTTTGCGGACACGACCTAGCAGGCGCATTGACTGCACCTGTGCTGCCCGTGAGCCTCGGATTGACGGCGCTAGGTACTGGACTGGAAGTCGCTGGAGGTATTGCGAAGGGCAAGAGCGCCTGCTCCATTGCTGGAGGGGCAATGGTTAATCTGGTCGGCGGAAAGGTGGTTCTTGCAACGGATATTCTTCGGGCGAGCAAGACCATGTTGGGAGGAGTGAATACCTCGTATTGGGGGCCTCGGAGCGGCCAGCAGCTGGCTTATGTGGCCGTGGAGGTGACTTGAATGCATGTAGCGGCAGTTCCCACTGACAATCCCGCGATGAGCATCGCGATTCTGGTGATCGGATTTTCCCTTCTCTTCATCTTGATCGTCAGAGGTAGACCAGGAAGGTTCTGAAAATCATGCTCGCACCGCACCTTGCAGTAGGAGTCGGGGGAACTCAAAGCGGCGTTGAAATTGCCATAATTGTAGTGGTTGTATCTCTCATTGCGGCCACGCTTTTCTGGTTCAGTAAGCGTGGTGAGTAGGGGTCAAAAGGTGCAACTCTGTCAGAGTCGTGAATACGCCGAGCGGAGACCGCTCGGCGTATTCACGTACCTCGCCGACGCGTACGGCCTCCGCGGATTTACTCGCTCCATCATCAAGGAAGCGGTGGCGCAGCCCTACCGGTTCGCGGGTGGCCATCAAGAGCCCACTGGCCATCTACTACTTGGGCGCCCGCTAGTGCGACCCGAAAGTCGGCCGCGTCAACAGCCCCGACCCCTCCGGCCAGGAGAAGAACCCCTACCGCTACGCCGAAGGCGACCCCGTCAACCGCATCGACCCGGATGGAATAGTCCCCCTGACAAGTTGGGCGGACGACGCGATGAAGAAGGTGGGCAAGGCCGGCAATGTGGTGTCGCGTAGCCGCGAGCGGTAACACGTAGCCATGTGGGAGACGCGCCAAGCGATTCACGGAAGAGTCTCCGCCTGGCCTTCTTCGGACTGGCACCGGCCGAGGACAGGAGACGTGCGATGGTCGACGAAAGGGCAGGTCCTGGATTCGGTTCAATGCGACCTCGGCCCTGTTCTTTGCCGCGCTGGCTGTGGTCGCCCTGATCCTTTGGGTTGTCATGGGCTGAGAGCGGCCGGTCACGCAAGCGTCCGTGAGGTGTCGGCGTCGGGCGGCGCACCACCCCATCGGCCGGTCAGACGTTTCAGCTGAATCTCTTCGGCAAACCGATCTCTCATGGTGCAAATCGGCTACACAATGATGACCGAGCAGGCTGGCCCCAGGGCCCTCGTCGATGATCTGGTCGCCGCGGAACGGGCGGGCTTCGACTTCTCCGTGACCTCGGACCACTACTTCCCGTGGCTGGAGTCCCAGGGACACTCCCCGTACGCGTGGAGCGTGCTCGGTGCGGCGGCGCAGGCCACCTCGCGGATCCCGCTCATGACGTACGTGACCTGCCCGACCACCCGGTACCACCCCGCCGTCGTCGCCCAGAAGGCCGCGACGATGCAGCTCCTGTCCGAAGGCCGTTTCCGGCTCGGCCTCGGGTCGGGCGAGAACCTCAACGAACATGTGGTCGGCGGTGGTTGGCCCTCCGCCCGGGTGCGGCTCGACATGTTCGAGGAGGCGGTCGGCATCATCCGTGCGCTCTTCACGGGCGACAACGTGAACCACGAGGGCACCCACTTCGACGTGGCCAACGCCCGGCTGTGGGACCTGCCCGACGAGCTTCCGCCCATCGGCATCGCGGTCTCCGGCGAGCGGTCCTGCGCGCTGGCCGGAGAGCTCGGGGACCTCGTCATCGCGACTGAGCCGAAGGCCGAGCTCCTGGAGTCGTTCGACCGGCACGGCGGCAGCGGCAAGCCCCGCGTCGGCCAGCTGCCCGTCTGCTTCGACCCCGACAAGGACGCCGCGATCGCCCGCGCCCACGACCAGTTCCGCTGGTCCGTCGGCGGCTGGCCGGTCAATGCCGAACTGCCGGGCCCCACCGCGTTCGCGGGTGCCACGCAGTACGTCACGCCGCAGGACATGGCGGAGAAGATCCCGTGCGGGAACGACGTGGACGAGTTCGTCGAAGCGGTGCGCCCCTTCGCCGAAGCCGGCTTCACGGAGATCGCCCTGGTGCAGGTGGGCGGCGATCACCAGCGGCCCTTCATCGACTGGGCCGAGAAGGAGCTGCTGCCCGCACTGCGCGCCCTGTGACGGGTCGAACCCCTGCGCCTCACCAGCCCCATGCGCCGCCACCCCCACGAGAGGAACCCCCGTGAACGTCTCACCCGACCCGACAGCACCTGACCCGGACGACGCGTCCGTGGATCACGTACAGGTCGTGCTCAGCGAATGCTCCGTGGCCGACGCGGACACCGTGTTCAACGTCCTGCGGGCCCACTTCCCCTCCGACCGCGGTGCCGGCACGCCCCAGCAGACCGGGGACTCGGCGCCCAAGGTGTGGACCGGCGGCTTCGTCGCGGCCCACAGCCCGGCCCGCGGCCCGGGTGTCCTGCTCGCAGGACCGGTCACCGCGACGCTGCAAGGCGGACCGGTCGCCGTGGCGCGGCTGCGGGAAGCCCTGGACGCCGCGTTCGTGGTCGCCGACCTCGGCGCCGCTTCCGGCGACCAGGAGATCGAGTCGCAGCTGCGCCTGACCCGCCCCGAACACGGCGCACCGCCCGGCAACAGGTGACCACCCCCGGCTGATGCGTCAGCCCAAGGTCTGTGTCAGTTCGCCGCGGCCCGGTGCGTGCACGATGCGGCCGTACGCTCCGTTGACGATCGGCATGTAGGGCGGCACGTGGCCGCACTCGACGTCGGCGATGATCGGTACGCCGAGGGAGCCGAGTGCGTCGAGGACGGCCTCGTGCTGGCTCAGTGTGCGGTTGTCCGGTGCGTCGGTCCGTGCGACGAGAACCGCGTTCGCCCGGTCGAAGAACCCGGCGAGCCGCATGCCGTGCAGGTTGCGGCAGATGGAGAACGCGTCGTTGTCGGCGGCCTCCACGTAGACGAGGAGCCCCTCCGGTGCTTCGTCGCGCGCGAAGGCGGAGATGTCGAGGTACGTCGTTCCCGCGAGATTGCACAGCGTTTCGATGCAGCCGCCGATCAGTCTTCCCTCGGCCTCCACCTCGCCGCTCCCGTCCAGGCGAGTCCAGGTGCCTGCCGCGTCGAGCGTGTACTCGCGTACGTCGGGAAAGACGGCGTAGTCGTCGAAGCCGGGGGAGCGGTGGCGACCGGGAGGGTGCTGGGTGAACCGGTGGCCCGGGGGCGCGGCGACGATGTCGAGCCAGGAGCACAGCCCTTCGGGTACGCGGTAGGGCGTGTCCATGAGGTTGTTGCCATGGACGGTCGCCGTGCCCGTGAGCAGCGTCATCGGCGTGATCAGGGTCGACATGTCGGAGAACCCGACGAGCCAGGTGGGCTCTGCCGCCCGCAGCCTGTCCCAGTCGAGCAGGGGGAGCAGGTCGATCGCGGTCTCTCCGCCCCATGGCGGCACGACGGCCTTGATGGCGGAGTCGGTCAGCATCGACATCAGCTCGGCGGCGCGGTCGGCGGCCGGAGCGCTGATGTGGCCGGAGCCGTCCATGCATCGGCCGATGACGACCTCGTATCCACGTTCCTGGACGTCACGAACGGCGACATCGAGGCGCGCACGCAGTTCCTTCCCGACCCCGCTCGACGGCGAGGTGACACCCACACGGTCGCCGGGGCGCAAGGGGGACGGGTAGCGGATAGCCATGCGCTGGATCGTCGCACGGCGGGGCGAGCCGGAGCCAGAGGGAGCCTGGACCGGCCTCGTACGACGTGGCATGCGGTGCTGTGCACGGGGTACTGCGCCAGTCCGTCGATACGGACTGCTTGTCGATACGGACCGCTTGACGAGGGAGGAGCGAGATGACGAACGATCAGACTCCGTCGCAGGCCGAGGGCGGCAGGAAGCACCCCGGGGTGACTGACGGCGCCTCCGACGCGGATCGGGGACACCGCGCAGGGCAGCGGCGATGATGCCGACACCGCCCCAGCACCTGGACCTTCAGTTCATCGGGAACGCGACGACCCTCATCCGCTACGGAGATGTGACGCTGCTGACCGATCCGAACTTCCTGCACCGTGGTGACCGCGCCTACCTCGGGCACGGCCTCACCAGCCGGCGCCTGCACGAGCCTGCGCTGGGCGTCGACCAACTCCCCACCGACATTGACGCGGTGATCCTCTCCCATCTGCACGGCGACCACTGGGACCGCGTCACGCGACGCGGCCTCGACCGGTCGCTGCCGGTGCTCACCACGCCGCATGCGGCACGCCGACTGCGCCGGTGGCACCGCTTCGGCGCGGCCGTGGCGATGGGGACCTGGCAGAGCCACACCGTGTCCGGCCGCACGTGCCAGGTGAAGGTCACGGCGCTGCCGGGACGGCACGCCGGCGGCGGGGTGCTGCGGACGCTGCTGCCGCCGGTCATGGGCAGCCTCCTGGAGTTCGGTCCGGTCGACGGCCCGGCGCAGCTGCGGCTGTACCTCTCCGGCGACACGATGCCGGTGCCGTCGGTCGTCGGCGCTGTTGCCCGGCACTGCCGCGGCATGGACCTCGCCGTCCTGCATCTGGGCGGCACCCGGCTGCCCGGGGGGTCCCTGGTCACCATGGACGGTGCCCAAGGCGCCGCGTTCGCCGCCCAGTTGGATCCCCGCTGGGTCATGCCGGTGCACTACGAGGAGTACACCGTGATGAAGTCCCCGCTCGTCGACTTCCTCGACGCGGCACGGGAACGGAAGCTGCGGGATCGGCTCGTCGTGTGCGAGCGGGGCGGCCGGGTCGTGCTGCGTCCCGGTCAGTCTCCGGTGATCGAACCGCCGGGTCCCGCACCCCGCCCCACGCGGCCCGCGTCCGAAGCATGACCGCTCCGTACGCGGGTACCGCGATCACTCCGCCCACCTACGGCGACCGAACACGAACGAACGCGAGGCGGTCATGAGCGACGACCAGGAAAGCATGGCGGACGACGTCTACCAGCCCACCGGAAGCAACGAGGAGCAGGAGGACGCCGCGCCCCTGGACCTCCAAGACGCGCTGGACGAACGGGACTACGACGAGATCCTCGATGAGGGGTACTCGCCCCCGGAGAAGCCGCTGGGCGTCACCAAGACCGGCGTCACGGCGGCCGAGCAGAACGAGGGCGGGAGCCTGGACGAGCGGCTGCGGCAGGAGGTCCCCGATACGACGCAGCCCGCACCCGAGGACGTGGGAGGGAACGGCGCCCGCGTCGACGGTGAGCAGGTCGGCGATCTGCCCGGCGGGGAGGGCGAGCCGGTGGATCCGGAGGCGGGCACGGAGCGCGCCGGGCGCCTGGTCGCTCCGGACGAGGGCGTGCGAGGCGTCACCACCAAGGAGCAGGTGGGCGTCGACGGGGGGAT
>NZ_JAAKZW010000464.1 GCF_011044995.1 Streptomyces mesophilus | reverse complement strand
GGTGAGGGGGAGCCGGGTGGTGAGGGTGGTGCCCCGGCCCGGCGCGGAGGTGAGGGTGAAGGTGCCGCCCAGGGCGCGTGTACGGGCCCGCATGGCGGACAGTCCGTATCCGCCGAACTCGGGGTCGGGCAAGGGGAGTCGGTCGGGGTCGAAGCCGCTGCCGTCGTCGACGACCTCGAGAGCGACATGGCCGTCGAGATAGGTGAGCGTGAGGTCGGCTGTGGTGGCGTCGGCATGGCGCACGGTGTTGGCCAGGGCGGACTGGGCGATCCGCAGCAGGGCCACCTCGTGCGCGGTCGGCAGCGGTACCGGGGTGCCGAGGAGATGGAAGCGTGCGGTGAGCCCGTCGTGGGCGGCGGTGCACAGTCGCTCCAGCGCACCGGCGAGCGTGCTGCCGTCGAGGGAGGGCGGGGCGCGGGCGGCGACGAAACGGCGGGCCTCGGCGAGGTTGTCCACGGCCGCCTGCCGTGCCTGGTCGACGTAGCGCGCCGCGTTGTCGGGTGCCTGGGGAAGGGCGCGTTCGGCGGCCCGCAGCAGGAGTTGGATGCTGGACAGGCCCTGCGCCAAGGTGTCGTGGATCTCGCGGGCCAGCCGCTCGCGTTCGGCGAGCACACCCGCGGTGTGCTGTGCGGTGGCGAGGTCGGCGCGGGTCGCGGTGAGCTCCTCGATCAGCTGGCGGCGCTGGTCCGACTCGCGGTACAGGGCCTGGTAACCCCACACCACGGCGACCGCGACGGCCGCCCCGAGGGCAGGACCGATCGCCATGGCCGCGCTGAACGAATCCTGATGGGCGGCGAACGCGGCGATCGACGCCAGCGCGGTGACGACCACGGCGGCGAGTCCGGTACGCCGCGGCAGCAGGTGCAGCTGGAGGAAGTACAGCGGGAACGCCACCCAGATCCCGTCAGGAGTCAGGGCCAGGAGCACCAGCCAGCTCGCGCACACACAGGCCAGCCACCACACGGCAGCCCGCCGGGAGCGCTGGACCGACGGCGGCAGCGCGCCGGCCGCGTAGACCAGGGCGCACACCACCGTGACGGCGACGATCACCGCGGCATACGGCCGGCCGTCGGTCACGGCCCGTACGGCGGCCAGGGCCAGCAGGGCGACCACGAGCAGGTGCAGACACCAGGTCAGGGTCCGGCTGGTGGGGGTGAGGGGGAGGGC
>NZ_JAAKZW010000463.1 GCF_011044995.1 Streptomyces mesophilus | reverse complement strand
CCCACCGGCCTTGCGTCTCGCCTCCCTCACCTCACCTCACCTCACCGCCCCGCCACCTCCCGTCCCCCCAGCCGTCGCAGCATCTCCAGGACGCGGTCGCGGGAGTCGTCCGCGGTGTCGATGGCCTCTATGCACTGCCAGTAGTCCGCCTCCCCGTCCACCGCGCAGGCCACCCCGACCAGGGCGATGCCGACCTCGCCGAGGAGCGCGCCCAGGGCGATCAGGGACGCGCGGGGGTCGGCGACGGAGGTGAGGCGGGTGGCCCGTATGCCGTCGGGGCCGAGGGACGTGCCGAGCGTGCCGCGGCCGCTCGCCTCGCTCAAGTCGAGGGCCTCGTGGCGGAGTTCGGGTGGGCCGCTCACCGCGAGATGTGCCGCCATCGTCCTGGCCAGCGCCTGGGCCTGCCAGGCCTCGGCCAGGACGTCCGGCGGCGCCTCACTGCGCGCCAGCGCACCTCTGGTGGCTGCGATCAGCCGTACCGCATCCATGTCATGTCCCCCGTGCCGTACGTCCGGCCGGCCGCGCTCCGGCCGCGCGTCCGCGACGCCCTATCTGTTCACTACCCAGCGTGAGGGCTTCCGGGCCCGAGGGCCAGAGGATTTCGGGAAACTGTGGACAGAAGCGCGATTGTGGATAACCTCGTCACTCCGCAGAGTGACTGTCCGATGTCGATGAGCGGTCGGTTCCCGAGGTCGATGAACGACCGTTCCCCGAGGTCGATGAACGACCGTTCCCCGAGGCCGATGAACGACCGTTCCCCGGTGTCGACTTGATCCGGCCCGGCACCGCGGGCCCCTTCGCCCCCACCGGATACCGCCGCTCATTGCGGTCGATCTTGTCCGCCAGCGCCTTGAGGGCGTCCACCCCGAGCACCTCGCAGAATTGCAGCAGATACGCCAGCACATCGGCGACCTCGTCCCGCACCCGATGCGCGAAGTCCGGGTCGTCCATGACGTGCGCGGACTGCTCGGGCGTCAACCACTGGAAGATCTCGACGAGTTCGGCCGCTTCGACGCTGAGCGCCGAGGTCAGGTTCTTCGGCGTGTGGTACGGGCCCCAGTCCCGCGCGGCCGCGAACGCCGCCAGCCTGCGCTGCAGCTCCCGTACGTCAAGGTCGCTCTTACTGCTCGTGCCGTTCTGTTCCTTCTCTGTCACGCCCCAGGTCTACCACCGTCGCCCCGTCCACCGGATCCGCC
>NZ_JAAKZW010000462.1 GCF_011044995.1 Streptomyces mesophilus | reverse complement strand
CCCCCGACGTCGGCGGCGTCCCTTCGCGGCGACGGTGCCATTGCCCGAATGAGCAAGCACCCCACCCCGGCCCCGACCCCACAACGAACCGCACGCGCAAGCACCGCACCGGAAACCCCGCGCACAACAGGATGCAGCCGGTCAGCCGGGCAGTCGGTCACCGGGTCAGGCGGTCACTGGACGGCCGGGCAGTCAGACACCGGTCGGCCGGGCAGCCGGTCAGCCAGTCACCGGTCGGCCGGGCAGTCGGTCACCGGTCAGCCGGGCAGAAGCTCAACCCGTCATCCCCGCGCCCCGACCGACAGCACAGCCGCCGCCACCTCGTCCGGCCGGTCCAGCATCACCAGATGGCTGGAGCTCGGCGAGACGCGGAAGGTTGCCCCCAGTTCATCGGCGAGCGCACGTTGGCGTGCCGGCCAGCGCCGGCCCGTGCCCGCCGCGAGGACCGTGGCCGGCAAGCCGTCGGGCAGGGCGAACTCGCCTCGTACGCAGACCAGTTGGGCCGCCACATCCGCATACGTCGCGTACTCGGTCAGCAGCGCCCGAAGCGAGCGGCTCGTGGAGTAGGTGCGCCGGACGAGCCCGTACGGAGCCGGATCACCACCACGCCCGGCGCGCGTGAGCCGGAACGCGGCCCGCCGCCCCGGCGGTCCCAGGGCGTACGGCGCCCCGGCCGCACCCAGCACCCCCGCGGCGATCCGCGTGAGCCCGGTGCGCAGGGCCGGCGCCGGGCGTGGCCGGGCTGTCGTCTCGACACTGGAGTCGATCAGGACCAGGCCGGCCGTACGCGCGGGGTGCAGCCGGGCGAAGCCCTCGGCGTGGAAGCCGCCGAGGGAGTGGCCGACCACGGTGGCGGGCCCGGTCAGCCCGCACGCGTCGAGCACCCGGGCGATCCGGTCCGCCTCACCGGTCAGCGACGGGTCCACGGCGGCCGGTCCGCTGAGGCCGAGCCCGGGGCGGTCGAAGCGGACCACCGTACGGTGCGGGGCGAGCAGCCGGGCCACCGCGTCCCAGTCGAACCACACCATCCCGAGCCCGGCGGTGAGCACGCAGACCGGCCCGCTGCCCTCCACCACGACGTGATGCGGCACCCCACCGATACGCACGAACTTCCCGGACGCTTCGGGTGCCTCAGTCACCTCGGTCACTCCAGTCACCCCAGTCACCTCGGGCACCCCGCTGCCCCCCACCGACCGCC
>NZ_JAAKZW010000461.1 GCF_011044995.1 Streptomyces mesophilus | reverse complement strand
GGAGGCGTACTTGGTGGGGCCGGGGGACGAGGTGGCGGTGGAGGAGTACCGGACGCGGCTTGTCGTGGCCGTGGAGTCGGGCGAGGACGGCGGGCCGGGCAGGGACGGGGAGCCGGGCAAGAGCAAGGGCAAGGCGTTGAGCGAAGGCAGGGAGCCGGGCGAGCGCGGGGAGACGAGCGAGCCCGGGGAGACGGGCGAGCGCGGGGAGCGGACGGCGTGAAGGTGAGCGGGATCGACACCCGGGGCGGACAGCACTGCGAGACGACGGCGCTGGGGGTGCTGCTGCGGCACGAGGGACTCGAGCTGTCGGAGCCGATGCTGTTCGGGCTCGGCTCGGGGCTCTCCTTCATCTACTGGGACGCGAAGTACCTGGACTTCCCCTTCCTCGGCGGCCGGGTCAAGCCCTTCGAGCTCACCCGCAACCTGACCGCGACGCTGGGCCTCGCACTCGACGTACGGGAGACGTCCTCGCCGCGCAAAGCCTGGTCGAACGTGACGGACGCCCTCGACGCCGGCCACCCCGTCGGGCTCCAGCTCGACAGCTACCACCTGGAGTACTTCACCTCGAAGGTGCACTTCGGCGGGCATGTCGTCGCGATGTACGGATACGACGAGGAGCGCGCGTACCTGGTCGACACCGCACCGCAGGGCGGGGCCGTGACCACCTCGCCGGACTCGCTCGCGAAGGCGCGGACGGCGAAGGGGCCGATGACGGCGAAGGCGCGCTCGTTCACGGTCCGGGTGCCCTCGGGCGGCGTGTCCGTACAGGACGTACGGGACCGTCTCGCCCCGGCGATCACCGCCTGCGCGACGGCCTTCCTGAACCCGCCGATCGCGAACCTCGGCCACCGGGGCATCGCGAAGGCCGCGAAGCTCGTCCCCGGCTGGCTCTCCCGCTGCGCCGATCCCGGCCGCGACCTGCCGCAGGCGGCCCTCCTGATGGAACGCGCGGGCACGGGCGGCGCCCTGTTCCGCAACCTGTACCGCGACTTCCTCGCCGAGGCGTCCACGCTGGACGACAGCCCGGATCTGCGGGCGGGCCATGCGCTGTACGCGGAGGCGGCGCAGCTGTGGACCGGCATCGCGGAGCTGATCGGCGAGGGCGCTCTGGAGGAGGCGGGGGCGAGGCTGGGCGAGGTGGCACGGGTGGAACGGGAGGCCATGGGGCGGCTGAGCGACTTCAGCGCCTGCGGCGCTTGAGCAGATCTTTCAGCCCCGCCGGGACCCGTCTTCAAGCCCCGCCGGGACCCGCCGCAGGCGCCACCCACCC
>NZ_JAAKZW010000460.1 GCF_011044995.1 Streptomyces mesophilus | reverse complement strand
GGGGGACGGGGCGGCGGTCGCCGTTCCCGAGGCCAAGGTGCGGGCGCTGCTCGCCGTGCTCCTGGTGCACGCGGGGCAGCCCGTCGGTGTGGACCGGATCGTCGAGGATCTGTGGGGCGCGTCGGCGCGGCCGGGGAATCCGGCCAACGCGCTGCAGACGAAGGTCTCCCAGCTGCGCCGGGCGCTGGAGAAGGGCGAGCCGGGCGCGCGGGCCCTGGTGGAGTACGGTCCGGCCGGCTATCGACTGGGGGTGACGGAGGAGGAGGTGGACGCGGGTCGTTTTGGTCAGCTCGTCGCGCGGGCGCGGCAGACAGGAGATCCGCGGACACGGGTGGCGCTGCTGTCGGATGCCCTGGGGTTGTGGAGGGGACCCGCCTTCGACGGATTCCGGGACGCGTCGTTCGCCCAGGCCGCGATCGCGCGGCTCGAGGAGCAACGGATCACCGTCGAGGAGGAGTTGGCGGGACTACGCGTCGAGCTCGGCGAACATGGGTTGCTGGCCGACGAGTTGGCGGATCTGGTGGCCGAGCACCCACTGCGCGAAGGGCTGCGGGCGGTGCAGATGCGGGCGCTGTACCGGTCGGGGCGGCAGAGCGAGGCGCTCGCGGCGTACCTCGAACTGAGCAGGCACCTTGCCGACGAGCTGGGGGTCGATCCGGGCCCGGAGCTGCGCGAGCTCCACGAGGCGATGCTGCGCCAGGAACCGCACCTGGCCCCCACGACCGCTCCTGCCCCTTCGGCGCCCCGCCCGTCGACCAACCTGCCCGCGCGCACGGACGCGGTGATCGGACGGGAGCCGGCCGTCGCACGGATCTGCGCCCTGCTCGCCACCGAACGCCTGGTCACCCTCACGGGCCCGGGCGGCGTGGGCAAGACCCGCCTCGCGACAGAGGCAGCAGCCCGCCTCGTCCCGGCTGCTTCGGCTTCGGCTTCGGCTTCGGCTTCGGCTTCGGCTTCGGCTTCTGCTTCTGCTTCTGCTTCGAGGCTGGTCCTGGGTGCCTCGGCTGCCACGACTGCTACGACTGCTACGACTGCTACGACTGCAGGGCAACGCCTAGTTGCTTCAGCTGCGGGGCTGGACCCGATTGCTTCAACCCCTGGCCTGGGCCCGGACACTTCAGCTGCAGAGCCGGCCCGGGACGCGTCGGCCGCCGAGCTCTCCCCCACCGCTTCCGCCGCACAGTCCGATCCGTCTACTTCCGCTATCGTCCCCGCCTCCACCGTCCGGGCCACCTCGACAACCACCGCCGGACCTCCCACCCACACCCCCGCGC
>NZ_JAAKZW010000459.1 GCF_011044995.1 Streptomyces mesophilus | reverse complement strand
GAGTCGGGGAGCCGAGGGCGGGGACGCGGAGTCGGGGCGTCCTGAGTGCGGCGGGCGCCGCCGGTTGCCCCGTGGACGTTCCCGCGTAAGGGTGCCGTTCGGCGTGGGGGCCGGTGAGGTCCTCGTACGAGGATCACAGTGCGCCGTATGACCCAGCACCCCAGAGCGTCCCGGCGTGGCAGGACCTGGGCGATGGCCGGGCCGGCCGCGCTCGGGGCCGCCACGACCTGTGCCGTATGCGCCGGCGGGCTGCTGCTCGCGGCGAGCCCCGTGTCCTCGGCCCGTTCCACCGCCCGCGAGACCGTCTCGATCGGCAACCCCGTGGCCGGCAACAACGGCTTCGGCGTGGTCACCGAAGGCGACGCGATCCTCGGCCGCACCGAGTCCGAGGGGCCCGTAGCCGTCGGCGGAAACCTCACCATGGGCGCCGGCTACAACGTCTCCCTGCACACCCCCGGCACCTTCACCGCGCCCGGCGAGAGCACTCCGACCGCGCTGCTCGTCGGCGGCTCCGTCGACTACGCGGCGAGCAGCCCGGCCGGTGTGCTCAAGGTGCTGACGAACGGCTACGTCCACATCGGGGACATGGCGGGCGGTCAGGCCCTGGCCACGGACGGGAACGGCGCATCCGTCAACACCCGTGTGGTGGCGGCGGGTTCGGGTTACGACTCCACGCCGCGTATCGAGCTGACCACCCGGCAGGACGCCGGCTCCGTCCAGGCGGCGGACCTGATGGACTTCCCTGCGCTGTTCACGACGTACCGGACCCGGGCCGCCCGGATCGCCGGCTGCGAGGACAACGTCGTCCTGACCGACACGAGCAGCGGCGCTGTCGTCACGGACCCGCCCGCCGGCTCCAACGTCACCGTCAACCTGACCCCGGGCAGGACCAACGTGCTGCACCTGACCGGTGAGCAGCTCGACCGCATCGACATCATGACGTTCACGACGCGGCCTAGCGCGGACACACCCCTCGCCATCGTCGTCGACACCACCGCGACCGGCGGCGACTTCGACTGGTCGACCCCGAACATGGCGGGCGTCTCGGGCACCGACGCGCCGTACATCCTCTGGGACTTCCCCGACGCGACCGGGATCACGATCACGGACGGCGATTCGATCAAAGGCACGATCTACGCGCCGGACGCGCATCTGACCGATGTCGACCCCTCCGACATCGAGGGTGACGTCATCGTGAAGTCGCTGGTCGCGGGACCACTGGCCGGGACGGAAGGGTCCGGTGGGTCGGATGTGAACGCGGGTGAGATCCACTACTTCCCGTTCGCCGCGGACCTGTCGTGCGAGTCCGGCGCACCGACGCCGACGCCGACGCCGACCCCCACCGAGACACCCACATCGACGCCGACGCCCACGCCCGCCCCTACGCCGACACCCAC
>NZ_JAAKZW010000045.1 GCF_011044995.1 Streptomyces mesophilus | reverse complement strand
GTGGGGGCGGGCGGGGCTGCGGATGAGAAGGCTCGTGCGGATGCGTGAGCTGACGTAGCGGGGGATGACCCGCAGCAAAACCCAAGGGCGCACCCGGAGTTCCGGGTGCGCCCTTGGTGCGCAGTGTGCGGTGCGCTCAGTGTTCAGGACCGGTCAGCTGTCGTAGTCCTGGTCGAACTTGTCCTGCATGGCCTGGCCGGCTTCCTGGGACTTCTCCCGGCCCTGCTCGGCGGCCTGCTGGCCGCGCTCCGACGCCTGGCCGAACTGGTCCTGGGCGGACTCCGAGGCCTCACTGGCCTTGTCGGAGCCGTCCTGTTCCAGACCCTTGGCGCGGTCCGCGAGTTCCTGAGCCTTGTCCTTGAACTGGTCCTGAATGCCCATGAGATTTCACTCCTGAGGTGGGTGAGGGGATTGGGCCTCGACCAGCGTTACACGCTCGGACATTCCTCGCATTTCGATCTCCGTCACGCTGTGTCAGGCCAGGCGCCGCAAGGCCTCCGGGCCCTCGGCACATCACAGACGAGGCGGCAACCCGGGGCGGCGCTTGTCCGGTACCGCGGAGTAGTCCGGCGGGACGGCGGCCGGGTCCTGGTCCAGGAGCTCCAGCGCGATCGCCACCGCGTCGTCCAGCTGGGCATGGCGGCCCTCCGCCCAGTCCAGGGGCGTACGAAGCACCTCGACGTCCGGCTCCACGCCGTGGTTCTCCACGGACCAGCCGTACTCGTCGAACCAGGCCGCGTTCATCGGCACCGTGATGACCGTGCCGTCGCCGAGCTTGTGCCGCCCGGTCATGCCGACCACGCCGCCCCAGGTGCGCTGGCCCACGACCGGTCCGAGGCCGAGCAGCTTGAAGGCCGCCGTGATCATGTCGCCGTCGGACGAGGTCGCCTCGTCCGCGAGCGCCACGATCGGGCCGCGTGGCGCGCTGGAGGCGTAACTGACCGGCTGGGCGTCGCGGGTCAGGTCCCAGCCGAGGATCGAGCGGGTCAGCTTCTCGACGACGAGCTCGCTGATGTGGCCGCCCGCGTTGCCGCGTACGTCCACGATCAGGGCGGGCCGCGAGACCTCCATGCGCAGATCGCGGTTGAACTGCGCCCAGCCCGAGCCGCCCATGTCGGGGATGTGTAGATACCCGCACTTCCCGTGGCTCAAGTCCCGTACGACCTCACGGCGTTTGGCCACCCAGTCCTGGTAGCGCAGCGGCCGTTCGTCGACCAGCGGGACCACCGCGACCCGGCGCGCGCGGCCCTCGCCCTCGGCAGGCGTGAAGGTCAGCTCGACCGTGGTCGCGCCCGTGCCCGCGAGCAGCGGATAGGGGCCCGCGACCGGGTCGACCGGGCGGCCGTTCACATGGGTCAGGACCGCGCCCTCGCGCAGACCCTGGCCCGCGAGGGGGGAGCGGGCCTTGGAGTCGGAGTTGTCGCCGGGCAGGATCCGCTTGATCACCCACTGGCCGTCCCGGCAGACGAGGTTCGCGCCGAGCAGACCCTGGGCGCGCTGGTAGTGCGGCGGCCCTTCGTTGCGGCGGGCCGGGGTGACGTACGCGTGCGAGGTGCCGAGTTCGCCGAGCACCTCCCGTAGAAGATCCGCGAACTCGTCCGGGGACGCGACGCGTTCGACGAGCGGCCGGTACTGCTCGAGCACCGCACGCCAGTCGATGCCGCACATCTTCGGCTCCCAGAACAGGTGCTTGATGATGCGGCCGGCCTCGTCATAGGCCTGGCGCCACTCGTGGGGCGGGTCGACCTCGTGCACGATACGGCGCAGATCGATCCAGACCGTCGAGTCGCTGTCACCGGTCTCCGTGGAGGGGACGGCCCGCAGATCGCCCTGGTCGACGACCACGAGCCGGGAGCCGTCGCCGCTGAGCGCGAACCAGTCGAGGTCGCCGACGAGTTCGGTCTTCTTGGCCTTGCTGATGTTGAAGTATTCGAGGGTGGGCTGTCCCGAGGTGTCGTCCGGGTTGGCGAAGGTCTCGCCGAGGGCGCCCGAGATCGGCCAGCGCAGCCAGACCAGACCGCCACCGCTGACCGGCGCGAGCGAGGAGTACTTCGAGGCCGCCACCGGGAACGGCGTGACACGGTCGGGAAGCCCCTCGATCTCCACCATCACCGTGCCGTCGCCCGCGTTCCCTTCGACCGGATCGAGCCCGCCCGCGGCCGGCCGTCCGTCGGGCAGGAGCGCGAAGGGCGACGGGGTCGCCGACGACAGCGGTACGAGGTAGGGGCGGCAGCCGAGCGGGAAGGACAGGTCGCCGGTGTGCACGTCGTACACCGGGTCGAAGCCGCGCCAGGACAGGAAGGCGAGGAAGCGGCCGTCGCTGGTGAAGACCGGATTCTCGTCCTCGAAGCGGCCGTTGGTGACATCGATGATCGCGCGGTCCTTGATCCGGGCCATCTTGATCTGGCGCAGGGTGCGCCCGATCCCCGGATGCGACCACGTCAGCCAGGCGCCGTCCGGCGAGAAGGCGAGGTCCCGCACCGGTCCGTTGATGGACCGGATCAGCTCGGTGACCTCGCCGTTGGACTCCTCCGTCACGTCGATCAGGAGGAGCCGTCCGTCGTTGGAGGCGATCGCGATCCGCTCACCGTCCGGATCCGCGACCAGCTCCTGCACCCGTCCCAGCTCACCGGAGGCGAGGCGGCGCGGGGAGCGTTCACCGCTGGCGCGCGGGAGGTACGAGATCTCGACGGCGTCCTCGCCGTCCGCGTCGGTGACGTACGCGACCTGCCCGTTCGTGCCCAGCATCTCCGGCATCCGCACCCGTACACCCGGGGTGTCGACGATGGTGCGGGCCGGGCCGTCGCGGTGCGTCAGCCAGTACAGGCACCCGCGCACGCACACGGCGCTCGCGCGTCCCGTGGTGTCCACGGAGATGCCGTCGACATGGTTCGCGGCCGGCACCTGGTACGAGCGCCGCCCCACCCGCGGCCCGCCGAGCCGCACCTCGAGCCGCCGCGGCCGGGCCTGCGCGGACAGGTCGTCCACCAGCCATACGTCACCGGCGCACTGGTAGACGACCCGCTCGCCGTCGCTGGAGGCGTGCCGGGCGTAGAACTCGTCGTGGTCGGTGTGCCGCCGCAGATCCGTGCCGTCGGGCGTGCAGGAGTAGAGGTTGCCGACGCCCTCGTGGTCGGACAGGAACGCGATCCGGTCGCGGACGAACATCGGCGAGGCGATATGCCCGCCCAGGTCTTCGAGCAGCCGCTTGCCGTGCAGCCAGAGCCGGCCCACGGCCCCGCCCCGGTACCGCTTCCAGGCGGCCGGCTCGTGCGGCGGCTTTCCGGTGAGCAGCAGCGTCTGCTGCTGGTCGTCCCTGACGCTGACCGCGATGTCGTTGACCGGACCCCAGGGCATCTTGCCGCCGGGGGAGCCGTCGGTCGGCACGGTGTAGGCCCAGGAGAAATACGAGAAGGGCTGGCCGTGGCTGGCCACCGCCAGGATGTCGCCGTCCGGGGACCAGCCGCACACCCGGGTGTCGGTGTTCCCCCAGTACGTGAGGCGCTGCGCGGGGCCGCCCGCGACCGGCACCACATGGATCTCGGGGTCGAGGCTGCGCCAGGTCGTGTACGCGATCCGCGTACCGTCCGGCGAGAAGCGCGGGTGGCTGACCCGGGTGCGGTCCACGGTCAGGCGCCAGGCCCGCTCGGGGACCGCGCCCTCGGGCGTGATGGGGCTCAGCCAGAGATCGTCCTCGGCGGCGAAGCACAGGAGGCTGCCGTGGAGATGCGGGAAACGGAGATACGCAGCAGAGTCGCTCACCTACTCATGCTTTTCCGCTGAACGGGGCCCGGCAACTCGACAGTCAGTGCCCGACGGGAGTGGGCGTCGTCTGCGTCCTGCTCAGAAACCGTGTCAGGCGCGCGCTGTCGAACTGGAGCACCGCGACCCCCTGCGCCGTGTGGAACTCCACAACCGTCGCGACCCGCCCGCACGGCCAGACCCGCGCGGTGCCGCTGCCCGCGGGCGCGGACATGCCCTGCTCCAGGACCTCGCGGGGCAGCGACCAGCCGGGGGCGTCCTCGTTCAGGACCACGATCCGGACTTCGCTCTCGGGCTCGGGCGAGTAGCGCAGCGCGACCCGCACCGCGCGGTGGGTGTCGCCGCTGTCGGCGTCCGTGACGAGATGGGCCCGGGTGCAGACCTCCACCGTCGCCGGGGTGCGCTGCTCCTGGTCCATCGAGACCGCTCCTCACACTCGTCCATCCCGTACGTCACGCCTGCCCACGCGCGTACAAGACATGGCCCACTGAGACGAGGCACACGGCCCGACGGGCGCGACCCCAACGCAATTATCCCTTTATGCCCTTTTATGTCGCATGTAACCCTTGCTGGCTGGGGGGCGTTACCTGTGGCCGGGCCGCTCTTGCAAGGCGTTCGCAAGAAGCCACTATCATCGAACGGTTCACCACCCGCAGAGGGAGCGCCCGCCATGCATGTCCCCGACGGATTCATCAACGCACCCGTCTCGGCCGCCGCCGCAGTCGTCGCCGCCGGAGCGGTGGCCGTGTCCCTGCGGGGCGCGCGCCGGGAACTCGACGAGCGGACCGCGCCGCTCGCGGGCCTGGTCGCGGCCTTCATCTTCGCCGTGCAGATGCTGAACTTCCCGGTCGCCGCCGGCACCAGCGGGCATCTCCTGGGCGGGGCGCTCGCGGCGATCCTCGTCGGGCCGTTCACAGGAGTGCTGTGCATAGCCGTGGTCCTGCTCCTGCAAGGAGTGCTCTTCGCGGACGGCGGTCTGACGGCGCTCGGCGTGAACATCACGGTCATGGGCGTGGTCACCGCCGTCGTCGCCTACGCGCTCTTCCGCGGCCTGGTGAAGGTGCTCCCCAAGAAGCGCCGCTCGGTCACCGTCGCGTCCTTCGTCGCCGCGCTGGTCTCGGTGCCGGCCGCGGCCGCCGCGTTCGTCCTCGTCTACGCGGTCGGCGGCACCACCGAGGTGCCGCTCGGCACCGTCTTCACGGCCATGGTCGGTGTGCACACGCTGATCGGCATCGGTGAGGCCGCGATCACCGCCGCGACCGTCGGCGCCGTGATCGCGGTGCGGCCCGACCTGGTGCACGGCGCGCGCGGTCTGACCACCCCGCTCAAGCTGCGCGTCGGCGGCGAGCTGGTCGATGCCGAGCCCGCCGTCGTTCAGGGGCCCGTCCGCTCCCCGCGCAAGGTGTGGATCGGCGGCCTCGTCGCCTCCCTGATCCTCGCGGGCTTCGTCTCCTTCTACGCCTCCGCCGACCCCGACGGCCTGGAGAAGGTCGCCGCGGACAAGGGCTTCGACAAGGGCGCCGAGGGCCGTGAGCACACGAGCGCCGACTCGCCGCTCGCCGACTACGGCGTCAAGGACGTGGACGACGCACGGCTCTCGGGCGGCCTCGCCGGCGTGATCGGTGTCGGTGCGACGGCGCTCGTCGGCACGGGCGTCTTCGTGGTCGTACGCAAGCGGCGCACCTCGAACGCCGAGGCCTCGGCATCCCGTACGCCGGAACAGGTCTGACATGGGTGCGGGCCACGCGCACAAGCTCTACCGGCACGGGCACTCGCCCGTGCACGCGCTGCCGCCGCACTGCAAGCTCGCCGCCGTGTTCGCCTTCGTCGTGGTGGTCGTCTCGACCCCGCGCGAAGCGGTCTGGGCCTTCGGGCTCTACGCGGTCCTGATCGGCGCCGTCGCGTACGCGGCCCGTATCCCGGCCGGCTTTCTGCTGAAGCGGCTGCTCATCGAGGTGCCGTTCGTGGCCTTCGCGGTGCTGCTGCCGTTCGTCGCGCAGGGCGAGCGGGTCGAGGTCGCCGGTCTCTCGATGAGCGTCAGCGGGCTGTGGGGCGCGTGGAACGTGCTCGCCAAGGGGACGCTGGGCGTCGCCGCCTCCGTGCTCCTCGCCTCCACCACCGAACTGCGCGAACTCCTGCTGGGCCTGCAGCGGTTGAAGCTCCCGCCGCTGCTCGTGCAGATCATGTCCTTCATGATCCGGTACGGGGACGTCATCACCGACGAGCTGCGCCGGATGCGGATCGCCCGCGAATCCCGGGGCTTCGAGGCGCGCGGGGTGCGCCACTGGGGCGTGCTCGCCAAGACCGCGGGCGCCCTGTTCATCCGCTCGTACGAAAGAGGCGAGCGGGTCCATCTGGCCATGGTCAGCCGGGGTTACGCGGGGTCGATGCCCGTGATCGACGAGGTGACCGCCTCGCGTGCCCAGTGGTCGTACGCGCTCACGCTGCCCGTCTGCGCCCTGCTCGTCTGTCTGTTGGGATGGTTCCTGTGACGGCTTCCGTGAACGCTTCCGTGAACGCGTCCGAGACGCCTTCTCTCGATGTGCGCGGCCTGGCGTACGCGTACCCGGACGGCCATCAGGCCCTGTTCGGCGTGGACTTCGCCCTCGCGCGCGGGGAGCGGGTCGCGCTGCTCGGGCCGAACGGCGCCGGCAAGACGACCCTCGTGCTGCATCTCAACGGGATCCTCGGCGGGGGAGCGGGCACGGTCCAGGTGGCCGGGGTGCCCGTGGTGAAGGCGAACTTCGCCGAGGTGCGGCGGCGGGTCGGGATCGTGTTCCAGGACCCGGACGACCAGCTGTTCATGCCGACGGTCCGCGAGGACGTGGCCTTCGGACCGGCCGCGGCCGGCCTGCGCGGCGCCGAGCTCGAGGCCTGCGTCCACAAGGCCTTGTCCCTGGTGGGGATGGCGGACTTCGCGGACCGGCCGCCGCACCACCTGTCCTTCGGCCAGCGGCGCCGGGTCGCGGTCGCGACCGTGCTCGCGATGGAGCCCGAGATCCTGGTCCTCGACGAGCCGTCCTCCAACCTGGACCCCGCCTCGCGCCGTGAACTGGCCGACATCCTGCGCTCGTTGGACGTCACCGTCCTCATGGTCACCCACGACCTCCCGTACGCACTCGAACTCTGCCCGCGCGCCCTGGTCCTCAGCGAGGGCGTCATCGCGGCGGACGGCCCGACGGGGGAGCTGCTCGCCGACGAGGAGCTGATGCGGGCGAACCGTCTGGAGCTGCCCTTCGGGTTCGATCCGCGGGTGGTGCGGGCCGGGGCCTGAGGGGGAGGCCGGCCGGCGTGGCCCCGGAATCGTGCGGGACCGGTGCACGTTGCACCATGGTGACCGGCCGGGCCAGGAAGGTCCGGGCGGTACGGAATGGAGCCAGTCACGTGAACGGGGTCGAGGCCGAGGTCCAGGGCACGGTCGAACCGGGCTGGGAGGGCGTCAGGGACGCCTTCGTACGCAACTTCGCCGAGCGCGGTGAGCACGGCGCCTCCGTCGCCGTGTACCGGGACGGGCGGCCCGTGGTCGACCTGTGGGGCGGTACGCGCGACGTCGACGGCACCGAGCCGTGGCAGCGGGACAGCGTGCACCTGATCCGCTCGGCGACCAAGGGCGTGGCCGCGGCCGTCCCGCTGCTGCTCCACCAGCGCGGCCAGCTGGACCTGGACGCCCCGGTGGGCGCGTACTGGCCCGAGTACAAGGCGGCCGGCAAGGAGCGCACCCGCGTACGGCAGCTGCTCGCGCACCGCGCGGGCGTGCCGGTGCTCGACACCCCCGTCCCGTTCGAGGACCCGGAGGCCGGACCGCGCGCGGTCGCGGCGCAGGCCCCGGTCTGGGAGCCGGGCACGGACCACGGCTACCACCCGCATACGTACGGCTGGTTGATCGGCGAGCTGGTGCGAAGGGTCACCGGGCGCAGCCTGGGCCGGTGGCTGGCCGAGCAGATCACCGGGCCGCGCGGCATCGACCTGTGGATCGGGCTGCCCGACGCCGAGCAGCACCGCGCGGGCACCGTCACGCGCGTCGAGCCGCCGGCCGTCGGGAACGGGCTGCGGCTGCGCCCCAAGCAGGCCGTCGCGGAGGCGTACGCGAACCCCGACTCCCTCACCCGCCGGGCCTTCGCCTCGCTGGCGCCCACGGACGAGAACGCCCCGGCCTACCGCGCCGCCGAACTCCCGGCGACGAACGGCATGGCGGGCGCCCGTGCGCTGGCCAAGTTCTACGCCTCGCTGATCGGCCCGGTCGACGGGCACCGGCCGCTGTTCGTGCCGGCCACGGTGGCGCTCGCCCGTACCGAGGAGTCGGCGGGCCCCGACCGCACCCTTGTCGTCAACACCCGCTTCGGACCCGGGTACATGCTGCACGGGCCCGCGTCCCCGCTGCTCGGCCCGTCCTCCTTCGGCCACCCCGGCCGCGGCGGTCCGCTCGGCTTCGCGGACCCCGACTCGTCCATCGCCTTCGGGTACACGACGAACGGTCTGCAGAAGGGTGTCACGGCGGATCCCCGGGCCCAGGCGCTGGTGCGGGCGGTCCGGGCGGCCCAGGCGACGACGGGGTAGGCAGCCCGGGCGGCGACCGGGTGGCGAAACGGACTCGCGTGGCCGGTACACCGACCGCTAGCGTGCGGCCATGAGTGCATCGCAGCCCGCCGCGCATCCCCGTTTCGCCGAGGCCCTCACCGCAGTGGGCCTCACCGACGTCCTCGCTCAGGTCCGCAGCTTCCCGGACGCCACGCGTACCGCCGCGCAGGCCGCCGAGGCCATCGGGTGCGAGCTCAGCGAGATCGTGAAGTCGCTGATCTTCGCCGCGGACAGTGTGCCGGTCCTGGTCCTGATGGACGGCGCCTCGCGGGTCGACATGGAGCTCGTACGACGGGAGTTGGGCGCCGAGAAGGTGACCCGGCCGAACGCCGACGTGGTGCGCGAGACCACCGGATACGCGATCGGCGGAGTGCCGCCCTTCGGTCACCGTACGAAGACCCGCGTCCTCGCCGACCGCGGACTGCTCGACCACGCGGTGGTCTGGGCGGCGGCGGGCACCCCGCACACGGTGTTCCCCATGGACCCCAAGTCCCTGATCGCGTATGCCGGCGGCTCGCTGGTGGACGTGCGCGAAAACCCCGCCGCGTGACGCCCCTCGTCGCGGCGGCCGTCGTCCTGGCGGCGGTCACGCACGCGTCCTGGAACGCGATAGCGCACCACATCAAGGACCAACTCCTCGCGTTCACGCTGCTTTCGGGCGGCGGCGCGCTGATCGGCATCGTCCTCGCGTGCTTCGCACCGCTGCCGGCCGCCGGCGCCTGGTGGGCGCTCATCACCTCGGCGCTGCTGCACGTCGCGTACCAGGCGCTGCTCATGCGGTCGTTCACGCTCGGCGACTTCGGGCAGATGTATCCGATCGCGCGCGGCAGCGCACCGCTCGTGGTGACGGTGGTCGCGGCGCTCTTCCTCGACGAACGCATCGGCGGGCTGCAGCTCGCGGGCGTCGCGGTGGCCTGCGCGGGCCTGGTCGGCCTGGCCCTGTGGGGCATCCGCGGCAGCCGCCCGCACTGGCCGGCGCTGCTCGCCGCCGGCGCCACCGGTCTGTCGATCGCCGCCTACACGGTGGTCGACGGCGTGGGCGTGCGCGCGTCCGGCACACCGCTCGGCTATATCGCGTGGCTGATGATCCTCGAAGGCCTCGCGATCCCGGCGTACGCGCTCGTCCGCCACGGCCGCCGACTCCCGTCCCTGCTCAGGCCGTACGCGGTCCGCGGCCTGTTCGGCGCGGGGCTGTCCGTCCTGGCGTACGGCCTCGTCCTGTGGGCCCAGACCCGCGCACCGCTGGCGCCCATCGCGGCGCTGCGCGAGTCGTCGATCATCGTGGGAGCGGCGATCGGGGCGGTGTTCTTCAAGGAACGGTTCGGACTGCCCCGGATCGCGGCCGCAGGGGTGATGGTGGTGGGGATCGGGCTGATGCTGGGCGCGGCGTAGATGCGCCCGGCGTAGATGCGCCCGGCGTCTATGGCTTGAAGTACTCCGATGCTTACGGCTCGGAGTACTCCGATGCTTACGGCTTGAAGTACTCCGACATCACGTCCTCGACCCACTGGGGCTGCGACACGTTCTCGGGCAGGAACTCCCGCATCACCGGCTTCACATCGATGACCGGCGTGCCCGTGACGGCATCGAGGCCGACGACCGTCAGCTCGCGGCCGCGCACCGACTCGATGGCGCAGGAGGTCACGCCGATGCGGTTCGGCCGGCGCGGGGCGCGGCCCGCGAAGACGCCGAGCAGCGGCAGATCGGTGCGGCCCCGGTAGAACTGGGGTTCGCGGTAGTCCTCGCGCTCGGGGAGCTGGTCGAAGACGAAGAGGACCTCCACATGGGAGAAGCCCTCGAGCCCCTGCAGACAGGCGTCGCCGAAGCGCTCGTCGAAGACGATCGTGGAGCGGACGGCACCCCAGTGGTCGGAGTTCTGGACGTCCGTACGCTCGTTGCGGACCGTGCCAACCGGGGTGAGCTCGAAGGTCGTCATGACCCGAGGCTAGGCGCCCGCCCCGTCGGAGGGGCGCCCTCCGCGGCTATCGGCCGACGGCCCGCAGCGCCGCGACCGGCCCTCCGCGGCTATCCGCCCACGGCCCGCAGCACCGCGGCCACCAGCGGCCCCGAGGACTTGCCGCCGCGGCCGCCTTCCTGCATCACCGCGGCCGCCGCCGTGTCACCGCGCCAGCCGGTGAACCAGCCGTTGGGCTTCTTCTGGCCGTCGACCTCCGCCGAGCCGGTCTTGCCGCCGATGTCCCCGCCGAGCGAGGCCATCGCCTCGGCCGCGGAGCCGTTCGTGGCGGTGTACGCGAGGAGTTCGCGCAGCTGCGCCGCGGCCTTCGGGTCGAGCGTGCGCGAGGCCGTGGCCAGCTGACGGCCGTCGACCTCGGGCGAGACGAGGTAGGGCTGCTTGAAGACACCGGTCTTGGCGGTGGCGATGACCGAGGCGACATTCAGCGGGTTCATCCGGACCCCGCCCTGCCCGATCAGCGAGGCGGCCTTCTGGGCGGCCGACTGCACCGGCACCGCACCGTCGAAACTCGGCACGCCGATCTGCCAGTTGCCGCGCCCGAGGCCGAAGACCTCCTGCGTCTGCTTCGTCAGATCGCCGTCACCGAGCTTGTCGGCCTGCGAGATGAAGGCCGTGTTGCAGGACGCGGCGAAGCTGGTGCGGAAGGTGCCGCCCTTGATCTCGAACTCCTCGACGTTCTGGAACTTCCAGCCGCCGGACGTGAAGTACTTGGGGCACGGATGCGGCTTGTCGATCCCCGCGAGGCCCTTCTCGAGCAGCATCGAGGCCGTCACGATCTTCATCGTGGAGCCGGGCGCGAGCGAGCCCTGCAGGGCCACGTTCATGCCCGACGGGTTGGAGTTGGCGGCCGCCAGGATCTCGCCCGTGCTCGGCTTGAGCACCACGATCGCGGCCCGGCTGCGCGAGGCGACCTCACGCTCGGCGGCGGCCTGCGCGGCCGGGCTGATGGTGGTCTTGACCGTGCCCGGCGTGCCCTTCGAGAGCGTGAGCAGCGTCTTGTCGGGCAGCGCCTTGCCGTCGTCCTTGCTCTTGGCGGTGTCGCTGCCGTCCTTGTCCTTCTGCGCCTCGGCGCGCACGATCTGCAGCTCGATCCCCGCGCTGCCGCCCGCCTTGTCGCCGAACTTCTCGCGCAGCCCGTCGAGCACGCTGCCCAGCGAGGGGTACTTCTCGGCGGTGATCTCCCCGCCGTTGCGGTCCACCGCCTTGATCGGGGGCGTGCCCGCCTCGCCCGCGCGCAGGATGTCGCCCGCCTTGAGCCCCGGGTGCACCACGGACGGCTGCCAGTCGACGACCGGCTTGCCCGCCGTCGTCCGCACCACGGTCAGTTCGGAGGCATACGCGTAGGGCTTTGACTTTCCCTCGTACGAGACCGTGGCCGCCACCTTGAACGGCACCTTGGGGCCCGCCTTCTTGCCCGGCGTGAACGTCACCCCGGTCAGATGGGCGTCCTTCGCGTACGAGGCGAGCGCGGCCTTCGCCGCCGCCGCGTCGTCGGTGAGCCGGGCGGCGCCGGCCGCGTCGCCCTTCGCCCACGCGGCGAGGAACTGCTCGGTGGTCTGCTCGACCTCCGCCGCCGTCAGCGGCTTGGCCTGCAGCTGCTGTGGTGTGAGGGGTTCGTCGGCGGAGCTGTCCGAGCCGCCGCCGACGAGGGCGTAGGCGGTGACGCCCACACCCGCGACCGCGACCCCGACGCCGACCGCGATCAGCGCGACCTTGGTCTCCTTGCCCATGGCGGTGTTCCCGCCCGAGCGCCCTCGCTTACCCACCAGTTCCTCCGCCTTGCCCTGCGGGTGCCTCACTGTCCGGGCACCCTATAGGTGATCTGTGGCTGCGGTTGCCCGGGTTGACGGCTGGGGCCGGGGTGTGCCCGGGTCCAGCCGTCCCGTTCGGTGCCGGTCAGGAACCGGCGCGCAGGACCGTCGCGACGATCGGACCAGCGGACTCACCGCCCCGGCCGCCCTCCTGCGTCACGGCTGCCACCGCCATGTCCTCACGGAAACCGGCGAACCAGCTGTTGGGCTTGCCCTGGCCGTCGACTTCCGCCGAGCCGGTCTTGGCGCCCTTGTAGCCGCGGCCGGCCTGCGCCATCACGTCCTTCGCCGTGCCCGAGGTCGCGGTGATGTTCATCATCATGGCGACCTGCTGTGCCGCGTGACTGCTGATGCCGGGTGCATGCGCCCGCTTGATCCCGTAGGCGCCGGGGACGAGGGACGGCTGCAGGAAGGTGCCGCCGTTCTTCACGGTGGCCACGATCGACGCCATGTTCAACGGGCTCATTTGGACGGTGCCCTGGCCGATGGCGTTGGTGGCGCGCTCGTTGTAGTCGGCGGGCACGGAGCCGTCGTAGGACGGGATGCCCGTCTGCCACTCGAGCCCGATCCCGAACTTCGCCGCCTCGTCCGTCAGGGAGCTGTCGCTGAGCTTGTCGTCGTCGATGTGCTTGATGAAGCCGGTGTTGCAGGACCGCGAGAAGGTCTCGGCCAGCGTCGCCCCCTCGTCGGGCTGAAGACCCGGCAGGTTCTTGATGGTCCGGCCGCGGAACATCGCGTCGGGTGTGCACGGCGCCGGCCCATGGGCGGAGGAAACCACTCCGTAGTCGATGAGCATCGCGGCAGTGACGATCTTCATCGTGGAGCCGGGCGCCATCGTCCCCGAGAACGCCGCGTTGAAGCCGTCCGCGCGGTTGTTCGCCACCGCCAGTACGTCACCGGAGCTGGGCTGCACGGCGACGACGGAGGACTCGGGGCGCAGCTTGACCGCCTTCTCGGCAGCGGCCTGCGCGGTCGCGCTCAGCCGGGTCTTCAGCTTCCCGGGCTCGCCCTTCTGCAAGGTCACCAGCGGTGTGTTGTACGCGGAGGCGTCGGCCCGCTCGATCCACAGCTCCAGGCCGGGCTTGCCGCCCGCCTTGTCCGCGTACCGGTTGAGCAGCTCGTCGATCACGGGCTTGAGCGACGGGTACTTCTCCGCCGTCAGCACCTTGTTGTCGCGGTCGACGACCTCGACCTGCGGGTCGTCCGCCTGACCCACCGCGAACGTGTCGCCTTCCTTGAGGTCCGGATGGACCACCGTCGGCTGCCAGTCGACCAGCGGGGCGCCGGTCGTCTTCCCCCGTACGACCTTCAACTCGCTCTTGTACGAAAGGGGCTTGGACTTCCCCTCGTACGAGACCGTCGCCGACACCGTGAACGGCACGCCGGTGCCGGAGGCCTTGCCCTGATCGATCTTCACCTTGGTGAGATCGGCGGACGCGAACGAACCGAACACCTTGGACGCGGCCGCATTGTTGTTGGTGAGATTCGCGGCGGCGTCGGTATCCCCCTTCGCCCAGGCCTTGAAGAACTTCCCGACCGTGTCCGTGACTTCCTCACCGGTGACCGGCCCTGAAGTCGGCCTCGAATCCGCGCTCGCCGTTTCTCCCCCCGTCACCCCGTTGTACAAATTGAACGCCCCATACCCGGCAATTCCCACCATCACGGTGAAGACCCCGCCGACCAGGCCCGTCTTGACTCCATTGCGCATGACTGCGCTCCCCTCCCCAGGAGTCCTGAACCCGTTTCCCCGTATTGCGTGTTGAACGTGTTCAGGAAGTTATGGGGAGCAGCTTAAGCGCTTGCTGTGACGGTGCGGGGTGATAACAGGTCTCGAAATGCTATACCGGATCTCCGGAATGCCCGGTTCGGATGGGAGTGTGCGTGAACGGTATGACCGAGAAGACGCGGTGGGTGCTGCGGGCGGGCGCGGCTGCGGTGTGCTTCGGGATGGCGGCGTCCGCAGGGGTGAGCCCGGCTTCCGCCGGCGCCACCGGCTGCAACGAACGCACCTGCATCGATGTCGAGGGCAGTGGGCTGCGGGTCGAGCAGGTGTCCGCGTCCACCACATGGAACGGCGACTTCTCCGGGCACTTCCACGTCTGGGGCGGCGGCATCGACCAGAACAGCCCGACCCAATTGTGGGGCTACCACCAGAAGTTCACCGTCCCCGTAGGCCGGGACCTTCCCAACGGCTCGGTGATCTGCGCCGAGGGCTGGGAACACCTCGACGGGCGTATGGAGTCGCGGGGCCGGGCCTGCCAGGAAGTCCACTTCTGAGGGTCGGAGCCGTCTGAACGTGCGGTGTCCCCGCTCCCTGCTGGGGGCGGGGACTGTTGCGTGTGGGGGTGTTCAACGTGTCATTGCCCGCGGTGCCGGTGATGGTGCAGGCGGCAAGCCGACCAACCGCAGCCCCGTGCACCCATGGTGTGCGCCGGCCGGCAACGGTCCGCTTCCGGACATCGACGAGTGACGAAGAAGTCGGCGCTACACCCAGGTGTCGAACCACATCCGAGCCCGCCACGAGTCCACCGGGATCGTGTGGCCGGTGTAGATCGGCCAGAAGTAGATGAAGTCCCGCGTGGTCGGGGCCTTGCTGCCCCGACCTGCGGTTTCCTTCTCGATTCCTACCGATTCATGCTGCCTGGGCCGTCTGTGGGCCGTGATCTTCCTCGCCGGGCCTGCGATACAGGCTGTCGACCGCCCTTCGAGTGCGGCCTTCGCTGCTTGGCATGAGGTGTGTGTACGTGCGGAGCGTGAAGCCCGGATCGGCGTGACCGAGGTACTGGCTCAGGGCTCGGATGTTCTCGCCCGCGTCCAGGAGTACAGAGGCGTAGAAGTGCCTGAGCGCGTGCATGCCGTGCTCGCGCGCTGAGGCGTACCGCTCGCCCTCCTCCGGCTCGGGGATGATGCCGGCCTGAGCGAGGGCGGGCTTCCACATGAAGTCGTTGAAGTAGCTCACGCGGACGTGAAGGCCTCCGCTCCCGCTGAACAACAGCCGCTTCGTGACGGGTGGCCCGTCAGGCGTTCGCCACGGGAGCGTGACCTCGATGCTGGGGAAGTCCTTCGCGTGGGTCCGGAGTGCGTCAGCCACGGCGTCCGGGAGGGGTACGTCCCGGACCTTGTTGCCCTTCGGCCGCGCGAAGACGTACTTGCCGCGGATCCGCTTGAGCTGGTGCCGCACGGCAAGCCATCCGTTCTCGTAGTCCAATTCGTCCTCCGACAGCCCGAAGATCTCGCCCTGACGGAGTCCGCATCCGCCCCCAAGGTCGACGGCGGCACGAAAGCGCTCGGGGAGCGCGGCCCGAACACCGAAGACCTGGCCGGCAGTCCATGGCACCACGAGGGATTTGGGTGGCTTGGGCACCTGTACCGAACGTGCCCGGCACGGGTTCTTGGCGATCAAGCCGTCATCGAGTGCGGCATTGAAGACGGCTGAGACCGTGCCATAGATGATCCGCCGGTGTGAGTCGGCGGGAACAACCTCTTGGAGCTTGCCGAGCCAGGTGCGAATGTGGCCCGGCTGGAAAGACCCGAGCGGGCGAGTTCCGATGTGTGGAAACGCGTGCAGCCTCAGCCGACGCTCCGCCGCCTCACGGCTGTTGATCTCAACTGCGTGAGCAGCCACCCACTTTTCGGCGTACTGCCGAAAGGTGGTCCGTGCGGCCTTCGGGTCCAGGTACTGGCCGCGTGACATGTCGGCGGCGGTGTTGGTGAGCCAGGCCTCCGCGAGGCGCTTCTGACCGTCGAGGAAGGACTTACTCTTCTCGGTCCCGTCCGGGCCGACGTAGCGGGCGCGGTAGCGCAGGCCGGTGCCGTGACGGTCGGTCTTGACCCTGCGAGGCTTCCCGCTGGCGTCGGGCTCGGTCTTGAACCAGCGGTCTTGGATGTGGCCTGCCATGGGGTGATCCCTTCGGGAAACGCCTCAGGGCGGGCCGTGGGGCCCGCCCTGAGGCGTTGGTGTCTTGGGAGTGGGGTTGGCCGCTGTCAGACGGCTGGTTCAGCTGCCATGCGTTCCTGCTTCCATCGCTGAACGTCGGCGGGGTCGTAGCGGAGGTGCTTGCCGACGCGGAAGCCGGGCGGTCCGAGACGCTTCTTGCGCCACTGGTAGACGGTCTCCTTCGGCACCCTGAACATGTCGGCGATGTCGTCGGGGGTGAGGTAGCAGTCCGGGAGACCGGAACGGAGGATTGCGCGCGGATCGGTGCTGGGAGGAGTGGCCACCTGGGACTCCTTGCAGGGTCAGCGTGCGGCGGGCGGGCGGCTAAGCGCTGACAGAACCGACAGAACCCCGACGGTAGTTAGCTGACCTGCGGATTCTCCGGTTAGCGATCTTGTGACAGAACTAGAAAGAACTCTGACAGAACCTCCCCGAGGGAGGTTCTGTCATGGCGTCCGCGTGCGGACTTCGAGGTTCTGTCTGAGTTTCCGGAGGTTCTGTCACAGCCGAGATCATGAGAGTTTCGGCAGGTCAATCCCACGGTCGGGAGGTTGTGTCAGTTCTGTCAGCGCCTTGGGGGTTCTGTCACGCGGCGCGGGTGATGCGGGGGTGGGATTCGTAGCGTGGAGAGGGTGGCCGGCCGCCGCGTCCGTTGCGCGGTGGTGCGGGCTGTTGGCGAATCCAGCCGTGCTCTTCGAGCAGCGTCAACGCCGGGTCCAGATCTCCGATCGCGGGGAAGTCCGCCCGGGGCAGGGCCCGGAAGAGCTCCCGCTTGGAGAAGCCGGTCAAGCGGCTCGCGCGCAGGTGCGTGAGCACCGCGTACGCGGTGTCCCGAGCAGGGGAGGCTGTCATCACGTCGAACACGTCCAGGGCGTGTGCGGTGAAGTAGTCGCCCAGCTCGGTCGCGGCGGCCATGGTCGCGGCCTCAATCGGCTTGTGCCAGCCGTCCTCGGGGTGGGTGGCCAGGTGCAGCAGTCCTGCGATGCGGGCCACGGCTCCGTCCCTCTTCGAGGCCCATTTCACGATCGAGGCGAAGCTGCCGTCCTTGCCGAGCCGGGATTCGGTGACCCTCTGAAACGCGAGGATCACTGCGTCCGCCTCCTGGGTGAGGGTGAGGATCGCCGGATCGGTCCAGTCGGCCAAGGCGAGCGTGAGACCAGCCAGTTGCTTGGCATAGGTCGAGGCCACCTGTTCGTCCAGAAGCTCGGGCGACAGGTTGCGGCTACCGACCAGGGACACGGGCTTGGAGTAGAGGAACCGGGCGAGCAGGCCCCGCCCGTCGGCTCCGTCGATGCGGGCCAGGGAGTCCAGGACTTCGGGTTGAATCGCCAGACCGACCGTGACGGCGGGAGCGTCGATGTGCTGCGCGTCGCGCCCCTGCCGGTTGACCCGGATCATGTCCCCGGCGTGGCCCTTGAGGAACATGCCCATGTTCGGCTTGCCGGTATAGCGACCGGCGATGATGTCGAACAGCTCGCCCTCGGCGCTCAGGCAGGAGATACGTCCGCCTTGCTGGTCCAGGAGCGTGCCGACGTTCTCCGGTGTGACATCGTCCGCGACAAGCTGTGGGATGGCTGGGACGGTCATTTCCTCGACTGCTTGGGCGAGTCCGATCGCCTCGGTGGTGAGCGCGTCACGGGCGCCAGGCTCAGCGCTCGCGGCCTTCGAGGTGGCCTTGTCGGCGGCTGCCTTGGCGAGCCGGATCGTCGTCTCTGCCTCGGCCCGGATCGGCCCGGACAGCTCGATGAGCGCCTTCTCTGCGGCGAGCAGGGGCCGAACCATGAGGTCGAAGACAGCCGACTTGCGGTTGCCGGGGTCCAGCGCAACAGCGGTGTAGATGTTCACCGGCTCGCGCCAGTTGCCCCGCACGCACACCTTCGCCCGACCGCCCGCGGCCGTGGCGAGAACCGCGAGCGCCAGGCAGCCCGCCAGGTCGACGGGGGTCTGTGTCTCTTCTGCCACGCCGTTGACCATGTCCCCGAGCCAGGCCGGCAGGGTCGAGACAGGGAAGGTTGGGAGAGCGGGACGGGCCGTGATGGGGACGGGTTCGTCCCACGGGGTGCCGGTGATCTCCTCAGGGTCGAGGTGCTCGAAGCCCTCCCACAGGTCGGGGCTCGTGTCGTTGGGGATGCTCATGCGGCCTTGCCTCCTACCTCGGGGTCGCGCCCGTCGCTCGTGTGCGGCTCAGGGCGAAGAGCTGAAAGGACGCCTTCGGCGACGCCCTTCGGGGCGCCCACGGAGAACTCGGGCAGGGCCGTTTCGGCGGCGCCGGGCAGAGCGGTCATGCCGCCCTCCCCGATGCGGTGTTGAGGCCGTTGGCGACCGCACGGCGGGCGTAGGGCTCGGGAACACCGACCGACATGGCGGCGGCCACGATCACGTCCGCGAGCGCGTCCAGACCACAAGGGCCGGGGCACTGCTCGTGTTGCTTCGCGAGGAACCGAGCGACGCCGAAGGCCTGTGATCCGGCGCCGGATTCGGTGTGTGAACGCACCTTGGCCACGCCCCGGCCCAGACCGGTTCGTACGTACTGCGAGGTGTGCCGGCATCCGGTGGCCACACTCGAGTCCCAGACAGCCGCCGCTCGCGGGGAAGAGACCACCTCCCCCGGGGCGGAGGTGGTCTCTTCCTGCTCCGCCAGGGCGCGGACGGCATCCGGCAGAGGCGCCATCGCTCCGGCCCCGGGCCCGAGCCAACGGACGTAAGACATACGCGACTTGATGTCCACGCCGGGGCGTACGGCGTTGGCCGATCGCATCGGCCCCAGGTAGAGCCAGTGCTCACCCCGGGTGGTGGGGACGGTCCGGGTCGGAGGCAGGCTCTCGCGCGCCCACGCGACCGCGTCGGCATCGTCAAGGTCAACGACCGTGAGCCAGGCCCCGCCGGGGTGGTAGGCCGCGGCAGTGGCCTGCTCCCACGCGAGGGTCCAAGCGCGGGACGTGAGTACAGCGGGATCCTTCGTGGCGGCTGCCCAAGCGTGGCAGGGGTGTGGGCACCGACAGGGGCCAGGCTGCTTCATGTTCGGCCGGCCACCGCACAGGTTCTGCTCGCAGGCGTGGCAGTTCTTGAAGGGCGTTTTGGTCCGGCTCAGCGGCAGTACCGGCACGCCATGAGCCGCCAGGCGCAAAGCGTCGCTCAAGGGACGCTCTCGCGCTTCGTTGCTGGGGTGCGTCATGCTGGGAGTTCTCCTGTTCTGTCGAAGGGCAGGGAGAGCCGGGGCGGTCGCGGTCTTTGGCGAGAAGGCGACCGCCCCGGGCGCAGCTACCTCTTGGGCAGCTCGGTGACGTTGGTGCGAAGTGCCGCGGTGACGTAGAGCCGGGTGCGGCCGTCGCGGGTCTCGTAGCGGCGTACGGGGCCGGTGACGAAGCCCTCGCGCAGTGCGTCGGTGGCATCGTCGGTGTGCTCAGGGGCGCAGACGATCCGGATCTCGAACACGGCTCAGCGCTCCTTCGCCGCGTGCGCGGATTGGAGGCGCCGCGCGGCGGCGTGGAGCTTGGACTCCAGCCGGTGCGGCGCGTGCGGGGTGAACGAGTGCAGAGCGACGGCCGCGGCGATGATCACGTCGCACAGTTCGTCGGCAACGTCCTCCGGGGCATGGGTGGTGCCCTTGCGAGGGTTCTGGCCGGTCATGCCGATGTAGGCGGCGGAGGCTTCACCGGCCTCCTCTACGACCTTCAGCAGTCGCATCGCGGTCTCGTGCTGGTCGGTGCCGTTGGTCTGGTTCAGCAGGGCGGCGATGCGGGCCGTGATCGGCCACAGGGCGGTGCTCATTTCGCATCACCGTTGGACTGGACGCCCGCCGCTGCGCGCCACGCCTTGTAGTCCTCCATGGGCATGCCCTCACCGGCGCCCGCGTCCGCGAGTGCGGTCGCGGCCGTGTGGGCGAGTGCGGCATGGACTTGCGCCCTGGCGATCGCGTCGGTGGCGATGAGGGATCCGGTCTCGAAGCCGCTTGCGAAGTCGAGGAGCTCCTCAGCCTCGAGGTAGTGCTCAGGTCCGGTCACGTCAGTTCTCCTTGAAGGTGTCGAGGGCGGGGAGTTGAGGAAGGCCCGCCTCTGCGAGCGCGGCCGGATCGAATGCGGGCTGTCCGGCGCGGTGGATGAGCGCGGTGGCGAGCTGTTCCGCGTAGGCGGCTCCGGCACGGGCGACCTCGATGCGCGAGCCCGCTTCGATGGCCGTCACTCGCTCCACGTGGTCGTGCTCCTCTTGCCGCTCCGAGCGCTCGCGCTCGAAGTGCACCTGCTCGCGCCGGTCCTTACGCCACAGGCGTGCGGCGAGGCCGTAGCCGATGAGGGTGGCGATCGCCCACAGCAGCAGCGGCAGGGACAGGCCGTCGCTGTAGGCGGCGACCGCGGCGAGCGTGAGCGCAGCGGATGCGGTGAACGCGGTGACCGTGACGGTGGTGTCTCCGAGGCGGTCCCCGCAGTAGATGCCGGCCGCCGCGCTCGCGGCGGCGAGGGTGCCCATCAACATGGCGCCTCCGACGCTGTGTTCGGCGCCGTTGGCGTTCCAGATTCGGGCGAGGATCAGCACGGTGGAGGTGGCGAGCGCAGGCGCCGCTTTCGGGGCGGCGAGGGCCAGCCAGTGCCGGGCGACGATCGGTTCAGTGAAGGTGCTCACGGTGGTGCCTCCGTTCAGGAATCGATGTCGCGGAGGGTGGAGAGGACGGAGCCCACGGTCTGATTGATCGCGTCGCGGGCGCCGGTGTCGGCGAGGTAGAAGCCAAAGAGAATGAGGAGCACGGCGGCGACGAGACCGACGGCCTTGTACTTGATCAGCACCGCAGCGGCGATGCCGAGCACGAAGACGACGGAGATCGTGACGGTCACGGCGACGCTCCTTCCGGGAGTTGGGTCGGCCGGCCCGGGGTCACCGGGGCGTTCCGATGCGGGATTTGGCGGTGGACTCGGGGTGGGAGTCGCGGTAGATGCGGGCTGCGCGGTTGTAGATCCAGCGGCCGACGCGGATGCGCTTGCCGTGGCCTTTGCAGCGCGGGCAGTTCTTGCTGGCCTTGATCCGTCCGAAGATCGTTGTCTTGACGAGTCCGCCCATGCCGCGGCACTTGCGGCAGGTCCCGAACGGCGAGATCGCACACATCAGGCAGTAACAACCTGTGATGAACGCGAGCAAGGCGATAGCGAGCAGGGCAGGGGGTATCACGGGCCCTCCCAGGCGGGTTTCAGGGGTTTTCGCAGATGGGGCCGCTATCGGCTAACGGCCTGATCAAGAGGCATGTTGGCCGCTATCGGGGCCGCTAACGGTTAGCGGGGGTGCCCGCTATCGTTAGCGGCCCCGGGCGGTCAGGACGCGTCCCTCTTGTGGTCACGCTCCGCAATCGCGGTGGTGATGTGGGTGCGGACGAAGCCCTTCTTGTTCACGATCTTTCCGTCCACGCGGCGGCCGACCTGATCGGTCTTGATGCCGTACGGCTTGAGCATCGCCGTGAGGTGAGCGGTCTTCTCCTCCGGCTTCAACTCACCCCAGGGCCCGTACGCTTCGGGCCGGTAGTCGGCGAGCCGGTCCACCGTGGATTCGTTCCACGGCTTGGCCTCATCAGACGGTGTGACCGCGGCGATGTCCGCGAGCAGATCGAGGCCGGCGGTGGGGTCTTCGGCCATGTCCTCGCCGCGGGCGTAGCCGGTGACGTTGTCGTAGTCCTCGCGCAGCTTGCGCGCCCGCAGCGTGATGTTCTCCGCCAACACGGCGTCAACTTCGGTGCCGCACACGATGGCCGGTTCGTCCTGTTCACCGGCCATCCAGGCGACGCCCTTGTCGCGCTTGAAGGAGAACATGGTGGCCTTGTATCCGGCCTTGTACATCGAGGTTCCGAGGATCATGTCGTTCTCGGTCTGGCCGGTGACCTTGAGCGCGAAGCGTAGAATCGCGTTGGCGCTGATGCCCTTCGGGATGGAGTCCTTGTCCGGGCGCTGGGTGCCGAACATCGCGATGATGCCGTAGGCCGGACCGCGCCTGACCAGGTCTTCCCCGATCTCTGTGATCTTCGCGCCGTACTTCTTGTGCTCGAAGGCTTTCTGGCACTCATCCAGGCACACCACGAGCGGATGCAACCCGAGGCGCTTGTCGCTGGCCAGCTCGGGGGTCACCTTCGACTCCGGGCACCGCTTCAGCGGCAGCGACTTGATGACCTTCGCGCGCCGGGTGAGCTCTTCTTGGATTTCGATGAGGGAGTCCAGGCAGTACTTGACGTCCTCGTCGTCTTCACCGGAGCGCCACCGGTGAGAGACGCGCTCCAGGGGCTTGTAGTCGGATCCGCCCTTGAAGTCGAAGATGTACAGCCAGGCGCGGGGGTCGAGTGCGGCGATCAGCATGAACAGCCGCATCAGGTAGGTCTTGCCCATCCGCGGGACGGAGCCGACCACGATCGAGACGAACATGAGCGTGACCGACACCCAGCGCATTTGCTGGTTGTTGCCGAACTCAACCGGCTTGAACAGGTCGACCGCACCGGACTTCGCGAGTGGCCAGACGGGGCGCTTGGCCTCGTTCATCGGCTTGTCCCCGACCCACAGAATCAGGGTGCCCTCGTGGTCGTCCGGGTTCGGCATCGGCCACACACAGCCCAGCTTGCGGCGCAGACCCGAGGCGAGCGCCTCGCGCTTGTTCATGATGTCGTCCGGCGTCACACCCAGCGGCAGCTCGATGTCCGCGCGCCAGCCGGGACCGTCGCGGTGAATTTCCGAGGTGAACTTGATGCCGGTGCCAGTCTTCACGGCAGCGTTCAGCTTGTCGTTGCCCAGCGCGCCGAGCGCGGCCACCACCATCGTCGCGGTCAACTTCGGCGCATCGGCCTTGACCACCGCGTGCTGCTTCAGCGGAGCATCGGCCGGCGTGCCCACCACACCGAACACCGTGACGGCCACAGCGGCGGCGAGCAGTTGCAGCCACACCGGAGCAGCGAACACCAACAGCAGGACGCCGACCAGGGCGAGGGGGAAGACGACTGCGGAGACGGTGCCCCGCCACCTGACCCGACGATCGCGCTGGCGGGACAGCTTCAGGTATTCGGCGGTGTTCTCCTTGAACGCCTCCGCATGCCGTAGCGGCGCCGACTCTATGTCCGCCACCCACCGCTGCCAGCCGCGCAGCGAGCGGCCGATCCCGCGCGGCGTGCGGGCCACAAGTCGGCCCGCATAGACGGGAGTGCGCACGGTGTGGAAGGCGAAGATGTGCCACAGGTAGCCGAGCAGCCACCGCGCGGCACCCTTGAGCTCGCTGCGCGAGCGCAGCCAAGAGGGCAGCACCTGGCGGCGTTTGGCCTCCCGCGACTGCCCCAGCAAGCCGGGCGCCTTGGGCTGCGGGCCGTCGACCGGTCGGGGCGACTCGTCATCATCCGAGTCGGCCGACCCGACCGCCGACCGGTCGCCCGACTCAGCGGCGGTCGGGTCGGCCGACTCCTTACGGGCCGATCGGGCCGACTCCAAGTCGACTACCTTGCCGTCGGAGTCGGCCGGCTTCTCAGCCGCCATCTCCGCTTCGAGTCGGTGGAACAGTTCGTGATCGTCATCGGGGTGTTTCACTTTAGGTGTCCTTCTCTGTGAGGGATGGGGGTCCGGCCGCGTGCTGTGGAAGGTGGGCGGCCGGACCCCGCTGGGGGCCTTAGCTGTGGTGGGGCAGGCGCAGGGCGCGGCAGGTCTCGGAGTGCTTCTGAGCCCACGGCTTCACGCGCTGGTTGAGGTCGTAGTCGGTGGCGTGCTCGGGATTTACCTCGCTGTCGCACCCAGTGCAGTGCGCCCGGTAGCTGTCATCGGGCAGGTAGGTGATGTCGACGGTGGCGCCGACGATCGTCAGGAAGCGGTAGAGCACGTCCTCGGGCCAGTCGATGTCCTGCATGGAGATCTCCTCAGTCGGGTCAGGCGGCGTAGGCGTTGAGCTGCGGGGTGAGGCGGTGCTCCATGCGGTACGCCTCGTCCTCGTGGGCCTTGAGCTGACGGTCATAGCGGCGCACGTCGCGGCGCGTAAGCGGCTCGATGCCGTAGTTGTTCTTGAGCCCGGCGATGATCAGGTCGGCGATGCCGGGGCGGGTGAACTGCACGGCGTGCACGAGTTCATGCACGAGCGTGGGGGCGACCTGCTCACCGTGGTTGACCTTGCGGGCGTTGATCAGGATCAGTACCGCGCCCTTCGGGGCGAGCACGGTCCTGCCGAATACGCGGTGGTCCTCCCACATGAGCCGACGCGCGGCCTTACTGCGGGCCTGCGGGGTGACCTTGCCTCCGATGGTGGCGATCTGGGTGTTCACGGTCAGCTCGTTCATGCCCTGCGGAGTCGTCAGCACGATCTCCAGGCGCGGCAGTCGCCCACGCACGTTCCGCGTGACCAGATCGGCTGCGGTCGGGGCGACGTGCTGTATCTCGCGCAGGATGTGCCGGTGGCCGAACAGCCGGTGTGCGGTGACCTTCATGCCCGGCCCCCCGCGCGGTTGTCGCGGCAGCGAGCGCAGCGGTTGCCGGGGGACGTGGCGGCCGGCATGTAGAGGTGGGCGCCGCAGAAGTAGCCTCCGCAGCCGAACTCGTCGCCTCCGGGGATATCGCCGCACAGGTAGCCCATGCCTCGGTCAATCGAGGTCGGGCAGTTGGGCTCTTCGCAGGTGGATTCGACCGCGTATCCGGCTTCGATCTCTTCGCCGTTGCGGTACACGGTGTAGTGGGCGTAGCCCATGTCAGACCCTCCCGGGAATCTCGTAGGCCGATGCATCGGCGGAGTTGGCGCAGAGCAGGCACATGCCGAGCGAGGTCGGCAGGCAGTAGCTGTAGGTGAGCTCGCACTCGGGGCAGGTGCGGCGGGCGAGCATCGCCAGCGCGAGCGCGCCCCACTTGCGCGGGGTCATCGGCCGCACGGGCTTCGCCAGTTCGAGCCGGTAGAGGTAGGCGATCGCACAGCCGGACTTGCGGCGCCGCGTACGGCGCATGAGCTGAGCGGCCACCGGCTGGCCACCCGGCCGCAGGCCCTTGGCGCGGAGCTGTCGGCGTGTGGCGTAGCCGTCCGGGGCGTACTTCCAGGGGAAGGTCGGTATCCCGTAGCGGGCGCCGGTCGGGTCGTAGCAGTCGGCGTAGGCGGTGCCCATCAGGCAGCCACCGCCTCAACTACGCGGCCGGACGGAGCCGCCTCGCGGGCTTTCTTCCGCTCAGCGAGCAGGTCATCCCGCACCCGCCGCGCGCTCTCCGACGAGCAGCGCAGCTCCTTGCGCAGCGCTTCGCCGTTGACCGCCGCATCCGCCCAATCCTCAGTGAGCTTGCGGGCTTCCTCGAGCAACTCCGCGAGGCTCCGCGTCGGCGACTTCTTCGGCTTGCGCGACTCCTTCGCCTTCGGCGACTTGGGCTTGGGCGTCTCGGTCGGCGGCTCCTCAGACGGCAGCGGGACCGACGCCTCTTCGGCCGCGGGGGCGAGCTCACCGAGCTTGAGCAACACGCGCTCGGTCCGCGGCGTCTTCGAGCGCCACTTGCGGCCGTGCCGCTCGCGCAGCTCCGCGCGGGCCAACTGCCGCTCCCGCTCCCGGCGCAGCGCCTCCGGGTAGGAGGTGATCTCCCACAGCGTCATCCGGCGCCACAGGCCGAACGTGGACAGCGGCGCGAGCAGCCATCGCGAGAAGCGCACCTTCTCCATACGCCGACCGGTCGCGACGCCGATCCGTACGGCGTAGATGTGGGCGCCGATCTCGGAGAACACCACCCACAACAGCGGCATAACGCCGTGCGCGAGCTTCGCCACGAGACCGTGTCCGGCCGCGACGTTCAGCCAGCACGTCACAGCGGTGAGCACCCAGGGCACGAACCGCACCCAACCGAGCGCCATATCCATGCGGATCAGCAGCAGGTTGGCCAGCGTGAAGACCGGGATGGCCAGGTCGATACCGACCGGCAGCATCCACGGAGCCTCAAAGCCCCAGCTCGCAGCGGCCTTGGAGACGGAGTCGTACGAGGAGATCAGACCCAGCGCGCCGACCCCGGCCGCCGCGGCGGCGCCGATGCCGGCCAGGCCCATCTCCGGCCGCGTCAGCGGCGGCACCCCGTTCTCGTGGGCGCTCATGACGCACCCCCTGTGGGGGTGTTGACCAGGCCGGTCAGGGCGGCGATCTCGTCGCCGGTCAGCACGGTGGCCTCGTTCATGGCGTGGGCGACGGTGCGGATCTCGCGCCACAGGTGGCCGACCTTGCGGCGGGCCATGCCGCGCACCATCCCCCAGGACTTGCCGCCCTGCGGGGTGTGGTCGAGGCCCAGCGCGTAGCCGAAGCTGGCGAGGGTGTCGATGGCCTGTTCACGGTCGTGGTCCGCGGCGCAGGCGGCGGCCCGCTCAGGGGTCCACAGGCCGTAGACCATCAGGTAGTTGACCTGTGCCAGCTCTCCGGCCGCGCTCATTGCGGCGAACTGCCACGGCGAGACGTTGTCGGCCTCGCGTGCGGTGCGGCCGGTCACGTGCCAGCGCTCCTCATCGCTCCAGGCGATGAGCTCGCTGACCGTCACGTGCATGCCGTACGCGAGGGCGAGCACCGCGTGCCCGGCTTCGTGGAAGGCCACTCCCAAGCGGCCCTGCTCGATGTTGAGCGGCATGTCCAGCATCGGCCGAGGCTTGCCCGTGTGGTCCAGGAGCAGGGTGGGCGCGGGGTTCGTGGTCGTCATGCCGCCGCCCCCTTCCGGGTACGAGGCCGGCGCGCAGCGGGCCGCGCGAGGGGCACCACGTTGAACAGCTCCGGAGCGCGCGACTCGATGGCCTCCGCGATGATCTGGCACGCCTGCTCCGGCAGCTCGGGGGCCTCCGGGTCAGAGAGCATGTCCCGGGCCGCGTCCAGGCGGGCCGCGCGCTCCTGCTTGCTCTCGTTGGGCTGCCCGAACATGAGCTCAAGCCAGAAGGCTCGTTCCTCACCGAGGGCAAGTTCTTCGAAGTCCGTTGTGCTCACGGCCTGATGGCCGCCGATGTACGTACGCATGGGTCTCTCCTGGAGTCGAAGGGCAGGGAGAACCGAGGCGGTCGCGGTTTCATGGCGAGAAGGCGACCACCCCGGGACGTGCGAACTGAGCGAGCCGCCGACCGTCAGATCAGGTCGGGGCAACCGCTCGTCGAAGACGAGTGGTCATGGCCGCTGGCGCCTCCAATCGAGGGGCGCCAGGGCCAAAATCACTCGTTCTCATCACGCTGTTCAGTTCTCAAGGCACAGCTGCTCCCAGCCCGTCGGCGTGCGACAACGTCGCCTTCCCGGGTCTTCCGGCTGGTGCGGCACTACGTGGAACTCACACCCCGAGCGGGGTGGCTGCGCTGTTGACTAGAGTGCACTAGGGCGCTCTAGTGCGCAACCCTTGTGCGGTGGTGCGCACTAGTTCGCTGTGGTGGGTACGCTCAGTGCATGACTTCTGCGGGAGGACCACCCAAGCCAAAGGCGGTGCAGGTCGCCGATGCCCTTCGCGAGGACATCAAGAGCATGAAGCCGGGCCAGCGCGTGCCTTCACAGAAGGACCTGGTGAAGCGCTTCGGCTTCGCGGGCCAGACCATCCAGAACGGGCTGGCCATTTTGCAGGCCGAAGGGCTGATCGTCTCGGCAGGCAACCTCGGCAACTTCGTCAGTGACGGCGAAGCTCCGAACAACGACGTGCGCGATGACATCACGGAAATTCGCTCCCAGGTCCAGGCGTTGACTGAACGACTCGCAGCACTCGAAGAGCGGTGCGAGACGGGCGGTGCGCGATCTGCAACTAGCGTGCAGGACAGGGGAGTTGAGTCGTAGATGACAGCCTGGGGTCAGTGAGGTGACCAGGGGACATGTCCCCTGTCCCCGTGCTGTCCCCTTCCCTGTCCCCACGGCCGCTGGGCGAGACTCGGAGCAGGCACTCGAAGGAGGGCACATGAGCGACGGAAGGCCCGCATGGGCGCGACGCATCGTGGCCGAACGACAGGCCCGCGACTGGTCTCAGCGCGACATGGTCAAGGCGATGCGGGGCCACGCCTCCGAGCCGCTGCCCAGCGACGAGACCATGATTCGGAACTTGAAGCGGTGGGAGTCCGGCTCAAGCCCTGACGACTTCTATCAGCCCATCATCGCGGCCACCTTCGGCACAGTGACCCACGCGCTGTTCCCGGCGCCCAGCCGCCGCAACGGGGATGCGGAGATCCTTGCCGTGAGCGGCATGGAAACTCTGGAGATCGTGAGCCGTCTCAACCGCTCGGACGTCGACAACGCGACTCTGGACGCGATCCGAATGACGACCGACCGGCTCTGCTCCGAGTACGCGTCGATGCCCAGTGCCCAACTCCTTATCGAGGGCCGGCAGTGGTTGCGGCGCGTTGTTGAGCTGCACTCCAAGAGCCTGACGCTCGCTCAGCACCGCGAAGTGCTCACGCTCGCCGGGTGGCTCTCGCTCCTGGTCGGCTGTGTCGAGTACGACTCGGGGGAGCGCCACGCCGCAGAGTCGACACGGCGGGCCGCGCTCTCGCTCGCCTCCGAGGCGGATGCCGCGGAGGTGGCGGGGTGGGCACACGAGATGCGTGCATGGTTCGCGCTCACGACGGGTGATTATCACGGGGTCATCAAGGCGGCCCAGGCCGGCGCGGACGTGGCCGCACATCACGGTGTCGCGGTGCAGCTCGCAGCCCAGGAAGCGAAAGCGTGGGCCCGCCTCGGTGACCGACGGCAGGTCGAAGTCGCGCTCGACAAGGGCCGGCGGATGCTTGAAGCGATGGAGACACCCGAGAATCTGGACAACCACTTCGTGGTCGACCCGGGGAAGTTCGACTACTACGCGATGGACTGCTACCGCCTAGTGGGAGAGGACCGGCTCGCGCGCACGCTCGCGGACGAAGTCCTTCGGGTCGGTACCGACTTCGACGGTATGGAGCGGTCGCCGATGCGCAACGCGGAAGCGCGCGTCACGCTCGGAGTCACAGCCGCTCGCGAGGGGGACCTCGAGCAGGCACTCGTCATGGGCGAGCGCGCCCTCGAAGGCGAGCGCCAGTCGGTCCCCTCGCTCATCATGACGAGCCGGGAGCTCGCCGCTGAGATGCGGAAGCGGTACGCGAACGAGCCTGGTGCTCAGGAGTACCTCGGTCACCTGCAAACGCTGGCGCGAGCGAAGCCCGGCTTCATGCCGCAGTAACTCGCTGTACGGCCGGCCCGCTTGGGGCCAACCAGCGATCCCAGTACGAACCTTGACCGCCCGACCGCACAGGAGCGGTAGCGAACGGCCGCAGTGCAGGTCAGGCCCTCACCCATCAGCGTTGTGCACTGCCATGCCCAAAACCAACCACCAAAGGGGTGCGGACATGGTCCGCTTACGCCGCGTTGCCCTCGGCTCCGTCCTTCTCGTTCCTCTCCTCACTGCATGCCCGAGCCATACGCCCACCACAGGGCCAGGGCCCGGCAGGGTCATCGAACGTGGCGTTCAAGGCCCTGCCCACTGGCTTGCCATCCGCACCGCCGACGGCGAGCGGCAGAAGGTCGGTGTCCCGTCGTGGCAGTACGAGCGCTGCCCCGAGGGCGCGCTCTTCCCGACCTGTGCCACGCCCTCACGTGCTCGTTAGCTGTGACACCAACAAGCAAAAGCGTCGCCGCTCATTCTTCGAACAGATCCGGTCGCCACTCTCGGATGTCCTCGTCATGCTCGCCTTGCCGAACAGCTCGTAGCGCTGCGGCGTAGCCGATTTCGACAGCTCGACTGAAGGCCTCCAATACCTCGGTGGGTGCGTACAGGTAGCCGCTTCCTGAGATGAGATTCGCGGCAGCGTTCGAGGCAGCGCGTTCGTCCTTGCCATCGACTGTGGCGATGTGGAGATCGGCAACGGCCCTTATCAGGCCGTCCAGCGTTTTCTGAGCAGAGTCAGCCATGCCGAGCAGCATGCGCACGGCGCAGCCACTTGAAACGGGGCGCCTGGGTTCATGTAGGTCACGCGAGGGGCCTTCTCTTGCCTGTCCCATGGCGGAGGCCGGATTGCCTGGAGCGAACGCGACTGCGCTCTGAGCGCTGACCAGGCTGGTTGGGTCGGCTTCTCCCCGTCGTTGCTCGACCACGTGCAGGCCGAGGGCGGCCCGGACGACACCGGCGCGGCCGGGCTGACCTGACGGGATTCCGTTCTGATGCCGGAGCCGACTGGGCCGGCTGCTCGTCGGCTGAGTTCCGCTGGCGCCAGGCTCGCCACCCCGCCGCTGACACCGCCACCACGGCAGCTGCGGCGAGCTGCGCAGGAAGCTGATTGAACAAGCCCTCCACCAGGAGGTCTACGAGATCCCGCACCGGGGCCCCTTTCCGCTCGTGGCACCCCATTGGTGCCTGGGCACCACGCTGCACCCGCACTCGGGGCCACTGAACGCCTTTGCTTCAGGTCAGGACGGTCTGTCCCACATCCGGACGGGGTGGGATGCTGGCCGACAGTTCTGGACGGTTCTGGACGGCGAGGGGGAACTGCTATGGGACGGCCTGGAGAACTGAAACGGCCGCAGCTTCCGGCTGGCCCTCTCAAGGACCTCATTGATGCACTGCATAAGCTCCACCTCCGAGCCGGTCGCCCCACGCTGTCCGACCTGGCCAGGTCCTTGCAGGGAACCGTCTCCCGCAGCCGACTGCATGACGCGTTCAGCAGCGGCCGACTGCCCCGCTGGGAGGTGGTCGACGCCCTAGTGGAAGCCCTTGGCAGCCGTGCCCGCGGAACCACGCCCGAGGAAGAGCTCGATCGCTTCCACGCACTGTGGGTCGGGGCTGTTGACGACGCAGGTCGCTCGACATCCGCGCCGGCCACACCGCGATCAACGCCCCCTGTCCCTGCTCCCAGGCGTCCACGCGCGTCGGTTTCCGACGATGGGGAGCCCCCCGGCACTGCCGACCACGCGGACCGTCCTCTACCCACGCCGCCCACACAGCGATCCACGTCCCCTGCTTCTGCTTCTGGACGTCTCCGCTCGCCGATCTTCGATTACCGAGAGATCCCCGGCGTCATCGAAGAGGTTGACCCGAACACAAACATTCAGCTGTACATGCCGCGTGGACTGTTCGAGATGATCCGAGACGACGCCTGGCAGGAGCGGATCGAGGACGGCTACCTCCGCTTCTTGAACGGTGCTTTTCGCCCGCCGAAGCCCAAAGAATGGTTCCCCCACGAGACGATGCACGTCGTCGGTGCCCGGGTGGATCCCAAGCTACAGGCGGCGGTTGCTAACTACGCGCGATCCCATGCTGGCGCACTCGGCTGGGCGCCTAGCCCGAAGCAAGTGGCCGTCGCCTGGCTCATGAGTGCCCTTCCCCCGCCTGACGGTCAGCTGGTCGCGGTTGGGGGACTCTGATGATCGCGCGCAAGCTGTTTCGTGCAGCCTTCGCCTCTATTCCTGGCTTCTGCCTGGGAGCCGTCGGTGCTGCTGGGTGGCGAGTGTGTGCGACCGAGCCTGCCACCGCCATGGGTGTGGCTCCCCTGGGCCGTCTGTGGGCCGTCTGAGGACGGCCCAGGGTGACCAACAACGACCAATGATGACCACGAGAAGGCGGGCGCCGATGGCGCCCGCCTTCTCGATTCCCCAGCTACACCCAGGTGTCGAACCACATCCGAGCCCGCCACGAATCCACCGGGATCGTGTGGCCGGTGTAGATCGGCCAGAAGTAGATGAAGTTCCAGACGATGAGCAGGACGAGTACGCCCGCGCCCACCACGCCCACGACCCGGCGCCGTTCGTTCGACCCCGGTGGGCCGATGATCGAGCCGAGCATCATCGACAGGGCCAGGCACAGATACGGGATGAAGACGACCGCGTAGAAGAGGAAGATCGTCCGCTCCTGGTACCGCAGCCACGGCGCGAAGCCGGCGAGGAACGCGCAGGCGATCGCGCCCGCCCGCCAGTCGCGGCGGAAGAACCAGCGCCACAGCACGTACAGGATCGCGAAGCACGCCGCCCACCACAGGAGCGGGGTGCCCAGGGCCAGGACCTCGCTGGCGCACTTCTCGCGGACGTCCGCGGGGCAGTCGGCGGAGCCCGGCGCCGGGGACTCGTAGTAGTACGAGACCGGGCGGCCGAGGACCAGCCAGCTCCAGGGGTTCGACTCGTAGTCGTGGGGCGAGACCAGGCCCACGTGGAAGTCCCAGACCTGGTGCGAGTAGTGCCACAGGCTGCGCCACCAGTCCGGGAAGATGCTGCCGAACCCGCTGGAGGGATGCTCGGCGCCCCACTCGCGCAGATAGCCGCGGTCGCCCTTGTCGGTGTGCAGCAGCCAGCCGGTCCAGGTCGCGAGGTAGGTCACGAAGAAGACCGGGACGGTCGAGACGAACGCGGGCAGCACATCCCGCTTGAGCACCGAGACATACGGCCGCCGGGCCCCCGCGGTCCGGCGTGCGCCCACGTCCCACAGGACCGTCATCAGGCCGAACGCGGCGAGGAAGACCCCGCCGTTCCACTTGGTCGCGAAGGCCAGGCCCAGGAAGACACCGGCCGCGAGCCGCCAGGGCCGCCAGCCGAGGCGGAGCGTTTCCGCGATCTTCGCGTCGGGCCGTACGACACCGTCCTCGCCCATCGGAAGGGCCGCCGCCAGCCTGGCCCGTGCCTTGTCGCGGTCGATCACGAGCGCGCCGAACGCCGCGAGGACGAAGAACATCAGCGGCAGGTCGAGCAGCGCGGTCCGGCTCATCACCAGATGCAGCCCGTCCACCGCGAGCAGCAGACCGGCCAGACAGCCGAGGAACGTCGAGCGGAACATCCGCCGCCCGATCCGGCACACCATCAGGACCGAGAGCGTGCCGAGCAGCGCCACCATGAAGCGCCAGCCGAAGGGCGTCAGGCCGAAGATCCACTCGCCGGCCGCGATGACCCACTTGCCCATCGGCGGATGCACGACGTACGACGGGTCATGGCCGACCGGCACCTTCGAGCCGAGCTCGATGACCGTGTTGTTGTAGTCCTTGGGCCAGTTGACCTCGTAACCCCGCTTGAGCAGGGCCCAGGCGTCCTTCGCGTAATACGTCTCGTCGAATATCACCGCATTGGGCCGGCCCAGATGCCAGAAGCGCAGCAGGCCCGCGAACAGCGTGACGAGCAGCGGTCCGCCCCAGCCGAGCGCCCGGGTGAGCGCGGGGCGGGATTCGGGGCGCACCTTGAGCACCGACCACAGGCGCGGACCCGGTTCGGTGAACGGCGGGTCCAGGCGCCACCCCACGTCCAGACCCGGCTGCGCGGTGTACCCGAATCTGCGCAGCCGCGCGCTCCAGCTCTGCGGCTGCTGCGGATCGGGGGCCGGCCGGGCGGTGGAGTCCCTCGTCGGCTGAGGGGACGGTGCACTGGTCACCGCGCCATCGTAGGCGGGGCGTGGGGGCGCAGCCCCCACGAGTACGCCGGGTCACAGCAACTCAAAAGGTCAGCGCCACAAACGGATCCAGGCCGGGGCGTGGGGGCGGCAGCCCCCACAAAGCGGGTCCCGGCGCACATCCCGATAGCGGGCGCGGCGCCCCCACCACCCCGCCTGCGAGGATGGGGGAGTGACAGGAAAGCAAGGAACCCTCGTCCTGGCCGGCACGCCCATCGGGGACACCGCCGACGCACCGCCCCGGCTCGCCGCCGAGCTGGCGACGGCCGACATCGTCGCCGCCGAGGACACCCGCCGTCTTCGCCGGCTCACCCAGGCGCTCGGGGTGCAGACCACCGGGCGGGTCGTGTCGTACTTCGAGGGCAATGAGGCCGCCCGTACGCCGGAGTTGGTCGAGGCCCTCGCCGACGGCGCCCGGGTGCTCCTGGTGACGGACGCGGGCATGCCGTCCGTGTCCGACCCGGGCTACCGCCTGGTCGCGGCCGCCGTCGAGAAGGACATCAAGGTCACCGCGGTGCCCGGTCCGTCCGCGGTGCTCACCGCGCTCGCGCTGTCCGGGCTGCCCGTCGACCGCTTCTGCTTCGAGGGCTTTCTGCCGCGCAAGGCCGGCGAGCGGATGTCGCGCCTTCGCGACGTGGCCGGCGAGCGGCGCACGCTGGTCTACTTCGAGGCCCCGCACCGCCTCGACGACACCCTCGCCGCGATGGCCGAGGCATTCGGCGCCGAGCGCCGCGCGGCCGTGTGCCGCGAGCTGACCAAGACGTACGAGGAGGTCAAGCGCGGAGGTCTCGGCGAGCTGGCGGAATGGGCCGCCGAAGGCGTACGCGGAGAGATCACCGTCGTCGTCGAGGGCGCCCCCGAGACCGTCGCCGAGCTGGACGCGGACGAGCTGGTGCGCAGGGTGCAGGTGCGCGAGGAGGCGGGGGAGCGGCGCAAGGAGGCCATCGCGGCGGTCGCGGCCGAAGCGGGGCTGCCCAAACGGGAAGTCTTCGATGCCGTCGTAGCGGCAAAGAATGCGGCAGGCCGGTCGCCAAAGGACGGCAAAGGACTATCGTGAAAAGCAAAGGCTAAGCCGGGCATCGGACCCTTTCCACATGAGGCGCCCAAAAACGCTCCAATAGTCGACAGGACTGATGCGGTCCGGCCGGACGAGGCGTCCACTGGGTGAAGGAACCCGAATGGTTTCTTCGCACGTGGATGACCCCGGACGTACTTGTCCGAGGGACAAGAGGAGCTGGCATGAGTGAGATCACCGGCCGCGCCGAAGTCGACGCCGCAGCAGCACGGACCACCACCGCAGCGACGAGCCCCGTCGACCCGACCAGTCTGCCGACCCATCCGATAGCCACGGTTCATGAGTCGTACGCATTCGCCTGCATGCGCTGCGGACACGGCTGGGAGCAGTCGTACGACATCGAGCATTTCGTCGACGGCAAGGGCAACGAGTTCGTGCTCTACAAGGCCGGCGGTCAGCGGGTCCCCTCGCCGCTGTCCAGGCCCACCTGCCTCAACTGCGGCGGGCACGTCGTCCGCATCATGCAGGCCGGACAGGTCTCCTCCATCCTCGACCTGCTCGGTCACAAGGACCGCAAGCCCCGGGCGAAGAAGCACGAGACGGCTCAGGGTGCGGACGTCGGGGCCGCGGGCCCGGTGCCGGAGCACCACTGGCATCTGTCCGATCTCCTCCACCCGTTCAAGAGCAGGCAGCCCTAGCCGGAAGCAGGAACAGGCGGCCCGGCCAGGGGCCGGTGCGCTCTCGGGGGCGCGGGCGCGCTTCGTAGGATCGGGGCATGAGCCCCAAGGACGCACCCCCGCCCCTGCCCGAGCCCCTGCGCATCCCCGTCGCCGACTCGCACACGCACCTCGACATGCAGGACGGCACGGTCGAGGAGGGGCTCGCGAAGGCCGCGTCCGTGGGCGTGACGACCGTGGTGCAGGTCGGCTGCGACCTCAAGGGCTCGCGGTGGGCGGCCGATACGGCGGCGGCGCACGACAGCGTCCACGCGACCGTCGCGCTGCACCCCAACGAAGCGCCGCGGATCGTGCACGGCGACCCCGACGGCTGGTCGCGGCAGGGCGCCCGCGAGCCGCTCGGTGACGCGGGCCTCGACGAGGCGCTCGCCGAGATCGACCGGCTCGCCGGACTGCCGCAGGTCAAGGGCGTCGGCGAGACCGGGCTCGACTACTTCCGCACCGGGCCCGAGGGGAAGGCCGCGCAGGAGAAGTCCTTCCGTGCGCACATCGAGATCGCCAAGCGGCACGGCAAGGCGCTGGTGATCCACGATCGCGAGGCGCACGACGATGTGCTGCGGATCCTCAAGGAGGAGGGCGCACCCGAGCGGACCGTCTTCCACTGCTACTCCGGCGACGCGGCGATGGCCCAAGTCTGCGCGCGCAGCGGCTACTTCATGTCGTTCGCCGGCAACGTGACCTTCAAGAACGCGCAGCATCTGCGGGACGCCCTCGTGGTGGCCCCGCTCGAACTCGTCCTCGTCGAGACCGACGCGCCCTTCCTGACCCCCGCGCCGTACCGCGGACGGCCTAACGCTCCTTATCTCATTCCGGTCACATTGCGGGCGATGGCGCTTGTGGCGGATGTGAGCGAGGACGCGCTGGCAGAGGCCGTCTCGGCGAACACGGCCCGGGCTTTTGATTACTGACCGATAACGCCCTGCCGCCTCACCGCTGGGCAGCGCCGCGACACTGCGTAGTCGCGCTGCTTGGGAGAGTGACGGATGCTCCGCTAGGTTCGCTCCGCTTGATCCGGACCCCTTGCTTGATCCGGAGCCCTTGATCGGGACCCCTGGAGCCTGGAGCGACGTCGTGAGCCATGGGACTTCGTACGACCCCTATGGGGTGAGCGAGCAGTACGGGGAGGAGCAGTACGGGCAGGAGCGGTACGGGCAGGAGCCGTATGGCGCTCAGGCCCGGTACGACACCTACCGGCCCGCCTATGAGGCGCGAGCCGAGCTGAGGCAGGACACGGCGCGGCCCGTCGTACCGCCCCCGGCCGGGCCGCCGCCGGCGCCCGCCGAGCCCTTCGAGCCGGCCGCTTCCGCGGAGCCCGGCACTGCCGCTCCCGTGGAGCCCGGCCCTGTCGCTGCTGCCGCGCCCCGCCCCGGTGGACGGGCCGAGGCGCGCCGGGCCGCGCGGCGCAAGAAGACCTCCGAGCGGCCCGAGTCCCTGCGCCGCCTGGTGCCGCAGGCCCTGGTCGTGGCGTTCCTCGCGGGCGGCACCTCGGCCTTCGTCGCCGAGGACAAGGCGGTGAAGCTCTCCGTCGACGGCAAGGAGCGCACGCTGCACACCTTCGCCGACGACGTCTCCGAACTCGTCGCCGACGAGGGCCTCGAGGTCGGCGCGCACGACGTCGTCGCACCCGCCCCCGGCACCGAACTGGCCAGCGGCGACGAGGTGGTGGTCCGTTACGGGCGGCCCGTGCACCTCACCCTCGACGGTCAGCGCCGCAAGGTCTGGACGACCGCGCCCACCGTCGACGGCGCGCTGCGCCAGCTCGGGGTGCGGGCGGAGGGCGCGTATCTGTCGGCCTCGCGGTCCAAGCGGATCGCCCGCGAAGGGCTGCACCTCGACATCCGCACCGAGCGCACCGTCACGATCATGGCCGACGGCCGTGAGCGCACCATCCGTACGAACGCGGCGACCGTACGCGAGGCCGTCGAGCAGGCCGGCATCTCGCTGCGCGGCCAGGACACCACCTCCGTGCCGCCCGCCAGCTTCCCGCGCGACGGGCAGACCGTGACGGTCATGCGGGTCACCGGGAGCAAGGAGGTGCGCGAGGAGCCGATCGCCTTCGACGTCCAGCGCACCCAGGACGCCTCGCTGTACTCCGGTACGGAGGTCGTGGTGCAGCCGGGGCGGCAGGGCGCCCGCCGGGTCACGTACGCGCTGCGGACGGTGAACGGCGTGAAGCAGAGGCCGAGGCGGCTCAAGGCGGAGGTCGTACGCGAGCCGCGGACGCAGATCGTCAAGGTCGGCACCAAGCAGCTGCCGTCCTCGGTGAGCGGTGCGGACGGGCTCAACTGGTCGGGTCTCGCGGCCTGCGAATCGGGTGGGCGGCCGCACATCACGGATCCGTCCGGTACGTACGGGGGGCTCTACCAGTTCGATACGCGGACGTGGCAGGGGCTCGGGGGCAGTGGGCGCCCCCAGGACGCGCCCGCTTCGGAGCAGACGTATCGGGCGAAGAAGCTGTACGTCCAGCGGGGGGCCAGTCCTTGGCCGCATTGCGGGGGGCGGTTGCACGGGTAGGGCGCCGGGTGCGCCGTGGCGCTCCGCGCCGACCCGTAACCTTGAACCGTGAGCACCACTGAGTCCGATGGGACGGGCGCCCTTCTCGGGGCCGCCGACATTCGCGAGCTGGCCGCGGCGCTTGGCGTACGTCCCACCAAGCAGCGCGGGCAGAACTTCGTCATCGACGCCAACACCGTGCGCCGTATCGTGCGCACCGCCGAGGTGCGTCCCGACGACGTGGTCGTCGAGATCGGTCCCGGGCTCGGCTCGCTGACGCTCGCGCTGCTCGAGGCGGCCGACCGCGTCACCGCCGTCGAGATCGACGATGCGCTCGCGGGTGCGCTGCCCGCCACGATCACCGCGCGGATGCCCGAGCGCGCCGACCGGTTCGCCCTCGTCCACTCGGACGCGATGCTCGTCCAGGAGCTGCCGGGCCCGGCCCCGACCGCCCTGGTCGCGAACCTGCCGTACAACGTCGCCGTGCCCGTGCTCCTGCACATGCTCGCGACCTTCCCGACCATCGAGCGCAGCCTCGTCATGGTCCAGGCGGAGGTCGCCGACCGGCTCGCGGCGTCGCCCGGCAACAAGGTGTACGGCGTGCCGTCGGTGAAGGCCAACTGGTACGCGGAGGTGAAGCGGGCCGGCTCGATCGGGCGCAACGTCTTCTGGCCGGCGCCGAACGTGGACAGCGGCCTCGTCTCGCTGGTGCGGCGCAAGGAGCCGCTCGAGACCACGGCCACGCGGCAAGAGGTCTTCAAGGTCGTCGACGCGGCCTTCGCGCAGCGCCGTAAGACGCTGCGTGCCGCGCTCGCGGGATGGGCGGGCTCGGCCGCCGCCGCGGAGGCGGCCCTGGTCGCGGCGGGCATCTCGCCGCAGGCGCGCGGCGAGGCGCTGACCGTCGAGGAGTTCGCCCGTATCGCCGAGAACAAGCAGGTCGTGGAGGCCGGCGCGTGAGTGTCACCGTACGGGTGCCGGCCAAGGTCAACGTCCAGCTCGCGGTCGGCGGCGCGCGCCCCGACGGCTTCCACGACCTGGCCAATGTCTTCCTCGCCGTGGGTCTCTACGACGAGGTCACGGTTACGCCGGCGACCGAACTGAAGATCACCTGCTCGGGGCCCGACGCCCATCAAGTCCCGCTCGACGCATCGAACTTGGCGGCGCGGGCCGCGATCGCGCTCGCCGCCCGGCACGGTCTGTCCCCGGACGTCCACATCCACATCGCCAAGGACATCCCCGTCGCCGGCGGCATGGCGGGCGGCTCGGCGGACGGCGCCGGTGCCCTGCTCGCCTGCGACACCCTGTGGGGTCTCGGCTCGTCCCGCGAGGAACTGCTCGACATCTGCGCCGAGTTGGGCAGCGACGTGCCGTTCTCGCTGCTCGGCGGCGCGGCGCTCGGCACGGGCCGCGGTGAGCTGCTCCAGGCGCTGCCGGTGGGCGGGTCCTTCCACTGGGTGTTCGCGCTGGCGGACGGCGGGCTCTCCACGCCCGCGGTGTACGGCGAGTTCGACCGTCTGACGGCCCACGCCGCCGTCCCGGAACCGGTCGCGTCCCCCGCACTGCTCGCCGCGCTGCGGGACGGCGACGCGACCTCGCTCGCCCAGACCGTGGTCAACGACCTTCAGCCCGCGGCCCTTTCGCTCTTCCCCGCCCTGGCGCGGACCTTGGCGGTGGGCTCCGAGGCGGGGGCGCTCGCCTCGCTGGTCTCGGGCTCGGGCCCGACGACGGCGTTCCTGGCGAAGTCCGCCGCGTCCGCGGACGAGATCGCCTCGGCGCTGCTCGCCTCGGGGACCTGCCGTGCGGTCCGACTTGCGTCCGGACCGGCCGACGGCGCGACCGTGGTGGCTCCGGCCGTCTGACGCCCGGGAACAGGGGGGCTGACTGCTGGCTGCGAACGGTTGTTGAGTGTGCGTAACCACGTGGGAGTGGTTGCGTTATCAGCATATGAACCTGACGGAGTGGGCGCGGGCGCAGGGGGTGAACCCTCATACGGCATACCGATGGTTTCGTGAGGGCACCTTGCCCGTGCCCGCACGCCGGGTGGGGCCGCGCACCATCCTGGTGAACATCGATGCGAACACCTCACCTGCGGTGACCGGTGGTGTGGGCCTGTACGCCCGGGTCTCCTCTCGCGATCAGAAGGCCGATCTGGAGCGGCAGACGGCCCGGTTGTCGGTGTGGGCCGCGCGGGCCGGACGCGAGGTCGTGCGGATCGAATCCGAGGTTGCTTCGGGAATGAATGGCTGCCGGGCGAAGGCGCAGCGGCTTCTGGCCGACCCGAAGGTGACCACTGTTGTGGTCGAGCACAGAGACCGTCTTGGCCGGATGATTCCTAATGCGGTCTGTCAAGCCGCGAGGACGGTCGGTGGTGTGAGTTCGTAGCACCGTCCATCGCGCAGGAGGGCCCAGAGGACGTTCACTCGGCGTCGGGCGAGAGCGAGGACGGCCTGGGTG
>NZ_JAAKZW010000458.1 GCF_011044995.1 Streptomyces mesophilus | reverse complement strand
ACGATTCCTAATCTCGTTGTCAAGCTGCGACTGTGACGGGTGGTATTGCCTCGTAGCACCGTCCGTCACGGAGCAAAGCCCACAAGACATTCACGCGCCGTCGGGCGAGGGCAAGGACTGCCTGGGTGTGCCGCTTGCCCTCTGCCCGCTTGCGGTCATAGAAGCGACGCGATTCGTCGCAGGAGCGGATGCTGATCAACGCGGAGGTGTAGAAGACACGTTGGAGACTGCGGCTGTATCTCTTGGGCCGGTGCAGATTTCCGCTGATCTTGCCCGAGTCGCGGGGAGCAGGGGCGACGCCGGCGAACCCGGCGAGTCGGTCAGGAGTTCCGAAGGGCGTCATGTCTCCGCCCGTGGCCGCCACGAACTCAGCGCCGAGCAGGGGGCCGATGCCGGGCATGCTCGTGATCACCTCGGCGTGTTGGTGCTCGCGAAACCGGGCCTCAATGAGCTTGTCGACCGCAGCCACCTGCTCGTTGAGGCGCATCACCTCCTTCGCGAGCGTGTGGACGAGCTGGGCCGTCGGCTTCTCGCCGGTCACGCTGGTGTGCTGGCTGTCGGCGGCCGTCACGGCGGTCTGGGCCAGTTGGGCGGCGCCCCGGACTTTGCGGTTACGCAGCCACGATTCCAGTCGGCGGGCTCCGGCCCGGCGGATGGCGGCCGGGGTCTGATATCCGGTGAGCAGGACCAGCGGCCCCGCGTTGGTCAGGTCCAGGGCCCGCTCCAGGGCCGGGAAGATCCCGGTGAGGTGACCTCGCAACCGGTTGATCACGCGAGTGCGGTCCTCGATGAGATCGCGCCGGTGGACCGTGAGGATCTTGAGCTCGGTGACCAGTTCGTCGCCTGGCCGCAATGGATGAAGGTCCCGTCGGACCCGGGCCTGGTCGGCAATGATCGCCGCGTCCTTGGCATCGGTCTTGCCTGCACCCCGGTAGCCCTCAGAGGCCCGGTTGACGGCCATGCCGGGAATGTAGAGCGTGTGCTGGCCATGGCTGAGCAGCAGGTCGATCACCAGGGCAGCCCCACCGTCGGCCAGGTCGATTCCCCAGATGACCTCGTCGCCCAGAGCCAGCACGTCAGCCAGCAGCTGCAGGAGCTCCGACTCGTCATTGGCGACCCGCCTCGACAGGAGTCGCTTGCCGGTCGCGTCGATAACCACGCAGTGGTGATGAGCCTTCCCGGCATCGATGCCGGCCCAGATCGCTGTCACGCACGCTCTCCAACTCGTTCGTCTCCTGCACCGCAGACGACCTCGCTGGCGAGTCCCTACTCAGCGATCGGATCGCAATTCCTAATCAGCAGCCGAGTCGTCGCGGGGTGTCGGGCGGCGAATCGTTGGAAGCCACGGACGGCAGACCACTGAAAGCCACACCCGACACCCCCGGTTGAGCCAACCCTACGAATGGCTCGCTCATCCCGATCAACAAGGTAGGGACCACTGA
>NZ_JAAKZW010000457.1 GCF_011044995.1 Streptomyces mesophilus | reverse complement strand
CTCAACGTTCCCTACGTTGTTCTGCGGGACCGGGCGAGCCCTTCGTATGGTTCGTCCACCCAGGGGCGTCGGGTGTGGCTTTCAACGTTCTGCCGTCAGTGGCTTCCATTGATTGGCCGCCCGACGCCCCACGACGACTCGGCTGCCAATTAGGATTTGCGAATGATCGCTCCGTAGGGAATCGACAGCGAGGTCGTCCGTCGGGAGGCACCAGCACCACACCGCACGGAGGCATCACATGGCCGCAATCTGGGCTGGCATCGACGCAGGCAAGACCCATCACCACTGCGTCGCGATCGACGAGAGCGGCCACCGGCTGCTGTCCCGACGAGTCGCCAACGACGAACCCGAGCTACTCGAACTCCTAGCCGATGTCCTGGCCCTGGGCGACGAGGTGACCTGGGGCATCGACCTGGCCGATGGCGGAGCCGCCCTCGCGATCGCGCTTCTCCTCAACCACGACCAGCCGCTGCTTTACCTCTCCGGCCGCGCCATTCACCGCGCCTCCGAGGGCTACCGCGGCGAAGGCAAGACCGATGCCAAGGACGCCGCCGTCATCGCTGATCAGGCTCGTATCCGCCGCGATCTGCATCCTTTACGGGCTGGCGACGAGACCGTCATCGACCTCAAGATCCTCACCGGCCGGCGCATGGACCTGGTCGCCGACCGCACTCGCACCGTCAACCGGCTCCGCGCTCAACTCACGGGCATCTTCCCTGGCCTGGAGCGTGCGCTCGATGTCACGAACACGGGCCCGCTCGTTTTGCTGACCGGTTTCCAGATGCCAGGTGCTCTCCGCCGGATCGGCCGCAAGAGGCTGGAGACGTGGCTGCGCAACCGCAAGGTCATCCGCGCCGATCAGCTGGCCAAGGCCGCCTTCGAGGCGGCTGAGCGCCAGCACACCAGCCTGCCGGGCGAGAGGCTGACCGCCCATATGGTGCACACGCTGGCGGCGGAGGTGATGAGCCTCAACCAGCAGGTCGCCGAGATCGACAAGCTCATCGAGGCCCGGTTTCGCGAGCACCAAGACTTCGACGTGATCACAAGCATGCCCGGCCTAGGCATCATCCTCGGCGCCGAGTTCCTGGCCGCCACCGGCGGCGACATGACCGTCTTCGGCACTCCCGACAGGCTCGCCGGCTTCGGCGGCGTCGCCCCAGCACCGCGAGATTCCGGGAAGATCAGCGGGAATCTACGGCGCCCTCAGCGATACAACCGCCGCCTCCAACGCGTCTTCTACACCTCCGCCTTGTTCAGCATCCGAACATGCGACGAGTCCCGCCGGTTCTACGATCGCAAACGAGCCGAGGGCAAGCGTCACACCCAGGCCGTCCTCGCTCTCGCCCGACGCCGAGTGAACGTCCTCTGGGCCCTCCTGCGCGATGGACGGTGCTACGAACTCACACCACCGACCGTCCTCGCGGCTTGACAGACCGCATTAGGAATC
>NZ_JAAKZW010000456.1 GCF_011044995.1 Streptomyces mesophilus | reverse complement strand
GGGTGGGGTGAGTCCCGGGCGTCACGGCCTCGGGGCGGGCAACTCCGCGGCCACGCCCCGGTCGTAGTCCGTGCGGGCGGTCCGGACTTCCTCGATGTGCGTCTCGGCCCATGCCTTGATCGCGGCCATCACCGGCAGCAGGCTGCGGCCGAGCGGCGTGAGCTCGTAGTCGACCCGGGCCGGCACCGCCGGAGTCACGGTGCGGCTGAGCAGGCCGTCGCGCTCCAGGGCGCGCAAGGTCTGGGTGAGCATCTTCTGGCTCACGCCGGCGATGATCCGCTCCAGGTCGCGGTAGCGCAGCGGCCCGTCGGCCAGGGCGTTGAGGACCAGGCTCACCCACTTGTCGCTGATCCGGTCGAGGAGTTGGCGCGCCGGGCAGGTGGCGAGGTAGGCGTCGTAGGCGGCGCGCGCTTCGGCGCGGCGCTGGGCGGCGGTGCGGGTGGCCATGGCACTCCCGGGTCGGGTACGCACTCCGAAGTGGGTACTACCTGGTGGAGAGTAACGCCCCCTACGTTCGTGGCCATGAGAGCTGTGATCGTTCGTTCCTTCGGTGGTCCGGAAGTCCTCGAGGTGGCGGAGGTTCCCGTGCCGGAACCGGGTCGTGCCCGGATCCGGATCCGGGTCGCCGCCGCGGCCGTCAACCCGGTGGATGTCCAGACCCGCTCCGGCGCACTCACCACGGGCGGCCTGCTCCCGTCGCGGGAGGTCATCGGCATCGGCTGGGACGTGGCCGGAACCGTCGACGCACTGGGGCCGGGCGTGGCCGGTTTCCGGCGCGGCGACGCGGTGATCGGGCTGTCCGACCGGCTTGCGCTGCCGCTCAAGGCGCAGGCGGAGTACGTGGTGTTGGACGCGGACGCGGTCGCCGCGGTGCCGGCGGGCACCGACCTGGTGGCGGCGGCGACCTTGCCGCTGGGCGGGCTCACCGCCGCGCAGGCACTCGACATCGCCGAGGCCGAGCCCGGCGGGACCCTGCTGGTCACCGGAGCGGCGGGAGCGGTGGGCGGCTACGCGGTGCAGCTCGCCGCGCGGGCCGGTGTCCGGGTGGTCGCGGTGGCGGGCGCGGGCGACGAGGAGGTGGTGCGCGAGCTCGGCGCGGAGTTCTTCGTGCCGCGGACCGCTGACCTGCCCGCCGCGGTCCGCGACCTCGTGCCGGGGGGTGTGGACGCGGCGGTCGACGCGGCCTCGGTGGGCGTGCTCGCGCTGGACGCGGTACGCGGCGGAGGTTCGATGGTCAGCGTGCTCGGCAATGCGCCGACGCCGCTGCGGGGCATCCGCGTGGGCCAGGTGTGGATCCGCGCGGACGGCCCCCGCCTCGCCGAGTTGGCCGCCGCCGGGCTGCGTGCGCGGGTCGCCGATGTGCTGCCGCTGGACGGCGTCGCCGAGGCCCACCGCAGGCTGGCGGCGGGCGGGGTGCGCGGACGGCTGGTCCTGGTGCCCTGATCGGG
>NZ_JAAKZW010000455.1 GCF_011044995.1 Streptomyces mesophilus | reverse complement strand
TGTATAAGAGACAGCGCCATACCCCCGCCCCCGACGTGACCCGGCCAGGGAAACAGCACCCCTACGCCACCGGCGCCCTCGCGTCGTACCGCACGAAATACCGCCACCGCACCGCGAGCAGCGTCACCGCCACCATGCACAGAACCCCGCCCCCGGTGAACGCGACCATCGGTGAGGTCAGATCCGCGACCGAGCCCGCGAGGAAGTCGCCGAGGCGTGGGCCGCCCGCGACCACCACGATGAAGACGCCCTGAAGGCGGCCGCGCATCTCGTCGGGGGTCGCGGCCTGCAGCATCGTGGAGCGGAACACCATCGAGATGGTGTCGGAGGCTCCGGCGAGCGCGAGGAAGAGCATGCCGAGCCAGAGCTGGCGGGTGAGGCCGAACGCGGCGATGAAGCCGCCCCAGCCCACCACCGCGATCACGATCGCCAGACCGTGCCGGTGCACGCGTCCGAGCCACCCGGAGAACACCCCGCCGAGCAGCGCTCCGACGGCGAGCGCGCCCACGAGCAGCCCGGTGGTCGTCGCGTCCCCGTGGAACCACACCACCGCGACCGCGGGAAACACGGCCCGCGGGTGCGCGAGGACCATCGCGCACAGGTCGGAGAAGAAGGTCATACGCAGGTTCGGCCGGGTGGCGAGGAAGCGCAGCCCGTCAAGGACCGAGGCCCGCTTGCGGGTGTCCCCGGAAGCGGAACGGTCCGGCTTCATCGAGGGCAGCCGCCACATCGCGTAAAGGGCGGCGGTGAAGGTGACGGCGTCGATGAGGTACGCGGCCTGGAAACCCCAGAGGCCGACGAGCAGGCCGCCGAGCATCGGTCCGGCCATCAGCCCGAAGGTGGTGGTCATGGAGCCGAGCGCGTTGGCGGCCGGCAGCTGCTCGGGCGGGAGCAGCCGCGGAATCATCGAGGTGCGGGCCGGCGACACGATCGCCTGGCACAGCGCCTGCAACGCCACGATCGCGTACAGGAACCAGACGCGATGGAAGTCGGCGAACGCCGCGCCCGTGAGCGCGAAGGAGAGCAGACACATGCCGCTGGACGCGTAGAGCCCGAGCTTGCGGCGGTCCACGGTGTCGGCGATCGCGCCCCCGTACAGACCGAAGGCGACCAGCGGGACGAGCGAGAAGAGACCGACCAGGCCGACGGAGAAGCTGGAGCCGGTGATCTCGTAGACCTGGAGCGAGATGGCCAGTGCGGTCATCGCCTGGCCGGTCCAGGAGACGGTGTTGCCGATCCACAGCCTTCGGTAGTCGGCGGAGGTGCGCAGCGGGGTGATGTCGGCGAGGATGCGCACCCGGCGGCGCGCGGCCCGAGCGGGTATCTCTTCCGCTGTGCTGTCGACGGGACGGCTCTTGCCGTCGGAGGGGGCACTGGTCACAGGGGATGGTAACCCCCACTCCCTTGAGCACCCCCTACACCAGGTCCACCCGTCCGGCCTCTCCCCACC
>NZ_JAAKZW010000454.1 GCF_011044995.1 Streptomyces mesophilus | reverse complement strand
GGGATCGGAGTCGGGTGGGCGGTGCCTGAGGCCTCGGGGGCCGGAGCTGAGTGATCGGCGGCGGGGGCCGCGGAGAGCCGGGTTGGGCTGGCGGTTCCTGGGGCCGCGGAGGGTGGAGCCGAGTGATCGGCGCCCGCGGCCGCGGGGAGTGAGTCCGCGTGGGCGGTTCCCGGGGCTGCGGGGATCGGAGTCGGGGTGGAGTTGGGTCGGCGGCGGAGGGTGAGGAATTCCGTCGTGCGGCGGACCGAGTCGGCGACGCGGCCGACCAGGTCACTGCCGTCGCCGACTGCGGGCCAGGCGGTGGTGGTTCCGGGCTCGGGTTCGGGCTGCGCACGGGTGGCGGGCTGCTCCTGCGCGGCCGCCTCCGTCTCCCGGCCCAGGAGAGCCGCCACCGTGACGGCGTCGGCCGGTGGGGCGCCGGTGGGGGCGGCCGCGAAGACGGGCGGGCCGAGGCGGTGCCAGCCGGTGGGAGACCAGTAGTGCACGGGGGCGAGCAGGGTCAGGCCGCTCGCGGGCAGGTCGATGCGTAAGACGTCGCCGCCGGCTTCCGGTGTGAGGTTGCGCTCGCGGATCCAGCAACGGAGCAGGTTCTCCACGCCGGCCGCGTTGGCCGCGGCGCCCGGGTCCGGGTGTTCCAACAGGTCGGCGAACTCGGGGAGTTCGGCGGGGCGCACAGCCGGCCCAGGCTCACCGGGGCGTTCGACGGGGCGCACAGCCAGCCGGGGCTCACCGGGGCGTTCGGCTTCGGAGACGTCGGCCGGTCCCCGGCGGACAGCCTCTGAGGGCGCGGAGGCCGAGGCCGGATCACGGGCAGGTCGCGGCGTGCCCGTCGGGTCGGTCGTCACGGCCGGTGGCGTGTCCGGCGGGTCGGTCGTGACGGCTGACTGCCCGGGCACGCCCGCCTCGCCGTTCTTCTGCCGCGGCAGGGACCCCGGGTCTGCCGTGAGCGCGCCGGGCGTGGCGTCCTGGCCGCGCTCGGGGGTGTGCGGGCGGCCGTCTGGTGAGGGTGTGCGGTTCACGAGGGTTTCCTTGTGCGGTTGTAGAAGCTTGTTGTAACGGCTCGTCAGCCGGTCTCTCCACGTACGGGTCAGCGGATCACCCACGCGATGCCCCGACCGGTCTCCCCCGCCGGGCACCCTCAGGGCACCTGCCGCAGCCGCCTGCCGGCCGCCTGGCCCCTGCCCGGGCCACTCCCCGGCCTCCAGCCCGGCCGGGTCCTCCGCAACGGGCAACTGCCGCCTCCCCGCCTCAGGCAACTGCCCGTCGCCCGGCCCTCGTTCAGGCTGATCACCAAGCCCCAGCACTGGTCGGTCACCTGCGCCGAGGGCCTGCCGGTCCGGCGCCGCGGCCATGCTGAAGCTCTCCCTCGGCCTGCGCATCACCAACTCCCGTCGCGAGAACCTGCACAAGGAACTCCACCGAGGCGTGGAGGTCCACCGTCTGCTGCGCTCCGG
>NZ_JAAKZW010000453.1 GCF_011044995.1 Streptomyces mesophilus | reverse complement strand
CACCCTCACACCAGCCCCACCCTCACACCAGCCACACCCCATCCCGCATCAACTCCCGCGTGGCCAGCTCGTTCACCTCGCGCCAGGCACGGATCGCGTGCGGGCTGATACGGAGATACGTCCAGGCCTTCTCGTCCCGCGGGTCCCACACCAGCTTCGCGGCAAAGGCGTCGGCCGACGCCGCCGACAGCTCTGGCCCCGGGACCGTACGGGCGGTGCCCTCGATGTGGACGACGTCCCGTGTGTGGCCGAGCGTGACCACGGCAGGGCACCCGTCGGCGGCGTTGACCGCGGTCGGGTTGGTGCGCCGGGTGCACAGCAGGAGCGTGCCGTCGTCCCAGACGAACGACAGCGGAACCATGGTCGGCAGGCCCTCGGCGGACGCGGTGGCGACCCAGACGTCCTTGTCGTTCTCGAGTCGGGCCAGAACATCCTTCTTGCGCTGCTCGGCGGAGCGCGCGGGCGGTGGCGTCATGCCGGTAGACGCTAGTCAGCCCGGCGGATCTCCGTAACGGTCGCCGGCCCTACGCCTCAAGACGTAGCCCGGACCCATCCGCAGCGCGATCCGGGCGCGGGGACACCGGGCCACACTGGTGCCCATGGACGGACAGGAGCACATGGACGCACCGCAGCCTACGGACGCACCGCAGCCCATCGACGCGGCGCGAGTCGACACGTATCTGCGGCGGATCGGGGCCGAGCGCCCGGCCCGCCCGGACGGCCCGGCGCTGCGGATGCTCCAGGAGCGCCATCTGCGCAGCGTCCCGTTCGAGAACCTCTCGATCCACCTGGGCGAGGAGATCCGGCTCGCACCCGAGGCGCTGGTCGCGAAGATCGTCGACGCCCGGCGGGGCGGCTTCTGCTACGAACTCAACGGCGCCTTCGCCTCGTTGCTCGCCGCGCTCGGCTTCGCTGTGACGCTGCTGCAGGCCCGGGTGTACGACGGTGAGGGCCGCCCCGGCATCCCGTACGACCATCTCGCACTCCTCGTACGCGACGCGGACGGCCACGAGTGGCTGGCCGACGTGGGCTTCGGCGCGCACAGCCTGTACCCGCTGGCCTTCGCCGAGCGCGCGGAGCAGAAGGATCCGGACGGCTCGTTCCGGCTCGCGGAGGCGGCGGACGGGGATCTGGACCTGTTCATGGACGGCAAGGCGCAGTTCGTGGTCGACCTGCGGCCACGGGCGCTGCGCGACTTCACGGCAGGCGCCTGGTACCACCGCACCTCGCCCGACTCGCACTTCACCCGCTCCCTGGTCTGCTCCCTGCGTACGGACCGGGGCCGCACCACCCTCAGCGGCCGCAGGCTGACGGTGACGCAGGACGGCCGGCGCCGTACGAGCGAACTGGGCGACGACGCCGAGGTGTTGGCGGCCTACCGCGACCACTTCGGCATGGCCCTCGCACACCTCCCGAAGGACCCCGCGGCCACCTGACCGCCCACCCTGGCGCCGCCCGCAACCGGAACGGTCAATTCACCCCGACCCCGTCACTAACCC
>NZ_JAAKZW010000452.1 GCF_011044995.1 Streptomyces mesophilus | reverse complement strand
CTAGAGCCTGTCTGACAAATGATCACCTGGCCGCTTCACGGAGCCAGAGGATCAGGGAGGCCAGGACAACTCCCGCGCGGTAGCGGTCTGCGAGCTTGTCGAACCTGGTTGCGATCGCACGGAACTGCTTGAGGCGGGCGAAGCATCGTCTCCTTGTCGAAGGCGGGTGGTCGGCCACCGAGGCGCCCCCGGCGTCGGCGGTTGGCCACCTGGTCGCGGCGCTCGGGGATCGTGGCGGCGATGCCCCGACGCCGCAGCAGATGGCGGATGGCCCTGCTGGAGTAGGCCTTGTCACCCAGCACGCGGTCCGGTGTCGTGCGCGGGCGGCCCGTGCCGGCGCGCAGGGTGCGGATCTTGTCGAGGACCTCGGCGAGCGCAGTGGCGTCGTTGACGTTTCCGGGTGTGAGCACGATCGACAGCGGCAGACCCCGGCCGTCGACGGCGAGGTGGACCTTAGTGGTCAGCCCGCCCCGGGACCGGCCGAGGGCCTGGCGCGCCTGCGAGCGGCCCGGATCTTCCAGTTCGTCCCCGTCCGCGTCCCCCTTTTACGGGCGCCCGCGGCGTGCTGGTGGGCCCGGTTGACCGTGGAGTCGACAGCGACGGTCCACTCCACCCGGCCCACCGCGTCGTCACGGACCTGGACGTGCTCCAGCAGCTTCGCCCAGGTGCCATCAGCCTCCCAGCGGGCGAACCGCTCGTAGACGGTCTGCCACGGCCCGTACCGCTCGGGCAGGTCGCGCCAAGGAGCCCCGGTCCGCAGCCTCCACAGCACCCCGTTGACCACCTGCCGGTGATCACGCCACGGACGGCCGCGTCGGTCCACCTGCGGCAACAGGGGCTCTATTCGCCCCCATGCCGCATCCGTCAATTCACCTCGACCTGCCACGAGATCAATTATCAGACCGGCTATAGAGTCCTGCCCGTGGCGAATCATCAGGACGAGACCAGGGCGGCCTACGACGGAGTCGTCGAGCTGTACGCATCGCTGTTCGCAGACCGGCTGGAGACACAGCCGTTCGCCCGGGCCATGATCGGCACCTTCGCCGAACTGGTGCGCGCGACGGGCAACCTGCGGGCAGCGGACGTCGGGTGCGGGCCCGGACATCTGACGGCCATGCTGCACGAACTGGGCCTGGACGCCTTTGGACTCGACCTCTCCCCCGGCATGATCGACCACGCCCGGCGGGCCCATCCGGCGCTGCGCTTCCAGGAGGCGCGGATGGAATCCCTGCCGATCGAGGACGGCGCGCTCGGTGGCGTACTGGCCCACTACTCGATGATCCATACCCCTCCGGGGGAACTGCCGGAGCTGCTCGCCGAGCAGGTACGCGTCCTGGCGCCGGGTGGCCTGCTCCTGGTCTCCTTCTTCGGGACCGACGGACCGGAGCCGCTCCGGTTCGACCACAAGGTGGCACCTGCCTACAGCTGGCCGACGGATCGCCTCGCCGAACTGCTGGCCGATGCCGGGCTCGTTCCCTTCGCCCGGCTGCTTCACGATCCGGCCTCCGAACGGGGCTTCCTCGACGCCCACCTGCTGGCCCGCCGTTCGTAGGTCCTGCCCGGCGCTACCCGCCAGACGGTCGGCGCAC
>NZ_JAAKZW010000451.1 GCF_011044995.1 Streptomyces mesophilus | reverse complement strand
CCCACGCCCCCGAGGACCTCTCCGACCAGCAACCCACCCTCGAGGACATCTCCGACCAGCAACCCACCCCCGAGGACATCCTCGACCTCGTGGCCCGGCTCGTGGACCGCTCGCTGGTGACCATGACGTACGACGAACAAGGCGCCCGCTACCGCATGCTCGAGTCCGTCACGGCGTACAGCCTGGAACAGCTGGCCGCTTCCGGCGAGGAGCAGGCCACCCGCGACCGGCACGCGCGGCACTACGCCGAACTGGCCGACCGCGCCGCCCCCTTGCTGCACGGCAGCGAACAGTGCACCTGGCTGTGCCGGCTCGACGCCGAGTCGCTCAACCTGCACACCGCCCTCGACCGCACCCGGGACCCGGCGCTCGCCCTGCGCATGGTCAACTCCCTGACCTGGTACTGGTACTTGAGCGGCCGTCTCAGCGAGGGCTTGTCCCACCTGAACCGCGCACTCGCCACCGCAGAAGCCCACACCTCCGAACCCACCACCGCAGACAGGCCTCACCCCCACGCACCCCGCACCCTCACCCACACCCACACCCACACCCACACCCTCACCGCCACCCGCGTCCGCCGCGCCGCACTCGCCCTCATCACCGGCGACGCCTCCCACCAGAGCGACCCCTTCGAGGGCGCCGACGCCCGCGGCCGCTGGCTGCTCGCCTACGCGCGCTGCGGCTTCACCCACCTGCCGGACCGCGGCCGGCTGCACGCCTTGGAGGCGGAGTTCCGCGCGCTCGGCGACGCCTGGGGCGAGGCCGCGGCGCTCAGCACCTGGGCCACCCGCTCGCTGTACGAGGGTGACCTGACGTCCCTGCGCGAGGCCGCCGAGGCCGCGGCCGCCCGCTTCACCGCCCTCGGCGACCGCTGGGGCCAGGCGCAGGCCACCGAACTCCTCGGCGTACTCGCGGAGATCACCGGTGACTATCCGTCCGCGGCCCGGCTGCACGGCGAGGGCCTGCGGGTCGCCGAGGAGCTGCGGCTGTGGACCCAGGCGTCGTTCAGCCTGTCGCGCCTGGGCCGGATCGCCCTGCTGACGGGGGAGTTCGACCGCGCGACGGAGCATCACGAGCGGGCCGCGCGGCTGGCCGCGGATCAAGGGCACGCGCCGGCCCGCCAGTTCGCCGAGATCGGTCTCGCGCTCGGCGCCCGCCACCGCGGCGACCTCGACACCGCGCAGTCGCTCCTCGCCCCCTGGCTCGACTGGAACCGCCGGCTCGGCGTCGACTCCGGTACGGCACTGCTGCTCGCCCAGTCCGGATACGTGGCCGAGCTGCGCGGCGACCACGAGCTCGCCGAGGCACTGCACGCCGAGGGCCTCGCCGTGGCCCGTCGCACCGGTGACGCGCGGGCGATCGCGTTCGCCGTCGAGGGCCTCGCCGGTGCGTGGTCGGCGGGCGGCGCCGCCGATCGCGCGGCCGAAGCCCTCGGCACCGCCGGGGCCCTCCGCGCCTCCGTGGCCTCCCCGCTGCCGCCCGGCGAACGCACCGACGTCGACCGCGCCGCGTCCCGCGCCCGCGCCGCCCTCGGCGCCGACGCCTACACGGCCGCGTACGAACGCGGATACAAGACCCCGCCGGCCGACTTCACCCCGTAACCCGAAAACCGCCCCCGCAC
>NZ_JAAKZW010000450.1 GCF_011044995.1 Streptomyces mesophilus | reverse complement strand
CCCCGGACCCCCTCATCCGAACTTCGTTCGGATCGCCTCAAACGCCGGCGGGGCTGAAGGCGACCAGCTCCCTGGGCAACCCATGCGTGTCATGCAGGTAGCGGTAGTCGTCCTCCGTCAGGGGGCGGTTGCGGTACTCGGGGCGGGAGAGGATCTTGTGGCCGCGGGTCAGGAGGCGGCGGAAGCGGGATTCCTCCTCGTGGAGCACCGTGAGGACGGAGTCCGGGTCGTCCCGCAGGCCGAAGTGGGACTGCGTGTGGGAGACGAGCTCGCGCGGCAGGTCGCCGAGGGTGCGGTCGGGGTCCTCGCGCCAGAGCGTCGTGAGCGTCCGGCGGATCAGGCGGCGCGGGACGTAGCCCCGGCCGGTGTTGGACGGGTGGACGCCGTCTCCGTGGATCACGGTGAGCGAGCGCAGATGGTCGACGACCAGGCGGAGGTCCGACAGCTCCTCGATGTCCCAAAGGCCGGGTACGAGGCGCATCCACGGCTCGAAGAGGTCGGTCCCGTAGACCGAGTCCTTGCCCTGCAGGACGGTCACGAGGCGCTCGAGGCCCATGCCGGTGTCGACGTTCTGCTGCCGCAGCGGCGTGAGGCTTCCGTCCTCGTGGCGGCGGTAGCGCATCATCACGTGGTTCCAGACCTCGACCCAGCGGGGGTCGGTGGTCGGCGTGCCCTGGGGCTCGGTGCCGTCCCCGCCGGTCCAGACGAACAGTTCCGAGTCCGGGCCGCAGGGACCCGTCGGCCCGTTGGACCACCAGTTCTCGTCGCCGCCGGTCAGCTCGACCGGGAGGCCGGTCCCCCGCCACGTATCGAGGGATTCCTCGTCGACACCGACCTGCTCGTCGCCGCCGAAGACCGTGACGTGGAGCCGGTCGCGCGGGATGCCGAAGCCTTCGTGCAGCAGCTCGTACCCCCAGCGCAGGCTCTGCGGGCCGCCGTAGTCGCCGAGGGACCAGGAGCCGAGCATCTCGAAGACGGTGAGGTGGGTGCTGTCGCCCACCTCGTCGAGGTCCGTCGTGCGAAGACAGCGCTGGACGTTGACCAGGCGCCGGCCGAGCGGGTGGGGGCGGCCCTCCAGGTACGGCGTGAGGGGGTGCATGCCCGACGTGGTGAAGAGGACAGGATCACCGGGCGGTGGCAGCAGGGTGCTGCCGGTGATCAGGTCGTGCCCGCGGTCACGGAAGAAGCGGGTGAAGGTGTCGACGGTCTGCTCGGTGGTGAGCGGGGTGTGTTGCGAGGTGCGGTCCGGCTCGGTGACGAGCGGAGTCTGCTGCGAGGTACGCATGGCGGGTGCCCTTTCGGGTCGGGGTGACCGGAAAGGACCGCGCGAAGAGCTGCTGCTTGACGAGGGGTACGACACAGCGACGCAGGCGATCCGTTTCCGGTCGCCGGCGGTGTGAGGAGTGAGGAGATCAGGCGGCGGCAACCGGCGAGCGGGGCGCTCGCGCGGTTGCGGTGTGCGTATGCGTGCGGGTGATCTCCATGCTTTCCACCGTAACAGCGGGTGGCGTGGGTGGGCTCGGGGTTTTTCGGCAGGCGCGCGTCTGCCCCCGGCTGGCGCGCGTCTGCCCTCGGCGGGCACACAACTGCCCCCGGCTGGCTCCGGCAGCCTCGTCCGGCCCCGGCT
>NZ_JAAKZW010000044.1 GCF_011044995.1 Streptomyces mesophilus | reverse complement strand
CCCCGTAACTCCCCTGTGAGCGAAGCAGTGGGCGAAGCAGCAGGGGCAGCCCCGTCGACCAGGGGACACCGGAGGCAGGCGTGCGCAAGGATTCCGCAGTGGCCGACGAACGACCTCCGCGGGCCAGGCACCGGGTGCCCCCGCCTTCGGAACGACCCACGCCGGACGAGGAGTTGATGCGCGCGCTCTACCGTGAGCACGCGGGTCCGCTGCTCGCCTATGTGCTGCGCCTTGTCGCCGGGGACCGCCAGCGCGCCGAGGACGTGGTGCAGGAGACGCTGATCCGCGCGTGGAAGAACGCCGGGCAGCTCGACCGTGCCACCGGCTCGGTCCGCCCCTGGCTGGTGACGGTCGCGCGGCGTATCGTCATCGACGGACACCGCAGCCGGCAGGCCCGGCCGCAGGAGGTCGACCCGGCTCCACTGGAGGTCATCCCCGCGGAGGATGAGATCGACAAGGCGCTTTGGCTGATGACACTTTCGGACGCGCTCGACGATCTGACCCCCGCGCACCGGGAGGTTCTCGTGGAGACGTATTTCAAGGGACGTACGGTCAATGAAGCGGCCGAGGTGCTCGGAATACCCAGCGGCACCGTCCGTTCCCGGGTGTTCTACGCGCTTCGTTCGATGAAGCTGGCGCTTCAGGAGCGGGGGGTGTCGGCATGAGCGGCTACTACGGGCCCGACACACAGGGCATGCACGGGACACCCGACATCCACGAGACCGTCGGCGCCTACGCGCTCGGCATCCTGGACGACGCCGAGGCCGCCGCCTTCGAGACGCATCTGGTCGGCTGCCCCTACTGCGCGGCCCAGCTGGACGAACTGTCCGGCATGGAGCCGATGCTCGCCGCGCTCGCGGATCTGCCGCAGCAGCCGGTCCGCCAGGTCGGGGACCAGCTCTCCGCGCAGCCCAGCCGGCGACTGCTCGACAACCTGGTCGGTGAGGTCGCCCACAAGCGCGCGCAGAAGCGGCGGCGCGGCTTCTATCTGGTGGCCGCCGCGGCCGCGTTGATCATCGGCGGTCCGCTGACCGTGATCGCCGTCAACGACACGGGCACGACGACCACTCCGCACGCCCACTCGACCAGCCCGGCCGAGGACGCGTTCTTCCACCACATGGACACCAAGCTCACGGCGACCGACGCGACCACCGACGTCACGGCGACCGTCGGGATCGAGAAGAAGGGCTGGGGCACCCACACCGTCCTCGAGCTGAAGAACGTCAAGGGCCCGCTCAAGTGCTCGCTGATCGCGGTCGGCAAGGACGGCGAGGAGGAGACGGTCACCTCCTGGGCCGTGCCCGAGCAGGGTTACGGCATCGAGGGCAGCACGGACAAATGGGCCGGCAAGCCGCTGTACGTGCACGGCGGCGCGGCCCTGAACCCGGACGAGATCGATCATTTCGAGGTTCGTACCTTCGAGGGCAAGAAGCTCGTCGACGTAAAGGCATAGTGCGCACAAGGGTCCCCTTCGATTACGGTGGACGGCTGCTCATATCGAGCAGCAGCACGTAGAAGGGGACCTCGGTGGCCGACGTCAATGCCGCCTCGCCGTCCGGCACGCGAGTGCCTGTCGGTCCGCAGGAGCCGTCAGGCATGCAGGAGCCTTCGGGTACCCGGGAACGCGAGCTCGGTATCGAGCAGCGGCACCTCGACCGGGTCTACGCACGGCTCGAGGAGAAGATCCACGAGGCCGAGTTCCTGATGCAGGACGCCGCCAAGCGCTCCCAGGTGGGCACGCCCGGCGCGCTCGCCGAGCGCGACGCGCAGGTCTACCGCGCGGGCATCCATCTGAACCGGCTGAACAACGAGTTCGAGGACTTCCTCTTCGGCCGGATCGACCTGCTGCTCGGCAAGGACGGCAAGAAGGGCCCGGACGGCGCGTACACCTCGGTCGACCCGGCCGAGGACGCCGTGCGCGAGGACAACACGGCCGATATCGCCGAGACCCTGCACATCGGCCGGATCGGCGTGCTCGACGCGGACTACTCGCCGCTGGTCATCGACTGGCGCGCGCCCGCCGCGGCGCCCTTCTACCGCTCCACGCCGGTGGACCCCGGCCGGGTCGTACGCCGCCGTGTCATCCGCTCCAAGGGCCGCAAGGTGCTCGGCGTCGAGGACGACCTGATGCGCCCCGAACTCGCCGCGTACCTGAACGGCGAGAAGCTCGCGGTCCTCGGCGACGGCGCCCTGATGGCCGCGCTCGGCCAGGCCCGCAGCCACTCGATGCGCGACATCGTGGCCTCCATCCAGGCCGAACAGGACCTGGTCATCCGCGCCCCCGCCGCCTCCGTCACATACGTGGAAGGCGGTCCCGGCACCGGCAAGACGGCCGTCGCGCTGCACCGCGCCGCGTACCTCCTCTACCAGGACCGCCGCCGCTATGCGGGCGGCATCCTGATCGTCTCGCCGACCCCGCTGCTCGTCGCGTACACCGAAGGCGTCCTGCCCTCGCTCGGCGAGGAGGGCCAGGTGGCGATCCGCGCGGTCGGCTCCCTGGTCGACGGTGTGGAGGCGACGCTGTACGACGACCCGGCCGTCGCCCGGGTCAAGGGCGCCTCGCGGATGCTGAACGTGCTGCGCAAGGCGGCCCGCGGGGTGCTCGACACGCCAGCCTCCGGCGGGCAGCTCGCTTTCGACGACGACGCGGTACGGGAAGCGGGCGCCCCCGTCCGCACGGACCTCCTGCGCGTGGTGGCCTTCGGCCGCCGCCTCGAACTGGACGCCGACGACCTGCGCCGTATCCGCCAGATCGCCCTCGGCGGCACCGCCCCCGTCAACCTGCTCCGCCCGCGCGCCCGCAAACTGCTGCTCGACGCGCTGTGGGCCAAGTCGGGCGCCGGGGCCCGGCATACCGACCCGGAGCTCGCGGCCGAACTGCGCTCCTCCTTCGACGACGACATCACCGACGAGGACTCCTTCATCGCGTTCCTCGACGCCTGGTGGCCGGAGCTGACCCCGCGCAAGGTCCTCGAGGCGATGGCGGACGAGCGCCGCCTGGGCCGCTGGGGCCGCCGGGTCCTCAACCCCGGCGAGGTCCGCAAGGTCGCCCGCTCGCTGCGCCGCGACGGCTTCACCGTCCACGACGTGGCGCTGCTCGACGAGCTGAACTCGATCCTCGGCACAGTCGCCCGCCCCAAGCGCAAGCGCGAATTCGACCCGCTCGACCAGCTCAGCGGCCTCGAAGAGCTGATGCCGCAGCGCGAGGAGACCCAGTGGGAGCGGGCCGAGCGCCTTGCCCAGGAGCGGGTCGAGTACGCGCACGTCATCGTCGACGAGGCGCAGGACCTCACCCCGATGCAGTGGCGGATGGTCGGCCGCCGCGGCCGGCACGCGACCTGGACGGTGGTCGGCGACCCGGCGCAGTCCTCGTGGTCGGAGCCGGACGACGCGGCCGCCGCACGCGACGAGGCGCTCGGCACGCGTCCGCGCCGCCGCTTCGAGCTGACCGTCAACTACCGCAATCCGTCCGAGATCGCGGACCTCGCGGCCCGGGTCCTGGCCCTCGCCATGCCGGGCATGCCCTCGCCGAAGGCCGTACGGTCCACGGGCCTCGAGCCGCGTTTCGCGGTGGTACGGGAGGGCCTCGGCGCGACCGTACGGGCGGAGGCGGCCCGGCTGCTCGAACAGGTCGACGGCACCGTCGGCGTGGTCGTCGCGATGCGCCGCCGGGCGGAGGCCCGCAAGTGGCTCGCCGAGCTGGGCGAGCGCGTGGTGGCGCTCGGCTCCCTGGAGGCCAAGGGTCTGGAGTACGACGCGACGGTCGTGGTCTCCCCGGCGGAGATCGCCGACGAGTCCCCGGCCGGACTGCGCGTCCTGTACGTGGCGCTCACGCGCGCGACGCAGCAGCTGACGGTGGTCTCGGCGGCAGGGGACGCACCGGACGCGGCTGGGGTGCCGGACCTGCTGAGGGACTGATTTCCGGTCCCTTAACCCAGCGACTCCACCTCGGACTCGAAGAGGGCAGCCGGGTCCACCGGCATCCCTGAGAAGTGGCCTGCCAGCTCCAGCGAGAGCAACCCGTGCAGCCGGGTCCAGGCGCGCAGAGCACGGGACTGCGCATCGGGACCCGCCTTCGCGCACGCCGCGACCAGGCGGTCCATGATCCGTCGCGCCGTCTCGCGGGTGTCCTCCGGCGCGTGGTACCCGGGCACCGGCGTCCCGTACATCAGGAAGTACCGCTGGCGGTCGGCCAGTGCCCACGCCCTCAGCGCCCCGGCAAGGGCGGCCACGTCGGCCTCGCCCACGGCGGCGACCGCCGTCTCCAGCGACCCGTACCCCTCCCGGATCAGCTCGGTGATCAGCTCGTCGCGTGAGGCGAAGTACCGGTAGAGCGCCGGGCCCGTCATGCCCAGCTGCTTGGCGATCGCGTTCAGCGACAGGCCGGGCGCCCCCGATGCGGCGATCTGCTCCCAGGCCTTCTCCATGGCCTCGGCCCGTACTTGCGCCCGGTAGCGCTCCCGCGGTGTCGTCATGCGTTAGACCCTATCACTGAAGTTATTGACTCCAGCGCTTCGAATGGGTTACAACATATAACGAAAGCTAGAGCGGCTTCCGAGTTCGCTGAGTCATCAGCGCAGACGTGATCAAGAAGGCGGGCACCCCATGAACACCGCAGACACCACGCAGCGGCAGCTCACCGAGATCGTCCTCCCGGGCAAGGTCGAGCCCGAAGGGCTTCGGCTCCGCCGCCGTCCGGTCCCCGCGCCCGGCCCGGGCCAGGTCCTCGTCGCGGTCGAGGCCACCGGCGTCTCCTTCGCCGAACAGCAGATGCGCCGCGGCCGGTACTTCGACCAGCCGGCGTTCCCCTTCGTGCCCGGCTACGACCTCGTGGGCCGCGTGACGGCCGTCGGATCCGGTGGACCGCACGGGCTCGAAGGGCAGCGGATCGCCGCCCTCACCAAGATCGGCGCCTGGTCCAGCCATGTCGTCCTCGACGCCGAGGACGTCGTCCCCGTACCGGACGGCCTGAGCGCCACCGAGGCCGAGACCGCCGTCCTGAACGGGATCACCGCCTGGCAGATGCTGCACCGCAAGGCCCGGGTGCGCAGGGGGCGGACGGTCCTCGTGCACGGCGCCAACGGCGGCGTCGGCACGCTGCTCGTCCAGCTGGCCCGCGCTTCAGGCGTACGGGTCATCGGCACCGCCTCCGCCCGCCACCACGACGCCCTGCGCGCCCAGGGCGTGGAGCTGGTCGACTACCGCACCGAGGACGTCCCGGCCCGCGTCCGCGAGCTCGCACCCGGCGGAGTGGACGCCGTCTTCGACCACGTTGGTGGCCGGAGCGTCGTGGACTCCTGGAAGCTGCTCGCGCGCGGCGGCACGCTCGTCGCGTACGGGAGCGCTGCGACCCTCGACGACGAGGGGCCCAAGATGCGGCCTTTCCTGAAGCTCCTCGGCCAGGTGTGGCTCTGGCAGGCGCTGCCCAACGGCCGGCGGGCGTACTTCTACAACGTCTGGGCCGGAAAGGCCTTCTCCAAGAAGGGCTTCCGGCGTCGGCTGCACGCGGATCTGGCCCAGGTGCTCGAGGCGCTGCGGCGCGGCGAGATCAGTGCCACGGTCGCCGCCGAACTCCCGCTCTCCGAGGCCGCCGGCGCCCTGCGCCTGGCCGAGTCCCGCGCCGTGGCCGGCAAGATCGTCCTGGTGCCCTGAGCCATCCGCGTATGGACCGGAACGTATCTGCTGGTACGGGAATTGCCTTGCGGGGATCGTTTGTTACCTTGGATGTGGCACCGGCTCGATCCAAGCCCCCGGGCCCAACCTTCGTCGCTACGAGCGACCACTTGCCGCGAGGCGAGCATGGCGGGTCGGTGTCATTGAGCTTCACAGAGGTCCACGCCCTTCGGGGCGTGGACCTTTTTGTATGTAGCCACAGAGTCGATACGTGCCCCCTGAAAGGGCTTCCGCGCCGCCCCGCGCTTCTCGTATGGTGGAAGTGGTTTTCCGAAATTGCACCCTCTCCACGAGCAAAACGTTCTAAACCCGGGACGGCTACCTCGTACCGGCAGGTAGGTGCGACGATCGGATGACGCACGCGATGTACAGGTGAAAGAGAGAAGTCGGCATGGCAACGGCGCCCAGCGTCTCCTACTCGATGACGGTCCGACTCGAGGTGCCCGCGAGCGGAACCGCCGTCTCGCAGCTCACCACGGCCGTCGAATCCTCCGGTGGCTCCGTCACCGGCCTGGACGTGACCGCTTCGGGCCACGAGAAGCTCCGGATCGACGTCACCATCGCGGCGACCTCCACCGCGCACGCCGACGAGATCGTCGAGGAGCTGCGCGGCATCGAGGGCGTCACCCTCGGCAAGGTCTCGGACCGTACGTTCCTGATGCACCTCGGCGGCAAGATCGAGATGCAGTCGAAGCACCCCATCCGCAACCGTGACGATCTCTCGATGATCTACACGCCGGGTGTGGCGCGCGTCTGCATGGCGATCGCCGAGAACCCCGAGGACGCCCGGCGCCTGACCATCAAGCGCAACACCGTTGCGGTCGTGACGGACGGCTCCGCCGTCCTCGGCCTCGGCAACATCGGCCCGATGGCCGCCATGCCGGTCATGGAGGGCAAGGCCGCCCTCTTCAAGCGCTTCGCCGACATCGATGCCTGGCCGATCTGCCTGGACACCCAGGACACCGACGAGATCGTCCAGATCGTCAAGGCGATCGCCCCCGGCTTCGCGGGCATCAACCTCGAGGACATCTCCGCGCCGCGCTGCTTCGAGATCGAGGCCCGCCTGCGCGAGGCCCTGGACATCCCGGTCTTCCACGACGACCAGCACGGCACCGCCATCGTGGTGCTCGCCGCCCTGACCAACGCCCTTCGTGTGGTGGGCAAGTCGATCGGCGACGTGCGCGTGGTCATGTCGGGCGCGGGCGCCGCGGGCACCGCGATCCTCAAGCTCCTTCTCGCGGCCGGCGTCAAGCACGCCGTCGTCGCCGACATCCACGGTGTGGTGCACGCGGACCGCGCCGACCTGGTCGACGCCGCCGCCGACTCGCCGCTGCGCTGGATCGCCGACAACACCAACCCCGAGGGCGTCACCGGCACGCTCAAGGAAGCGGTCGCCGGCTCGGACGTCTTCATCGGTGTCTCCGCGCCCAACGTCCTTGACGGCAACGACGTCGCCGCCATGGCGGACGACGCGATCGTGTTCGCGCTTGCGAACCCGGACCCCGAGGTCGACCCGTCAATCGCCCGGCAGACCGCGGGAGTTGTCGCCACCGGCCGCTCGGACTTCCCCAACCAGATCAACAACGTACTGGTGTTCCCGGGTGTGTTCCGCGGTCTGCTCGACGCCCAGTCCCGCACCGTCAACACGGAGATGATGCTCGCGGCGGCGACGGCGCTTGCCGATGTGGTGTCGGAGGACGAGCTGAACCCGAACTACATCATCCCCAGCGTCTTCAACGACAAGGTCGCGGGCGCGGTGGCCGGTGCGGTGCGCAACGCGGCGAAGGCGGCGGGCGCGGCCCCCTCGGCCTGATGTGACCCGAACCACGGCCTGAATGGCGGCGCGTCGTGGAACGCGACGTACACGGAGTCGCTCTAGGGTTGCGGCGGAAACCACGCCCTCATGCCCTGCGGTGCTTCGCCGGGAGCCGACGGAGCGTCACCATTTCGGGGCATGTTGCCTACGATGGGCGCTTTTCGTGTGACTGCGCTACCCATAACGGGGCGGCGGATTGGCTTTCCCGCCGGAGGTGGGGGCAGGATGCTTCCCCAAGGGCTTAGTCCGAGGGGCACCCCCACGGGCGCGAGGGTCCGGCTGGCGGACCCGGGTCACGGGACCGCCGAGGGCCCTGGCAGCATCGGCTTCGCTGTGCCCGACAGGCTTTGCCGCGTGGCACCGCCTCAACAGCAAGAAGAACACGGGAGTAACAACATGAACCGCAGTGAGCTGGTGGCCGCGCTGGCCGACCGCGCCGAGGTGACTCGCAAGGACGCCGACGCCGTGCTGGCCGCGTTCGCCGAGACCGTCGGCGAGATCGTCGCCAAGGGCGACGAGAAGGTCACCATCCCCGGCTTCCTCACCTTCGAGCGCACCCACCGTGCCGCTCGTACTGCCCGCAACCCGCAGACCGGTGAGCCGATCAACATCCCCGCCGGCTACAGCGTGAAGGTTTCCGCGGGCTCGAAGCTCAAGGAAGCGGCCAAGGGTAAGTAAGTCCTTGTCTCGCGAAGGGGCCACCGGACCTGTTCCGGTGGCCCCTTCGGCGTTCCATCCCTCTGTGTCCCCCCGTATGCCAGGCATTTGGGTGTCCAGAAGGGTGCCTAGAAGGTGACCTCCGTCAGGGACCGTACGAAGGTCGTGCGGGGGCTCTCGGGGATGCCCGGGACGGTGGGGACGGCCAGCAGGCGGCAGCCGGCCGCGAGGGCCGCCGACGCGCCTGTCGGGGTGTCCTCCACCGCGAGGCAGGAGGCCGGTTCGACGCCCAGTGCCGCGGCGGCGTTCAAGTACGGGTCCGGGAACGGCTTCCCGCGCGCGGACTCGCCCTCCGCGAAGGACGCGTCGAAGCGGTGGCGGCCGAGGGTCGCCAGGACCAGGTCCGCCACATGGCGCTCCGAGGAGGTCACAAGGGTGGTGGGGACGCCCAGTTCCCGCGCCCGGTCCAGCAGGGCGAGCGCGCCCGGCTGCACCGTCACACCGGCCGCCACGGCCTCCGTGAAGGCCTTGTCCAGCGTTTGGGCCACTTCTTCCCGCGGGCGCGCGGTGAGTTGATCCCGTACGAGGAGATCCGCGGCGACCGCGATCGTCGCGCCCGCGAACGGGGCGAGCAGGGACGCGGGGGCCGGCCTGTCCTCGGCGGCGAGGAATTCCCGTACGACATCGAGCCAGGCGTGCTCGGTGTCCACGAGGGTGCCGTCCATGTCGCACAGGAGGGCTGCGGGGCGGGGAAGCGTGACCAAGGGGGACCTCCACAACGAAACCGGGGCGGCGCCAACTGAGTGGCGCCGCCCCGGAAACGTACAAGCAGAAGATCTAGACGAGCGCACCGCCCGGCAGTTCGACCTTCGCGCCGAGCTCCATGAGCTTCTCCATGAAGTTCTCGTAGCCGCGGTTGATCAGGTCGATGCCGTGCACGCGGGAGGTGCCCTGCGCGGCGAGCGCCGCGATCAGGTACGAGAAGCCGCCGCGCAGGTCGGGGATCACGAGGTCCGCGCCCTGGAGTTTCGTCGGGCCCGAAACCACCGCGGAGTGCAGGAAGTTGCGCTGCCCGAAGCGGCAGTCGGAGCCGCCGAGGCACTCGCGGTAGAGCTGGATGTGCGCGCCCATCTGGTTCAGCGCCTCGGTGAAGCCGAGCCGCGACTCGTACACCGTCTCGTGGACGATGGACAGGCCCGCGGCCTGCGTGAGCGCGACGACCAGCGGCTGCTGCCAGTCGGTCTGGAAGCCCGGGTGGACATCCGTCTCCAGCGCTATGGCCTTGAGCGCGCCGCCGGGGTGCCAGAAGCGGATGCCCTCGTCGTCGATCTCGAAGGCGCCGCCGACCTTCCGGTACGTGTTGAGGAAGGTCATCATCGTGCGCTGCTGTGCGCCGCGCACGTAGATGTTGCCCTCGGTCGCCAGCGCGGCCGACGCCCAGGACGCGGCCTCCAGACGGTCGGAGAGCGCCTTGTGGTTGTAGCCGCCGAGGCGGTCGACACCGGTGACCCGGATGGTCCGGTCGGTGTCCATCGCGATGATCGCGCCCATCTTCTGCAGGACGCAGATGAGGTCCTCGATCTCCGGTTCCACGGCCGCGTTGGAGAGTTCGGTGACGCCTTCGGCCAGTACGGCGGTCAGGAGCACCTGCTCGGTCGCGCCCACGGACGGGTAGGGCAGCGAGATCTTGCAGCCGCGCAGCCGCTGCGGTGCCTCCAGGTACTGGCCGTCGGCGCGCTTCTCGATGGTCGCGCCGAACTGGCGGAGCACCTCGAAGTGGAAGTCGATCGGCCGGCCGCCGATGTCGCAGCCGCCGAGGCCCGGGATGAACGCGTGGCCGAGGCGGTGCAGAAGGGGGCCGCAGAGCAGGATCGGGATACGGGAGGAACCGGCGTGCGCGTCGATGTCCGCGACGTTCGCGCTCTCGACGTGCGAGGGGTCCATCACGAGTTCGCCCGGCTCGTCGCCGGGGCGGACGGTCACACCGTGCAGCTGCAGCAGGCCACGCACCACGCGGACATCGCGGATGTCGGGCACGTTGCGCAGCCGGCTCGGCTCGTGGCCGAGCAGCGCGGCGACCATCGCCTTGGGCACGAGGTTCTTAGCTCCGCGGACACGGATCTCGCCCTCGAGCGGGGTGCCGCCGTGGACAAGGAGTACGTCGTCGGTGCCGTTGACGGTCATGTATCTCGCGTTCCGATGAGTCGGGCAGGGGGGTCCGAAGGTGCAAGCGTAATGGCCGTGCACCCCTGTTCCGGAAGCCCGAAGGGGCTTCAGAACCGTCATGAGTTCGCCACAATACGAGCGGTTGCTTCGCAGTTGCGTACGGTCACCGGATCGCGGACCGGCGTGTGAGGGTGCCCGATCGGCGCGGCGCCCCGCTCACCACCGGATATGGGGCTGTGACGTCCGTGTCTGTCCACCGCGGCCGAATATGCGGGATCATGTCGACCATGACCGAGGTGTCCTCGCTCACAGGGCGGTTGCTCGTGGCCACCCCCGCCCTGGCGGACCCGAACTTCGACCGCGCGGTCGTCCTCCTGCTCGACCACGACGAGAAGGGTTCGCTCGGCGTGGTCCTCAACCGGCCCACGCCGGTGGGTGTCGGCGACGTGCTCGACGGCTGGGCGGAGCTCGCCGGTGAGCCCGGTGTCGTCTTCCAGGGCGGACCCGTCTCGCTCGACTCGGCGCTCGGCGTGGCCGTCATCCCCGGTGATTCCACGGAGCGGGCGCCTTCCCCAAGCTCTCGGCTTCGCTCGAGCAGGGGAGACCCCATTGGCTGGCGCCGGGTGCACGGGGCGATCGGGCTCGTGGACCTGGAGGCCCCGCCGGAACTGCTCGCGGCCGCGCTCGGCTCGCTGCGGATCTTCGCCGGGTATTCGGGCTGGGGCCCGGGCCAGCTGGAGGACGAGCTGGCCGACGGCGCCTGGTACGTGGTGGAGTCCGAGCCCGGGGACGTCTCCTCGCCGGTGCCGGAGAACCTGTGGCGCGCGGTGCTGCGGCGCCAGCGCAGCGAGTTGGCGATGATCGCGACATATCCGGACGATCCCTCTCTTAACTGAAGGGGGCGTCCTTCGTGTGCCGTACGGGCCGACGCCCGGCCGCCTTTGCCCTGAGCCTTCGGTAGCCTTTGGATATGAGCACTCTCGAGCCCGAGCGCGGCACAGGTACGGGGACCCTCGTAGAACCGACACCCCAGGTGTCGCACGGCGACGGTGACCATGAGCGCTATGCCCACTACGTCCAGAAGGACAAGATCATGGCGAGCGCGCTCGACGGCACCCCCGTCGTCGCGCTCTGCGGCAAGGTCTGGGTACCGGGCCGCGACCCGAAGAAGTATCCGGTGTGCCCCCTGTGCAAGGAGATCTACGAGTCCATGGGGGACAGCGGCGGCAAGGACGGCAAGGACGGCAAGGGCGGCGGCAAGAAGTAGCCCGCCCGCTCCGTCGGGCAGTACGGCGGTACGGCTCCGGTGTGTGCTCGGGCGCGCGCCGGGGCCGGTTCTTTTTTCAGCCTCGTTGTATATGCCACCTACGTGACAGGGTCGTGACCATGACGACTCCTGACGAACTGCCGCCCCTCGTACCGCTTCCGCGTACCTACGAGTCGACCGCCGGCGGCACGTATCCGCTCGGCGCCGCATCCACCCTGTGCGCCGGCCCCGGCACCCAGGGTGTCGGGCGCTGGCTGCGCGCCACGGTCGGGGCGGCCACCGGTCTGCCGCTCGACCCCGGGCCGGAGCGCGGCGGCATCGCGCTGCACATCGATGCCGAACTGGCCCCCGAGGCCTATCGCTTGACCGTGCACGCCGGCAGCGGCGTACGGATCGAGGGCGGCAGCGCGGCCGGGGTGTTCTGGGGTGCGCAGACCCTGCGGCAGCTGCTCGGGCCCGAGGCGTTCCGGCGCGCGCCCGTCGCCGGGCGCGCGGAGTGGGGGATACCGGAGGTCCTCGTCGAGGACGCACCCCGCTTCGGCTGGCGCGGCATGATGCTCGACGTGGCACGGCACTTCATGCCCAAGGACGGCGTGCTGAGGTACCTCGACCTCATGGCCGCGCACAAGCTCAACGTCTTCCACTTCCATCTCACCGACGACCAGGGCTGGCGCGTCGAGATCGAGCGCCACCCGCGCCTGACCGAGGTCGGCTCGTGGCGCTCGCGCACCAAGTACGGGCATCGCGCGTCGCCGCTGTGGGAGGACAAGCCGCACGGCGGGTTCTACACGCAGGACGACATCCGCGAGATCGTCGCGTACGCGCGGGAGCGGCACATCCGGATCGTGCCCGAGATCGACATCCCCGGGCACTCGCAGGCCGCGATCGCCGCGTATCCCGAACTCGGCAACCGCGACGTCGTGGACACCGCGGCGCTGGACGTCTGGGACAACTGGGGCGTCAGTCCGCATGTGCTCGCGCCGTCCGAGGGTGTGCTGCGGTTCTACGAAGGGGTCTTCGAGGAACTGCTCGGGCTCTTCCCCGAGGACGTGTCGCCCTTCGTGCACATCGGTGGCGACGAGTGCCTCAAGGAGCAGTGGAAGCAGTCCGCTTTCGCGCAGGAGCGGATGCGGGAGCTGGGGCTCAAGGACGAGGACGAACTGCAGTCCTGGTTCATCCGGCACTTCGACCGGTGGCTCGCGCAAAGGGGCCGGCGGCTCATCGGCTGGGACGAGATCCTCGAAGGCGGGCTCGCCGAGGGCGCGGCGGTGTCCAGCTGGCGCGGGTACGCGGGCGGGATCGCGGCCGCGCAGGCCGGACACGATGTCGTCATGTGCCCCGAGCAGCAGGTGTACTTGGACCACCGGCAGGACGGCGGCGCGGACGAGCCGGTGCCGATCGGGTACGTACGGACGCTCGAGGATGTGTACCGCTTCGAGCCTCTGCCGCCGCAGCTGTCCGCCGACGAGGCCGCGCATGTGCTCGGGACGCAGGCGAATCTGTGGACCGAGGTCATGGAGAGCCCGGCGCGCGTCGACTACCAGGCGTTTCCCCGGCTTTCGGCCTTCGCCGAGGTGGCCTGGAGTGAGCTCGGGCCGTCCGGTGAACGCGACTTCGCCGGGTTCGAGCGGCGAATGACCGCGCACTACGCCCGACTTGAGGCGCTCGGCGTCGATTTCCGGCCGCCCGGTGGCCCGTTGCCGTGGCAGCGGCGGCCCGGTGTGCTCGGACGCCCGATCGAGGGGGCGCCCCCAAACGTGTGAGGTGTGCACGACCCATGTGCCCCGGGGGTGCGGCCCTGGGAGCGTGGGCGTCCGGTGGCAGACGCGCGCCGTGAACGGCAAGAAGTGCTGGTCGGCAATGGCGCCTGAAATCCGGGCATTACGTGAATTCCCGTGCGAAAGGGTCCTAGTGGACCCCACCGTCGGCGGGTACGGAAGATGTGCCAGAGTTGCCACGTCCGGCCTGTGAGCACGTACCGTACGGCGCAGCAGACACACCACGGCCTCACAGGCCCTGTCTTGAATGTCCCGTCTGCCGTGCGACGCCCGGCCGCCCTTCGGGCGAACGACGGGACACTCAAGACAGGACCTGAGCCGGGCACGGGAAGGGGCAGCCGGTCTTGACCACGCACGCACCGCAGGTGGCGCAGTCCGTGACGTTGCCGACCTCGCTCGACGAGGCGGTCGCGGCACTCTCCGCCATGCCCGCCGCCGTGCCCGTGGCCGGCGGCACCGATCTGATGGCCTCGGTGAACAAGGGGCAGCTACGACCCGCCGGTCTGGTCGGGCTCGGGAAGATCAACGAGATCCGCGGCTGGCAGTACCAGGACGGCCACGCGCTGCTCGGCGCGGGCCTCACCCACGCCCGCATGGGCCGCCCCGACTTCGCCGCCCTGATCCCCGCGCTCGCCGCCGCCGCCCGCGCGGCCGGGCCGCCCACGATCCGTAACGCCGGGACGCTCGGCGGCAATATCGCCACCGCCGCCCCGACCGGTGACTCGCTGCCCGTGCTCGCCGCGCTCGAGGCCGACCTGATCGTCGCGGGGCCCGGCGGTGCCCGCCGTGAGGTGCCCGTCTCGCATCTGCTGGCCGGGATGGAGCGGCTGCGCGGCGGTGAACTCATCGGCTACGTACGGATTCCGCTCCTGCACGCCCCGCAGGTCTACCTGAAGGCGACCGGCCGCACCGGCCCCGGACGCGCCCTCGCCTCGGTCGCCCTCGTGCTCGACCCCGCGCGCCGCGGGGTGCGGTGCGCGGTGGGTGCGGTCGCGCCGATGCCGCTGCGTCCGCTCGAGGCCGAGCGCTGGGTCGCCTCCCTGATCGAATGGGACGCCGACCGTGCGCTGGCGCCCGAGGCGCTGCACGCCTTCGGCGACTATGTCGCCGCGGCCTGCATCCCCGACCAGGCGCCGGACGGCACCCCGCAGGAGCTGCCGCCCGCCGTCCAGCAGCTCAGGCGCACGGTTTCCGTTCTTGCGCGGCGGGCACTGGGGAGGGCGCTGGCATGAGCGGTACGGAAGGCAACGGCGCTCCCGGTTACGGGGACGGGTCTCCCGGTTACGGGGACGGGTACGGAAGCGGCGGACAGGTGAGCAACGGGCAGCAGGGCGAGGGCTCGTACGTGAACGATGTGAACGGTTCGTACGGGAACGATGTGAACGGTTCGTACGGGAACGATGCCAACGGTTCGTACGGGCACGGTGGCTGGCAGCCCACGAGCCAGGGCGAGTACGACGGTGACGCGACGGCCTTCGTCGCGCTGCCCGAGGGCTTCGCGGACGCGCCGCTCGCGGCGCCCGGCGGCAGCTTCGTACCGCCGCAGATCTCGGTCGTGCCCGGCGCCGCCGCCGATCCGGCGGCCACCGGGACCTTCGTGATCCCTGCGCTGGTACCGCAGATGGGTCCGGAGCCCGCCGCTGCCGCTCAGTCCGAGCCCGCCCCCGCGCCCGTCCAGTGGCCCGAGCCGAATGCGCCCCAGGAGCCCGCGCCGCAGCATGAGGCGGGCATGACCGGGCAGTGGTCGTTCACGGAGGCGGCCGCCCAGGCGGCGCCCGAGCCCGGGCTGCCGCAGGTCACCGGGCCGTCGCAGGTCACCGGGCAGTGGTCGATTCCGCTGGCCCAGGGTGATCTTCCGGACGAATCGGGCGAGTTCACCTCTTCCTCGCTGGTCGACCAGTGGGCGGACCGTGCACCGGCGACCCTGCCGGGCGGTGCTGCGGCGCCGTGGGCGCAGGCCGTGCCGCAGGACGCTCCGCAGCCCGCTCCGCAGCCCGCGCCGCGGGACGCCTCGCAGAACGGTGAGCCGGCTGCGCCGGTCGAGCCCGCCGCCCCCGAAGCGGCGCCGGCCGCGCAGCAGCCCGCGGAAGCCGACGTACCGCAGCAGGACGCGCAGCAAGACGCACCGCCGGAACCCGCCGCCGACGAGCCGTCCGCGCAGGATGCCGCCGAGGCAGCCCCGGACGGCGACGGGCAGCCGGACGGATCCGAACCCGCCGCCCCTGTCTCCGCCTTCGGCGACGAACACCCCCTCTCCTCCTACGTGCTGCGCGTGAACGGCGCCGACCGCCCCGTCACCGACGCATGGATCGGCGAATCGCTGCTCTACGTGCTGCGCGAGCGCCTCGGCCTCGCCGGCGCCAAGGACGGCTGCTCGCAGGGCGAATGCGGTGCGTGCGCGGTGCAGGTCGACGGCCGCCTCGTGGCCTCCTGCCTCGTGCCCGCCGCGACGGCAGCGGGCAGTGAAGTACGTACCGTCGAGGGCCTCGCCGACGAAGGGCAGCCCTCCGACGTGCAGCGGGCGCTCGCCGCGAGCTGCGCCGTGCAGTGCGGCTTCTGCGTACCGGGTATGGCGATGACCGTGCACGACCTGCTCGAAGGCAATCCGCAGCCGAGCGAACGCGAGGCCCGCCAGGCGCTGTGCGGCAACCTGTGCCGCTGCTCCGGCTACAAGGGCGTACTCGAAGCGGTCAAGGACGTCGTCGCCGAGCGGCAGTCGGCCGTGCCCGAGGACGAAACCGACGACCAGGCACGCATCCCGCACCAGGCACCCCCGGGCGCCGGTGGCGTCACCTACTCGCAGGGCGGAGGCCGGGCGTGAGCAACGAGACGGTCACCGCACCCGCCGCCGAGGAGAAGCAGCACGGCATCGGTGCCTCGCTGCCGCCCGCGGACGCGCGTGCGAAGACGGAGGGCACGTTCCCGTACGCCTCCGATCTGTGGGCCGAGGGCCTGCTGTGGGCCGCGCTCCTGCGCTCCCCGCACCCCCACGCCCGTATCACCTCCATCGACACCTCCGGCGCCGAGCAGATGCCGGGCGTGCACGCGGTCGTCACGCACGCCGATGTGCCCGGTGACGCGGCGCACGGCCGGCGGATCGCCGACCGTCCGGTCTTCGCCTCCGAGCTCGTACGCCACCACGGCGAGCCCATCGCCGCCGTGGCCGCGGACCACCCGGACACCGCACGCATGGCCGCCGCCGCGATCGTCGTCGAGTACGAGGTGCTCGAACCGGTCACGGACCCGGAACAGGCCTTCGCCGCCGAGCCGTTGCACCCCGACGGCAATCTGATCCGGCACATCCCGCTGCAGTACGGGGACGCCGAGGCGACCGGCGAGGTGATCGTCGAGGGCCTCTACCGCATCGGCCGCCAGGACCCCGCGCCCATCGGCGCCGAGGCGGGCCTCGCGGTACCGCGCCCGGACGGTGGCGTCGAGCTCTACGTCGCCTCCACCGACCCGCACTCGGACCGCGATCTGGCCGCCGCCTGCTACGGCCTGGAGCCCGACCGCGTGAAGGTCGTCGTCACCGGCGTGCCCGGCGCGACCGCCGACCGCGAGGACCCCGGCTTCCAACTCCCGCTCGGGCTGCTCGCGTTGAAGACCGGCTGCCCGGTCAAGCTCACCGCGACCCGCGAGGAGTCCTTCCTCGGCCACGCCCACCGGCACCCGACGCTCCTGCGCTACCGCCACCACGCGGACGCCGAGGGCCGTCTGGTCAAGGTCGAGGCGCAGATCCTGCTCGACGCGGGCGCCTACGCGGACGCGTCCTCCGAATCGCTCGCGGCGGCCGTCGCCTTCGCCTGCGGTCCGTACGTCGTGCCGCACGCCTTCATCGAGGGCTGGGCGGTGCGCACCAACAACCCGCCCTCCGGACACGTACGGGGTGAGGGCGCGCTCCAGGTCTGCGCCGCGTACGAGGCGCAGATGGACAAGCTGGCCGCGAAGCTGGGCGTGGACCCGGCGGAGCTGCGGCTGCGCAACGTGATGGCCACGGGCGACATCCTGCCCACAGGGCAGACGGTGACCTGCCCTGCCCCTGCCGCCGAACTCCTGCGCGCCGTAAGGGACTTCGACCTGCCTCCGCTCCCCAAGGACACCCCGGAAGAGGAGTGGATCCTCCCCGGCGGCCCCGAAGGCGCGGGCGAGCCGGGCGCGGTGCGCCGTGGCGTCGGCTATGCGCTCGGCATGGTGCACATGCTGGGCGCGGAAGGCGCCGACGAGGTCTCGACCGCGACCGTGAAGGTCCAGGACGGCGTCGCGACCGTCATCTGCGCGGCCGTGGAGACCGGCCAGGGCTTCTCCACCCTCGCGCGCCAGATCGTCCAGGAGACCCTGGGCATCGAGGAAGTCCACGTCGCCGCCGTCGACACCGACCAGCCCCCCGCGGGCGCGGGTTGCCGCAGCCGTCATACGTGGGTCTCCGGCGGAGCCGTCGAACGCGCCGCGAAGATGGTGCGCACCCAGCTTCTGCAGCCCCTGGCCGCCAAGTTCGGCATGTCCACGGAGCTGCTCCAGATCGCCGATGGCAAGATCACCTCGTACGACGGCGTCCTCTCCACGACCGTCACCGAGGCGATGGACGGCAAGGAACTCTGGGCCACCGCCCAGTGCCGCCCGCACCCGACGGAGCCGCTGGACGAGACGGGCCAGGGCGACGCCTTCGTGGGGCTCGCGTTCTGTGCGATCCGCGCCGTGGTCGACGTGGACGTGGAGCTCGGCTCCATCCGTGTCGTCGAGCTCGCCGTGGCCCAGGACGTCGGCCGTGTCCTCAACCCCGCCCAGCTGGCGGCCCGGATCGAAGCGGGCGTGACCCAGGGCGTCGGCGCGGCGCTGACGGAGAACCTCCGCACCCCGCGCGGCGTGGTCCGCCACCCGGACCTGACGGGCTACGCACTGCCGACCGCCCTGGACGCGCCCGATATCCGTATCGTCAAGCTCGTCGAGGAGCGCGACGTGGTGGCCCCCTTCGGCGCCAAGGCCGCCTCGGCGGTCCCGGTCGTCACGGCCCCCGCCGCGGTGGCGGGAGCAGTCCGCGCCGCAACGGGCCGCCCGGTAAACCGCCTCCCGATCCGCCCCCAGGCGGCGGTGGTCTCCCCCTGACGAAAAGGGGACCATCTGTCGCGCACATAACGGGCAACTCGCCCATGCTGCGCGACAAATGGTCCCTTGCTCACTAGAACTGGCCGACCGCGTACGCGCCGGCCGGGTTCTGGACGGTCACGTTCAGGCGGTTCATGGCGTTCATCAGGGCGATCAGGGAGACCAAGGCGGCGAGTTCGGTCTCGGTGTAGTGCTTTGTTGCGTTTGTCCAGACCTCGTCCGGGACGCCGCCTGAGGCGTCGGCGATGCGGGTGGCCTGTTCGGCCAGGTCGAGGGCGGCGCGCTCGGGCTCCGTATAGACCGTGGCCTCGCGCCAGGCGGCGACCAGATTGATCCGCACCGCGTCCTCACCCTCGTGTGCCAGGTGCTTGGTGTGGATGTCGACGCACATCGCGCAGCCGTTGATCTGGCTGACCCGCAGCGAGACGAGCTCCTGGAGGGAGGTCGGCAGCGACGAGTCGGTGAGGACCTTGCCCGCGGAGACCAGGTACTTGAGGTGCTTCGCGGCGAGTTCGTTGGTGAAAAGGTTCAGTCGTGCGGTCATGGCGGGCTCCTCGTGTGCGGTGGTGTGAGCTGCTGACAACCACGAGATGCCACCGGATCCGAAGCTGTGACAGGGCAGTTGATGTGACCCGGCTCACCCGTCCGGGAGCGCACGTATGCTCCGTAAAAGAAACAGGCTCTGAGCTGAGGGAGGGGCCCGCGTGACAGTCGTGAGCGGGGAGGCCGTGGTCGTTGAAGGGGACGGGCTCGTGCTGCGGGAATGGCGGGACGACGACGTCGAGGCCATGGTGAAGATCTTCGACAACGACGACGTCGCCCGGTTCACGCCGCTTCCCGTCCCCTTCGGTCCGGCGCAGGCCGAGGCGCATCTGGCGACCGCGCGCGAGAAGCGCGCGGCCGGCACCCGGCTGCGGTTCGCGGTCACCGCCGACGGCGGCCTGCCGCTCGGCGAGGTCATGGTGAACCTGGAGGACGGCACCCTCGGCTACGCGATCGGGCCCGAGCACCGCGGCCGCGGCCTGGCCGTACGGGCCACGCGGCTGCTCACCTCGTTCGCGCACGAAGAGCTGGGCCTGCGTGAACTCAGACTGCAGATCGACGAGGACAACCTCGCGAGCCGGGCCGTCGCCACGGCGACCGGTTACCGGCTTGTCGAGGACGAGGCCGAGTGGATCGAGTCCAACGGGCGGCGTGTGCTGCTCACCAGCTGGCTGCACGAGGACACCGCCGACCGCTCGCACGACCACACCGCCGACCGGTCGCATGAGGACACCGCTTGATACTCCGTGAACTGCGCACGCCCCGGCTGAGGTTGCTGCCGGTGAAGGCCGAGTACGCCGCCGAGATGGCGCGGGTGCTCGGGGATCCCGCGCTGCACACGTTCATCGGGGGCGCGCCCGAAGGCGAGGAGGAGCTGCGGGCGCGGTACGAGCGGTGGGCGGCCGGTTCTCCGGAGCCGCAGGTGACCTGGTGCAACTGGGTGGTCGAGCTCTGCGCCCAGCGGCGGTTCGTGGGGGCGGTGCAGGCGACGGTCGGTCCCGCGCCCGCGCATCTGTCGGGTTACGCGGAGGGCTCCCGTATCGCCGAGATCGCCTGGACCGTGGGCACCCCGTGGCAGGGGCGGGGCATCGCGCGGGAGGCGGCCTGTGCGCTGGTGGCGGCTCTGGCGCAGGAGCCCGTCGAGCGCATCGCCGCCGTGATCGCCCATGTGCACCCGGATCATCACGCCTCCGCGGCGGTCGCCGCGGCCGCCGGGCTCGTCTCCACGGATGTCGTGCACGACGGGGAGATCATGTGGCGGCTCGAGCTGTCGGAGACAGGGACGGGCCTGCGGGAGATGTGAGGACCCCGGGTGCGGGACACCCGGGGCCGCTGCGTGCGCGCTGCCGCACCGGAGGCCGTGGCGGGAATCGAACCCGCGTTACTTGCTTTGCAGGCAAGTCCCTGAACCACTCGGGCACACGGCCGTGTTGATGTCTTCGACGGTAGGCGGGCGTCCGGGTGCGGCCAAGGGAACGGCGGGGTCTGCCATGGGACTGCAACGCCGCGTTCATGCCCGGCGCGGCTTCGGGGGCGTAGGACCAACGGACGAGGAAGGTCCCGTCCCTGGTCAGGGGCGGTTGTCAGTGCCGGACCGTACGGTTCTTCGCATGACCGCCGTCGAATCGCGCAGCGTTGCGCCCCCGGACCTCGCCACTTCGGAAGAAGGGGTGCTGGGGCGGCGTCTGCGCGCCCTGAGCGTCGGGATCGTCTCGGTCGTCGTCCTGATCGCCTTCGAGGCGACCGCGGTCGGCACCGCGATGCCGGTGGCGGCACGGGAGTTGGACGGGATCGCGCTCTACGGCTTCGCGTTCTCGGGATACTTCACGACCTCGCTCTTCGGCATGGTCCTGGCCGGCCAGTGGGCCGACCGGCGCGGACCCCTGGGGGCGCTGGCGGCGGGGATCGGCGCGTTCGCGGCGGGACTGCTGCTTTCCGGTACGGCGGGGGTGATGTGGCTGTTCATCGCGGGCCGCGCCGTGCAGGGGCTCGGCGGGGGACTGGTGATCGTCGCGTTGTACGTGGTCGTCAGCCGGGCCTATCCGGAGCGGCTGCGGCCCGCGATCATGGCGGCGTTCGCGGCGGGCTGGGTCGTCCCGGCGATCGTCGGCCCGCTGGTGGCGGGCACGGTGACCGAACACCTCGGCTGGCGCTGGGTGTTCCTCGGCATCCCGGCCCTGGTGGCGCTCCCGCTGCTGCTCGCACTGCCGGCGATACGGACCAACGCCGGGGGGCCGCCGGACGGCGCCCCCGCGCTCTTCCAGTCCCGCCGGATCCGTCTCGCGCTCGGCATCTCGCTCGGCGCGGGCCTCCTTCAGTACGCGGGCCAGGATCTGCGGCCGTTCTCGGTGCTGCCCGCGGCGGCAGGGCTCGCGGTGCTCGTCCCGTCGGTGCTCGCGCTGCTGCCGCGCGGCACGTTCCGTGCGGGGCGCGGGCTTCCCTCGGTGATCCTGCTGCGGGGCCTCGCGGCGGGTTCGTTCATCGCCGCGGAGTCCTTCATCCCGCTGATGCTGGTCTCACGCCGCGGTCTGTCCCTGACCATGGCCGGGCTCGCCCTGGCGGTCGGCGGCGCGACCTGGGCGCTCGGCTCGTACCTCCAGTCCCGTCCGCGCCTCGAAGACCGCCGCGAGCCGCTGGTCCGCCTCGGCATGGTCCTGGTCACCGCGGCGATAGCGACGGCCCCGACCGTCCTGATCGAGTCCGTCCCGGTCTGGATCATCGCGCTGGCCTGGGCCTGGGGCTGCTTCGGCATGGGTCTGGTGATCTCCTCGACCAGCGTCCTGCTCCTGAGCCTGTCCGCCCCGACGGAAGCGGGCGCCAACTCCGCGGCGCTCCAGATATCCGACGGCCTGTCCAACGCCCTGCTCCTCGCGGGCGGCGGCGCAGCCTTCGCGGCGCTGGGCGGGGGCGCGCTCGCCGGTCACGGGACGGATGCGGCAACGGGCGGGCCTGCGGCGGCGTTCGCTTCGGTGTTCGTGCTGTCGGTGCTGGTCGCGGCGGTGGGCGTGTGGGTGGCGGGACGGCTGCGTACGCCGACCAGCCCCGTCGGCTGACTCAGCCCCTGCGGCGATTGAGCAGATCTTTCAGCCCCTCCGGCGCTTGAGGAGATCCGAACGAAGTTCGGATGCAGGGGGCCCGGGGCGAAGCCCCCGGTTTCGGGAAGGGGCGGGCAGGCGAACTCAGCCCGCCGCAGGCGCAACCGGCCCGCACCCGACAGCGAGACCGCACCCCACCCATGTGACCCATCTCGCACCCCGGACGAACCCGCCCCGTTGCGCCCGGACCGAAACACCCGCACCGGTAGGGTGGCCCGGTTGTCATACGGAGCCGGCACCCGTCCGTCGTCGGCCCCCTGACCGCCGGACCCACGCCGCCGACCTGCCGAACCGGAGACCGTGACTACCACCGCCACCAGCAGCTCGCACCACCTCTCACCTGCGTTCCCCGGACGTGCCCCCTGGGGTACGGCCAACAAGCTGCGCGCCTGGCAGCAAGGGGCCCTCGAGCGGTATGTGCAGGAGCAGCCGAGGGATTTCCTCGCCGTCGCCACCCCCGGCGCCGGCAAGACGACCTTCGCGCTGACCCTCGCCTCCTGGCTGTTGCACCACCATGTGGTGCAGCAGGTGACCGTGGTCGCACCGACCGAGCACCTGAAGAAGCAGTGGGCGGACGCCGCGGCCCGGATAGGGATCAAGCTGGACCCGGAGTACAGCGCGGGCCCGCTCAGCAAGGAGTACCACGGCGTCGCCGTGACCTACGCGGGCGTCGGCGTGCGGCCGATGCTGCACCGCAACCGCGTGGAGCAGCGCAAGACCCTGGTCATCCTCGACGAGATCCACCACGCCGGTGACTCCAAGTCCTGGGGCGAGGCCTGCCTCGAAGCCTTCGAACCGGCCACCCGCCGCCTCGCGCTGACCGGTACACCGTTCCGAAGCGACACCAACCCGATCCCCTTCGTCCAGTACGAGGAGGGCAGGGACGGCATCCGCCGCTCGTCCGCGGACTACACGTACGGCTACGGCAACGCACTCGCCGACAGCGTCGTGCGGCCCGTCATCTTCCTCTCGTACAGCGGCAATATGCGCTGGCGCACGAAGGCGGGCGACGAGATCGCGGCCCGGCTCGGCGAGCCCATGACGAAGGACGCCATCAGCCAGGCCTGGCGCACCGCGCTCGACCCGCGCGGCGACTGGATGCCCAACGTCCTGCGCGCCGCCGACCAGCGCCTCACCGAAGTCCGTAAGTCCATCCATGACGCGGGCGGTCTGGTGATCGCCTCGGACCAGGACTCGGCGCGTGCGTACGCGAAGTTGATCCGCGAGATCACCGGTACCAAGGCCACCCTGGTGCTCTCCGACGACACCGGGGCGTCGAAGAGGATCGACGACTTCAGCGCGAGCACCGACCGCTGGATGGTCGCCGTCCGCATGGTGTCCGAGGGCGTCGACGTCCCGCGCCTGGCGGTCGGCGTGTACGCGACCACGATCTCCACGCCCCTGTTCTTCGCCCAGGCCGTGGGCCGTTTCGTACGGTCCCGTCGCCGTGGCGAGACGGCGTCCGTCTTCCTGCCCACCATCCCCGACCTGCTCGGCTTCGCCAACGAGATGGAGGTCGAGCGCGACCACGTGCTCGACAAGCCGAAGAAGGACGGCGAGGAGGACCCGTACGCGGAGTCCGAGGCCGAGATGGACGAGGCCAACAAGGAGCAGGACGAGGACACCGGCGAGCAGGACATGCTGCCGTTCGAGGCGCTGGAGTCCGACGCGGTCTTCGACCGGGTGATGTACAACGGCGCCGAGTTCGGCATGCAGGCCCACCCCGGCAGCGAGGAGGAGCAGGACTACCTCGGCATCCCGGGCCTCCTCGAACCCGACCAGGTCGAGCTGCTGCTGCAGAAGCGCCAGCAGCGGCAGATCGCGCACAGCCGCAAGAAGCCCGCCGAAGAGGCCGATCTGCTCGAAATGCCGGCCGAGCGTCGTCCGGTGGTCTCCCACAAGGAGATGCTCGAACTGCGCAAGCAGCTCAACACGATGGTCGGTGCGTACGTCCATCAGACCGGCAAACCGCACGGCGTGATCCACACCGAGCTGCGCCGGACCTGCGGCGGCCCGCCGAGCGCGGAGGCCACGGCCGGTCAGCTGCGGCAGCGGATCGCGAAGGTGCAGGAGTGGGCGACCCGGATGAAGTGAGGGCTCGTCGCGTGCGGTTTGCGGTGAGTTGACCCTGTTCGGGACCTTCGTCGCCATCCGGCCCGGGACTTTTGCTCCCGGGCCCGGGACTTCCGCTGCTCGAGGGGCCCTTATCCGATCATTACGTTGGTGTCGGGACCGGCCGGGCGAGCCGCGGCCGCCCGCCGACTCCGCCGTCCCCGCCGACCGAGGTCCTGCCATGAAGTACCGCCGCACCACGCTCGCCGCCCTGTGTGCCGTGGTCGTCGTGGCGGTGTTCCTGGTCTCGCCCCTGATGCCAGGGCTCTGGACCGTGGTGGGGGCGCTGCTCCTCCTCGGCGTGGGTGCGGCGATGGTGGTCATCGGGCGGAAGCCCGGGGCGGGGGCCTGAGCGGCGCGGGCTGAGGGCTGCGGGGCGCGGGGCGCGAGTCACGGCCTGAGGCCAAGGGCTGCCTCGGCACCGCGGGACCTTCCCGGCAAAAGTCCCGTAACCCCCTGCCCTCCGGCGCCGAGTGCCCGGATTCTGGACGGAGTCTTCCGCTCAGCGGACCCGCTCGCTACTGTCCCGGCAACGCACACGCCCCGTGGCAGCGCCGCCGCGGAGCGCAGCCGGTGCGTGAGCTCGGCGGGGGAGTCAGGCCTTCCGTGGAGCTGATGACCGGCGGCCTCTGACGCGCGTCGCCGACGGGACCGGCGACGGGGTGACCCGCTCATCGCGGACACCGCCGCGTACAAGGCCGTCGCCACTCACCTTAAGGAGAGGGCGTCGTGACCGCGGAGACCTCCCAGACGCTCGACCGGGGACTGCGTGTCCTCAAGCTGCTCGCCGACACGGACCACGGACTGACCGTCACCGAACTGTCCACCAAGCTCGGGGTCAACCGCACCGTCGTCTACCGCCTGCTCGCCACGCTGGAACAACACGCGCTGGTACGCCGCGACTTGGGCGGCCGCGCCCGCGTCGGACTCGGTGTCCTGAGCCTCGGCCGCCAGGTGCACCCGCTGGTGCGCGAGGCCGCGCTGCCGGCGCTGCGCTCACTGGCCGAAGACATAGGCGCCACCGCCCACTTGACGCTCGCCGACGGCACGGAGGCCCTCGCGGTCGCGGTCGTCGAGCCGACCTGGACGGACTACCACGTCGCGTACCGCACGGGTTTCCGTCATCCGCTGGACCGCGGCGCGGCCGGCAAGGCGATACTCGCCGCCCGCCAAGGACTCGTCGACGACCCTGGATTCACCCTCACCCACGGTGAGTTGGAGGCCGGCGCGAGCGGCGCCGCGGCACCGCTGCTCGGGGTGACCGGCATAGAGGGCAGCGTCGGCGTGGTCATGCTGTCCGACTCGGTCCCGGAGCGGGTCGGGCCCCGCGTCCTGGACGCCGCCCGCGAGGTCGCGGACGCGCTCCGGTAGCGGGACCGCCGTGTGATCTGCTGGGGATACGCCCGCAAGGACCGACCCCCGGCGGGAGCAGCAAGGACCGACCCCCAGCAGGAGCAGCAGTGACGCCCGACCTTGATCTGACCGCCGATGTGGTCGCGCTGACCCGCGTGTTGGTGGACCTCCCCTCCGAGAGCGGCGCCGAGGGTCCGCTCGCCGACGCGGTCGAGTCGTCCCTCGCCGCGCTTGCGCACCTCTCCGTCGAGCGGTTCGGCAACACGGTCGTGGCCCGTACCGCGCTCGGCCGTCCGGAACGTGTGATCGTCGCCGGCCATCTGGACACCGTCCCCGCCGCGGACAATCTCCCCTCCCGCCTGGAGGGCGAACGGATCCACGGTCTGGGCGCCTGCGACATGAAGGGCGGCGTCGCCGTGGCCCTGCGCCTGGCGGCCGAACTCACCGCGCCCGCAAGGGACATCACGTACATCTTCTACGAGTGCGAGGAAGTCGAAGGCGACCGCAACGGTCTCCGCCGGCTCGCCCTCCACCGCCCCGATCTGCTCTCCGCCGACTTCGCGCTCCTCATGGAGCCCTCGGACGCCGGCGTGGAGGCCGGCTGCCAGGGCTATCTCGAAGCCGACATCGTGGTCCGCGGCGCCCGTGCCCACACCGCCCGCGCCTGGATGGGTGTCAACGCGGTCCACCGCTCGGCGGCGATCCTGCAGTGCCTCGCCGACCACGAGCCCGAGCGGGTGGTGATCGACGGCCTCGAGTACCGCGAGGGCCTCGGCGCGGTCGCCGTACGCGCCGGAGTCGCCGGCAACGTCGTCCCCGACGAGTGCGTGATCACGGTCAACGCCCGCTTCGCACCGCACCGTTCACCGAAGGAGGCGGAGGAGTACGTACGGGGACTCCTCCCGCCCTCGGCGTACGACGAGTTCCTCGTCACCGACGCCGCGCCGGGCGCCCTGCCCGGTCTCGCCCGCCCGGCGATCGCCTCGCTTGTCGCCTTCCTCGGCGCGACACCGCGCCCCAAACTGGGCTGGACGGACGTCGCCCGCTTCACCGAACTCGGCGTCCCCGCCCTGAACTTCGGCCCGGGCGACCCCGCTCTGGCCCACACGGCGGGCGAGTTCGTCCCGGCGGAACAGCTGCGGGCGTGCGAACGGAAGCTGGGGGAGTGGCTGCGCTCCAGCCCCTCCGGCGTCTGAGGAGGCGGCGTCTGAGGAGGTCCGGACGGGACCGGCCGAGGTTCGGATGTGGCCGCCCACGCGGGTGGGCTCCCGGTCACGGCCCCGCAGGAGCCTTCGCGGGACCGGCGGCGCAAATGCGACATGACCGCCACCGTCCGTTCCGTCCACGACGTGGCCGGGATCGCCCCGCCGCCGCAGGCGCCTCACCGCGTCCGGCGCGACCTGTTCGCCGGGTGACCGGGCCGCCCACGTTAGATTGACCCCGTGCTCACTCGCCTCAGCCGCCGCACGGCCCTCGCCCTCAGCGCCGTCCCCGTCGCCGCGCTGCTCGCCGTCGCCGGACTCGCCCCGCTCCCGTTCACCGTGGCGCAGCCCGGCGGGACCTCGGACGTGCTCGGTGAGCACGACGGCAAGCCCGTGATCACCATCGAGGGCGCGCCGACCCGTGCGACGGACGGCGAGCTGCGGATGACCACGATCCTGGCGACCGGACCGGACGCCGACGTCGACTTCGGCGACGTGGTCGACGGCTGGTTCCGCACCGACCGTGCGGTGATGCCGCGCGACGCGGTGTACCCGAGCGGCGGCAGCGTCGAGGAGATCGAGGAGCACAACGTCGCCGAGATGCGGAAGTCGCAGAACTCCGCGGTCGAGGCGGCCCTGAACTACCTGGACGAGGACCCCGGCAAGGTCAAGGTCGACCTCGAGCTCGCCGGCATCGGGGGCCCGAGCGCGGGCCTGCTCTTCTCCCTCGGCATCGTCGACAAGCTCGACGGCAACGGCGCGGGCGGCGATCTGACCGGCGGCCGCTCCATCGCCGGTACGGGCACGATCGACGCGGACGGCAAGGTGGGCCCGGTCGGCGGGGTGTCGCTCAAGACCCAGGCGGCCAAGCGCGACGGCGCCACGGTCTTCCTGGTCCCGAAGGCCGAGTGCTCGGACGCTCAGGCCGAGCTGCCGAAGGGACTCCGGCTGATTCCGGTCACGACCCTGGAGCAGACGGTGGAGGCGCTCAGGGCACTGGACAAGGGCGGGGACGTTCCTAGCTGCTGAGTGCGGGGGCCGGGCGGCCCGGGGTCGCGAGCCGCAGGCCGACGTGGACGAGGGTCCAACCAAGCTGGACGCGCAGACGGGCGGGCGTTCTCGGAGGCGTGAACGGCTCGGTGGTGGCCGGGAGTTGGGCGGTGTTCTGGTGGTGCAGGTAGAGGTGCGCTTCGGGGATCACTGGGAGTCGTCTCCTTCGTCGGTGAGCGGGAAGGCGTGCAGGTGGACCCGGTACGACCGTTCTCCTGGGGCTCGCCCGCCGGGGACGGCCCGTTTGTAGCTCGCGATGACCTCCATCAGCTTGTCGTTCATCTCCTCGGCGAGCTCGGGAGTCAGATGCAGGCTCCAGTTGCTGAGATTCGAGGCGCCGCGCCACTCGTCCGGTTCCTCGCGGAGGACGCCGAGGTACGTGGTGAGTTCCCGGTAGTGCTTGTCGGCCATGAACTGAAGCATCGTGTTGGCCGCGCCGCGCACAGCCGGGTCGGGGTCATCGATCAGCTGGTGGTTCGAGCGGGTCCCCAGGTGGACGGCCCGCCACCACCGCTCCCGCCCCTTGCCCCGGTCGGGGTCGTCCTCGACGAACCCATGCGTCGCGAGCTGGCGCAGGTGGTAACTGGTCGCCCCGCTCGACTCGCCCAGGCGCTCGGCGAGTTGGGACGCGGTTGCCGGTCCGAAGTGCTGGAGAGCATCGAGCAGCTGCATCCGCAGCGGATGAGCGAGTCCACGCAGGGAGCGTGGATCGAGATCGCGGACCTTGGGGTCCTTCTTCGGTTCGGCCATGCCTCAACCGTAGCGATGCAAAGACTTCCTTGCAACGCTTTCTTTGCAACCAATCCTTTGGAACTCAGGACTTGGTGACAAACCCCTCCGAAACCAGCCAATCCAGCGCCACCTGATGCGGATCCTGCCCGTCCACATCCACCTTGGCGTTCAGATCCTGCGCCACCGAGTTCGTCAGCTTCTTGGTGATCGGGTCGAGGATGCCCGCGATCTCGGGGTGTTCCTTCATCGTCTCGGCGTTCATCATCGGCGCCGCGTTGTACGACGGGAAGAAGTGCTTGTCGTCCTCCATCACGACCAGATCCATCGCCTTGATCCGGCCATCGGTCGTGAAGACCAGACCGAACGTGCAGGCCGTGCCGCCCGACACCTGGGTGTAGACGATCCCGGAGTCCATCGTCTGCACCTGGGACGGCGGGATGTCCATGCCGTACGCCTTCTCCATGCCGGGCAGTCCGTCGTCGCGTGAGGCGAACTCCTGGTTGACGCAGAGCGTCACCGCCGACTGGTCAGACTTGGAGAGCGCGGCGACGTCGGAGAGCGTCTTGGTGCCGTACTTCTTCTCGTTGGCCTGGTTCACCGCCAGGGCGTACGTGTTGTTGAGCTCCGCGGGCGGCAGCCAGTCGATGCCGTTCTTCAGGTCCGCTTCGTGCACGGCCTTCCACTGCGCCTCGGCGCCGACGACCGGCTCCGTATGACCGAGATAGGTGATCCAGCCGGTGCCGGTGTACTCGTACATCCCGTCCGCGTCACCGGACTTGACCGCTTCGCGGGCGCCGATGGAGCCCTGGATCCCGGTGCGGTCGAGCACGTCGGCGCCGGCCGCCTTGAGGGCGATGCCCATGATCTGGCCGAGGACCAGCTGTTCGGTGAACTCCTTGGAGGTGACCGTGAGATCGACCCCGTCGAGCGGTTTGCCCTTGCCGATCGAACCCGGCGCGACATCCGCCACCAGCGGGCTGCCGCTGTGCAGACCGCAGCCGGCCGCGAGCAGCATCAGCGCCGCGCATACCCCGTAGAGCCGCCGCTTCATGAGCGCACCTCCAGGCCGCGCGGCCTGAGCATGATCTCCGCGAGCGAGGCCAGCCAGTCCACCAGGAGCGCGAGCGCGACCGTGAGGATCGAGCCGAGGACCAGGACCGGCATGCGCTGCGTCGTGATGCCGGTGGAGATCAGGTCGCCGAGCCCGCCACCGCCGCCGAAGGTCGCGAGCGTCGCCGTGCCCACGTTCAGGACCAGCGCCGTCCGTACGCCCGCGAGGATCAACGGGACGGCGAGGGGGAGTTCGACCTTGCCGAGGACGCCCATCGGGGACATCCCGATCCCGCGCGCGGCTTCGAGGAGCGTCGGGTCGTTGGCCTTCAGGCCCGCGATCGTGTTGGAGAGCACCGGGAGGACCGCGTAGATCACCATGCCGACCAGGGCGGCCTTCATACCGATGCCCATCCAGATGACGAGCAGCGCGAGCAGACCGATCGCGGGGGTCGCCTGGCCGATGTTGGCCAGGGCCATCGCGAAGGGAGCGGCCGGCCGCAGTCGCTTGCGCGTGAGCAGAATCCCGAGCGGGATGGCGATGAGCAGCACGAAGAACGTGGAGATCACGGTGAGTTCGATGTGCTGCTTCAGACGCACCCAGACGTTGCCGTCCGCGAGCGCGTTCTTCGAGATCGAGTCGAGGTCGGCGTTGCGGAACCACAGCCAGGTGATCAGCAGGACGACGAGCAGCGTCACCGGCAGGAAGGTCAGCTTCTGCCAGGTCAGGCGGCGCGGCTCACGCGTGGCGGAGACGACCGGGGTCGCCTCCGGCTCGCCGTCGCCGGTGTCGCGGAAGGTGTGCCCCTTGACCTCGTGCTCGCCGTCGGGGCGGCGCGGTTCGGTCGGATGGGGGCTGAGCGGTGGCTCCTGGGGTGGCGTCACGACTCCTCCTCCCGGAACCCGGCCCCCTCGCCCTCCTGTGCGCGATGGGTCTGCTCGGCGCGCTGGTCCTGGAGGTCGTGCTGGTGCTCGATGGCGTCGAGCCGGTCCTGTTCGAGGAGTTCGTGCACGGAGTTCATCAGCGTCTCCATGTCCACGACGCCCGTGTACTCGCCGCGCCGCCCGGTCACCGCGACCCGTCCCGCGCTCTCGGTGAGCACGGCCTCCAGGGCGTCGCGCAGGGTCGCGTCGCGTGTCACCGTGTCGTGCACGAGCGAGCCCGCACGGGCCAGCGAACCGCGCGCCCGCATCAGGTCACCGCGCCGGAGCCACTTGTAGGGCCGGCCCCGCTTGTCGAGAAGGAGCAGCTCGTTGGTCGTGCCGTCGCGCAGTTTGTTGAAGATCTCCTGGAGCGGGTCGTCCACGGTCACGGTCGGGTAGTCGCGGACCTCCACATCCCGTACGCGGGTGAGATTGAGCCGCTTCAGAGCCGCGCCCGCGCCCACGAAACCGGACACGAAGTCGTCCGCGGGATTCGTCAGGATCGCTTCCGGGGTGTCGAACTGCGCGATGTGCGAGCGCTCGCGCAGGACCGCGATCCGGTCGCCCAGCTTGATCGCCTCGTCGAAGTCGTGCGTGACGAAGACGATCGTCTTGTGCAGCTCGTGCTGCAGCCGGATCAGCTCGTCCTGGAGGTGGTCACGGGTGATCGGGTCGACCGCGCCGAACGGCTCGTCCATCAGGAGTACGGGCGGATCGGCCGCCAACGCCCGTGCCACACCCACCCGTTGCTGCTGGCCGCCGGACAGCTGGCGCGGATAACGGCCGCGGAACTCGGCCGGATCCAGGCCCACCAGATCGAGCATCTCCTCGACCCGGTCCTTGATCCTGGGCTTCGACCAGCCGATCATCTTCGGCACCAAAGCGATGTTCTGCGCCACGGTCATGTGCGGGAAGAGCCCGGAGGACTGGATCGCGTAGCCGACCTTGCGGCGCAGCTTCACCGGGTCCATGTCCGTGACGTCCTCGCCGTCGATCCGGATCCGGCCGCCCGTCGGCTCGATCAGACGGTTGATCATCTTCAGCGTCGTGGACTTCCCGCAGCCCGAAGGCCCCACGAAGATGACCAGTTCACCGGCCTTGATCTCCATGTTCACGGCTTCCACCGCGGGCTCCGAGCTGCCCGGGTAGCGCTTGGTGAGGTTCTCCAGCTCGATCGTCGCGCCGGTGGTCTGCTTGACGGCGCTCGCAGCGGCGGCCTCGGTCGTGGTCGTCTCAGACACGGATACCCCTAGAGATGGTCAGCCGTCCGATCAGTACGTAGGCGGCGTCGAAGAGCAGCGCGAGGACGACGATCCCGAGCGTGCCGGCGAGTACCTGGTTGAGCGCGTTCTTGCTGCCGAGGGAGCCGATCCCGCGGAAGATCTCATTGCCGAGCCCGGGGCCCGAGGCATACGCGGCGATCGCGGCGATGCCCATCAGCATCTGCGTGGAGACCCGGATACCGGTCAGGATCGGCGGCCACGCGAGCGGCAGCTCGACCTTGAAGAGCCGGGCCGTACGCGACATCCCGATGCCCTTGGCCGCGTCCACCAGGGCCGGATCGACCCCGCGCAGACCGACGATCGAGTTCCGCACGATGGGAAGCAGCCCGTACAGGGTCAGCGCGATCACCGTCGGCGGCACACCGAGGCCCACGATCGGGATCAGCAGACCGATCAGGGCCAGGGAGGGGACGGTGAGGATCGTCGAGGTGGTGAGGGTGGCGAGATTGCCCGCCCATTCGCTGCGGTACGTGACGACGCCGATCAGGATGCCGAGGAGCGTGGCGATCACCATGCACTGGAAGACCGCGCTGGCGTGCTGGAACGCGTCCGCAAGCAACTGCTCATGCCGGCTGCCGAGGTAATCCCAGAAGTTCACGCCTGCTCACCTCTCGGATCAGGGGCCGCTGTCCTCCCAGGCCGCCGCCTGCTCCACCAGCGGGATGATCCGCAGCGGAACGGGATTTTCCATGACGATCGCCGTGGAGGCCCGGACGATGCCATCAAAACCCACAACCCGGTCGATCACACGTTGAAGATCCGCGTTGGAACGGGCCACGAGACGGCACAGCATGTCCCCGTGCCCGGTCGTCGTGTGCAGTTCGAGCACCTCGGGAACGCCGGCCAAATGCGCCCGTACCTCCGTGCCCTGGCCCTGTTTGATCTCCAGCGTCGCGAACGCCGTGACGGGGTAGCCGAGCGCCGCGGGATCCACATCGGGACCGAAGCCCCGGATGACTCCATTCGACTGAAGCCGGTCCATCCGCGCCTGCACCGTCCCGCGCGCGACCCCGAGCCGGCGCGAGGCCTCCAGGACGCCGATACGGGGTTCACGGGCGAGCAGCACGATGAGGCGGCCGTCGAGCTGGTCGATGCCGGAGGAGCCGGAGGGGCCGGGCGAGGACGACGAGGGCGGGGGCATGGCGTGGGTCACACTCCGACTGGTCATCATGTACAGATCGTCCGGCAATCCTGGCGTACGACTGTGCAGATTGCCCAGTGAATTCACCAACTATTGCGCACCTTGCGGCCCAGAGAGACCCTACGGCCATGACTGAGACTCTCGACCACACCCCCGACACCACCCGGCAGGCCGACCCCTTCCCGGTGAAGGGAATGGACGCGGTCGTCTTCGCCGTGGGCAACGCCAAGCAGGCCGCGCACTACTACTCGACCGCCTTCGGCATGCAGCTGGTCGCGTACTCCGGACCGGAGAACGGCAGCCGCGAGACCGCCAGTTACGTGCTCAAGAACGGCTCGGCCCGTTTCGTCTTCACCTCCGTCATCAAGGCCTCCACCGACTGGGGCCGCTTCCTCGAGGCCCATGTCGCCGAGCACGGCGACGGCGTGATCGACCTCGCCATCGAGGTCCCGGACGCGCGCGCCGCCTACGCGTACGCGATCGAGCACGGCGCCCGCGGGATCGACGAGCCGTACGAGACGAAGGACGAGCACGGCACCGTCGTGCGCGCCGCGATCGCCACGTACGGCAAGACCCGTCACACGCTGGTCGAGCGCACCGGCTACGACGGCGTGTACCTGCCCGGCTTCGCGGCCGCCGACCCGATGGTCGAGCCGCCGGCCAAGCGCACCTTCCAGGCCATCGACCACTGCGTCGGCAATGTCGAGCTCGGCAAGATGAACGAGTGGGTGGCCTTCTACAACAAGGTCATGGGCTTCACGAACATGAAGGAGTTCGTGGGCGACGACATCGCCACCGAGTACTCCGCGCTCATGTCCAAGGTCGTCGCGGACGGCACGCTCAAGGTCAAGTTCCCGATCAACGAGCCGGCGATCGCGAAGAAGAAGTCGCAGATCGACGAGTACCTGGAGTTCTACGGCGGTGCCGGTGTCCAGCACATCGCGCTCGCCACGAACGACATCGTCGCCACCGTGCGCTCCATGCGCGCGAACGGAGTCCAGTTCCTCGACACCCCGGACTCGTACTACGACACCCTCGGCGAGTGGGCGGGCGAGACCCGCGTCCCCGTCGAGACCCTGCGCGAGCTGAAGATCCTCGTCGACCGCGACGAGGACGGCTATCTGCTGCAGATCTTCACCAAGCCGGTCCAGGACCGTCCGACCGTCTTCTTCGAGATGATCGAGCGCCATGGCTCGATGGGCTTCGGCAAGGGCAATTTCAAGGCCCTGTTCGAGGCGATCGAGCGCGAGCAGGAGAAGCGCGGCAACCTGTAACCACGGGCGGGGGCGGGACCTTTCGAGGTCCCGCCCCTTTCGTGTGCGGTTTCGGTTTCGGTTTCGGTTTCGGCTTCAGCGAGCGGTGCGCTTGGGCGTCGGCTTCGTACTGCCGCCGCTACCGCCGCCACTTCCGCTGCCGCCACCGCTCTGCTTGCGCGGAGTCGTCCGCTGCGGCGTCTGCTCCTGAGTCCTCGGTGACTGCTTCTTGTACGTGGACGAGCCCGAGCCCTTGCGCGAGGAACTCCCGCCCTGCTGAGACGACTTGGGGCCACCACGCCCCGTAGGCGCGACCTGCTGACGCGACCCGGACGGCCGGCCGAGCGACGGGACCTGTGGCTTCTCGCCGGTGACGTTCACCGGTCCGCCCGGCGGCGGCTCGCCCAGCGCGTCCAGTGCCTCCTGCGCGGCCGGTGCGTGCGCCCGCGAGAAGTGCGGATTGACCTTCAGGGCCTCCGTGAGGAAACGCCGCGCCGCCCCGTACTCCCCGACGGCCCGCTCGATCTGCCCGCGGTGATACGCGAACAGCGCGCTGCGCGGAGCGTCCTTGTCCATGGCCCGCTTCACGTACGCCAGCGCCTGCTTGCTGTCACCGGCCCGGTAGTGCGCCCAGCCCAGCGCGTCCGTGACCTGCCGCCCCGGATGCCGCCTGAACTCCGCGGTCAGCCGCTCGACCGCCGCCTCCGCGTCCCCGTGGTCCGCCTCGAAGAGACCGAGGACCAGCTGATCCGCACCCGGATCCGTCAACTGCCGCCGTACGGCGTCGTACTGGGCGTTCGCCGCGGCGTCGAGCCCGATCGACTCGTACAGTTCGCCCAGCTCCACCGCGTACTGCGGCAGCGGCAGCTTGCGCAGCACGTCCTGGTAGGCCGCCAGGGCGTCCGTGGTCCGCCCGAGCGCCGCGAGGGCGCGCGCCCTGCCGCCGATGGACGGATAGTGCTCGGGGTCGGTGCGCAGCGCCGTATCGAACCAGCGCAGCGACTCCGCCGCCTCGCCCCGCTCCCACGCGAGCTCGCCCACGCTGTGCTGATAGGCGGCCTGTTCGGCGGGGGCGTCCGCGAGCGCGGCGGCGTCCACGATCGCCGCGGCCGCGTTCTCGCGCCAGCCGCGGTCCCCGTAGATCTCGGCGGAACGCGCCATGATCGCCGCGTTGTTGTGCAGCTCCTGGAGCTTCTCCAGGGCCTTGTCGGCCGCCTTGTAGTCACCGAGACGGTCATACGTGTCGATCAGCACGGGGTAGAGGTTCCAGCGCCCCGGCTTCTGCATCACCGCCAGTTCGCCCCACTTCTTCGCGGCCCGGTAGTCGTGCCGCGCGTTCGCGAGGGCGGCCATCGCGGCCAGCGCCTCGATGTTGCCCTGGTCGGCGGGGCGCGCGGCCAGCGAACGGTTCAGCGCCTGCTCGGCCTGCGTGTAGAGCCCGCGGTCGGCGGTCCGCTTCCCGTGCTCGACGTAGGCGCCGCCCAGCACCGCCCAGGACTCCTCGTCCCCGGGGTGCTTCGCCAGGTGCGCCTCGCGGTCGGCGATCAGCGCACCGAGATCCGTCAGCGAGGCCGGCGCCCCGGCGCCCACCGCCTGCATCGCCCGGCCGACCGGGCCGGGCGCGGGCTCGGGGCCGTGGTCCACGACGAGCGGGAGCGCGAACACGGTGCAGGACAGGACGACCGAGCCGACGACGGACGTGATCAGGGTCCGGCGCAGGGCATGGGCGCTGTCGCGTCGGGGCGGGGTGCGACGGCGCTCCGCGGCAACCGGCTCCGCGGCAACCGGCTCCGAGGGCTCGGGCCCGGCAGCCCCGGCCGCCTCGGGCCCTGCCCACGCGCCGAGCGGCCTCGCATCGGGAGTGGGCCACCGGTCCTCGGGCTCCCGCTGCGTCCCGTATCCCGTGGTCCGTTCTGTTCCCCGTCCCGTCCCCTGCCCGAACGGCGGCGGCCAATCGGAGCCCGGAGCCTCACGTTCCTCTTCGTTCGCCATGGCGCAACTGTGCGCCCATATGAAGAGCACACGGATGTACGGCAAGCGGTTGAGCGGACGGGTTCACACCGATGGCCCTCAGGGCCTATCGTCACATTCCCGCCTGCCTGGCGGCGTCTGGCACGCACGCTCGCGGCGTTGCCGAAAGGCCCTAGTAGCTCCGCTACGAGGACCTTCCGGCGCCTTGCGATCGCACGCACCAGACGCCGCCAGGCCGCCCCTTCGGGGCGACGGCGGGAATGTGACGATAGGCCCTAGTGCCAGTCTGGAGATCATGACCGCCGCACCCGAGCTCCTCCAGCGCTTGCAGGACGTACTCCCCGCCGAGGCGATCCTCACCGACCCCGATGTCACCGGCTCGTACGCGCATGACATGGCGAGCTTCTGCGAGGCCGGCGCCCCCGCGGTGGTGGTGCTCCCGCGCACCGTCGAAGAGGTGCAGCACGTCATGCGCACGGCGACCGCGCTGCGGGTGCCGGTCGTCCCGCAGGGTGCGCGCACCGGCCTCTCGGGCGCGGCGAACGCGAGCGAGGGCTGCATCGTGCTCTCGCTGGTCAAGATGGACCGGATCCTCGAGATCAACCCCGTGGACCGTATCGCCGTGGTCGAACCGGGCGTCATCAACGCCGTGCTGTCCCGTGCGGTGGGGGAGCGGGGCCTGTACTACCCGCCGGATCCGTCCAGTTGGGAGATGTGCACGATCGGCGGCAACATCGGCACGGCCTCGGGCGGCCTGTGCTGTGTGAAGTACGGGGTCACCGCCGAGTACGTGCTCGGCCTCGACGTCGTCCTCGCCGACGGCCGGCTGCTCACCACGGGCCGCCGTACGGCGAAGGGTGTCGCGGGCTACGACCTCACGCGGCTGTTCGTCGGCTCCGAGGGCAGCCTGGGCATCGTGGTCCGCGCGGTGCTCGCGCTCAGGCCGCAGCCACCCCAACAGCTGGTCCTGGCGGCCGAGTTCGCCTCGACGGCGGCCGCCTGTGACGCCGTATGCAAGATCATGGAAGCCGGCCATGTGCCGTCGCTGCTCGAACTCATGGACCGTACGACGGTACGCGCCGTCAACGACATGGCGCAGATGGGCCTGCCCGAGACCACCGAGGCGCTGCTGCTCGCCGCCTTCGACACCCCGGACCCGGCCGCCGATCTGGCGGCCGTGGGCGCGCTGTGCGCGGCGGCGGGAGCCACCGAAGTGGTGCCGGCGGAGGACCACGCGGAGTCCGAACTGCTGCTCCAGGCCCGCCGGTTGTCCTTGACCGCCTTGGAGGCGATCAAGGGGTCGAGCATGATCGACGACGTGTGCGTGCCGCGCTCACAGCTCGGCGCCCTGCTCGAAGGCACCGCGCGGATCGCGGAGAAGTACGACCTGACGATCGGGGTCTGCGCCCACGCGGGGGACGGCAACACCCACCCCACGGTCTGCTTCGACGCGCAGGACCCCGACGAGTCCCGGCGCGCCCGCGAATCCTTCGACGAGATCATGGCCCTCGGCCTGGAGCTCGGCGGCACGATCACCGGCGAGCACGGCGTGGGCGTCCTCAAGAAGGAGTGGCTGGCGCGCGAAATCGGCCCGGTGGGCGTCGAGTTGCAGCGGGGCATCAAGCAGACCTTCGACCCGCTGGGCATCCTCAACCCGGGCAAGCTGTTCTAGCGCTCTCACAGCGGTCTTTCAGGGGGCTCACTCACCGTCCTTGGACTCGTCCGAGGGCCAGGGGTCGCTCAGCCACAGATCGTCGTGGCCGCGCGGTGCGGGGGCGAGCAGCTCGGCCAGGCCCTCGTCGATGCCGAGCTGCTCGGATTCAGCACCCGGCGGGACCACCCGCAGCGTGCGCTCGAGCCAGGCGGACACGGCGGCGGCGGGCGCCTCGAGCAGCGCGTCACCGTCGGGTGAACTCAGCGCCATGAGCACCACGCTGCGGCCCTCGATCTTGGTCGGCCAGACCCTGACGTCCCCGTGGCCGCACGGCCTGAACACCCCCTCGACCAGGAGCTCCCTGGCGAAGGTCCAGTTCACGGGGATATCGGTGTTGACATGGAAGGTGATGTGCACGGCGTACGGATCGTCCGTGCGATAAGTGAGCCTGGCCGGCACCGGGATCGTCCGCTCCGGTGACAGCACCAGCCTCAGCTCCAGCTCGCGTTCCACCACGGTGTGCATGTGCGTCAGCTTCCTTTCCTCCTGCGGGCTCCGAAGCGGCCCACGGAAGGTGAGAGCGCGGTGGGGAGGATTGCTTACGCGACTTTCTTCAGGTTTCTTGGGGGAGTTGAGGGTGACCTGGGTCACGGTGGTGGCCAAGCGGGTGCGCCCTCAAAAGGGGGCGATGAGGCGGGACGGGCCCGGGTGCGGCCGGTGGTCTGATAGATGTGGACCCCAAACCAAGACCCCCGAGCAGATACGGGACGACGGACCATGAGCGCCCCCACCCCGGCACCCGGCGACACCAGCCCGCGCGCGGGCTACTACCCCGATCCGTCCATTCCCGGATATGTCCGGTACTGGAACGGAGTTGCCTGGGTCCCCGGCACCAGCCGCCCCGCCCCGTCCGAGGGCGAGGCCATGCCGGCACCGCCCGGTGGCGGCGCGGCGCCCTCGGTACCGGCCCAGCAGGGGCCGCGGGCGGACGAGACGGGCCCCATGTTCTTCGACGAGGAGCCGGCGGACGCGGTGCCGCCCTCCGCCGCCGCGCCCGCGCCTGCCGATGCCGTTCGCGCCGAGCCGGAGGACCTGCACGGTGCGCGTCCCGAGCCGGCCTCCGTGTGGCAGGCCGACACCGGGCGGCAGTCCGGGTTCGGCGGTGAGCAGGACCAGCGGGTGTCGTGGGGCGCACCGGCCGGTTCCGGCCAGGACCCGCGCGTCGCCGCGCCCGCGGATTCCTCTCCTGCGGATGCCGCTCCCTCTTCTCGTACGGGATCCGGCGCCGCTTCCCGTACGGATTCCGGTGCGGGATCCCGTGCGGAGTCCAGCGCGGCCTCCCGTACGGATTCCGGTGCCGCATCCGCCGACTCCCCGGCACCCGCAGGTGCCGCGGATGTCCCGTCCGACGGGACCATGACGATGCGCGCCGTGCGCCCCCGCGCGGGCGACGCGGGCACCGCGGCGCCGCAGGGACCGTCCCACCGCACCGACGGCACGATGTCGATCCGCCGGGTCGAGGCGTCCGGCTCCGCGCCGCAGGCGGCGGCCCCGCAGGCGGCGGCCCCGCAGGCGGCGGCCCCGCAGGCGGCGGCCCCGCCGGCCCAGACCGCCCCACCTGCCCAGGCCACCCCGCCGGCTCAGGCCGCTCCGCCCGCCCAGGCCGCTCCGCAGCCCACGGCCCCGGCGGCGCCGCAGGCCGGCTACGGCTACCCGCAGCCCGCCGCTCCCGCGACGCCGCAGGCGGGCCAGCCACCGCAGGCCGGCTACGGCTACCCGCAGCCGGCCTCGCCCGTGACTCCGGGCTCCGGCGGCGGCAATGCCTCCTGGGCCCAGCAGGTGCATCAGCTCGCGCAGCCGCCCGCGGCCGAGGGCCAGCCGGTGACGCCGTTCAAGCCGGTGGTCGAGGACCCGTTCCTCGCCATGGCGAGCGCGCAGGCCTCGGCCCGGCCCGCCGGGCTCGGCAAGCGGCTCGCGGCCCGCCTCGTCGACACCCTGATCGTCGGTGGTGTCACCGCGGCCGCCGCGATCCTCGTCGTACCGAAGGCGATCGACCACATCGAGGCGAAGATCGACGAGGCCAAGCTGTCGGGTCTGAAGACCACGGTCTGGCTGCTCGACGGCACGATCGCCGGCTACCTCGGCATCGTCCTCGGCGTTCTGCTGGTCGTCGGCCTGCTCTACGAGGCGCTGCCGACCGCGAAGTGGGGCCGCACCCTGGGCAAGAAGCTCTGCGGTATCGAGGTCCGCGACATCGAGGAGCAGGAGGCTCCGACGTTCGGCGCCGCCCTGAAGCGCTGGCTCGTCTACACGATCCCGGGCCTCCTGGTGATCGGTGTCGTCGGCGTCATCTGGTGCCTCTTCGACCGCCCTTGGCGCCAGTGCTGGCACGACAAGGCTGCGCGTACGTTCGTGGCGGGCTGACCAACTCGGCCGGTCCGGCAAACCCAGCCCCTGCGGCGCTTGAGCAGATCCGAACGAAGTTCGGATGAGGGGGTCCGGGGCGCAGCCCCGGTTTCGGGAAGGGGCGGGGT
>NZ_JAAKZW010000449.1 GCF_011044995.1 Streptomyces mesophilus | reverse complement strand
GGGTGGAGCAGTGGTTCGGTGGCCGAGTGGCCGAGTGGCCGAGTGGCCGAGTGGCCGAGTGGCCGAGTGGCCAAGTGGCTGAGCCACTTGTGAGCTGGGGTGGTTGGCGGGCGGTTGGTTCGTGGGCGGTTGGCTGGTGATTGGCCGAGTGGCTGAGCCACTGAGCCACTGAGCCTGTCGGGCGGTTCGTGGTGGACTGACGGTTAGACGGCTCGGCTGCTCGCCTCCGGCCGGGTGGACTAGTGGCCGAGTGGCTCAGCCACTGGACCGGCACTGCAGGTCAAGCGGCAGATGGCAGGCCACCCGATCGGGCAGACTTTGTGCCGTCCGACTGGTCAAGTGGCTGATCCACTTGGCCAGTTGATGCCCCACAGAGTCGGGGTCGCGCCCTCAGTCGTCAAGAGGGTGCGGGCAAATTGGCTCAGCCACTGGACCACTGCCGCTGCTACGCTGCGGACATCCAGGGAGGGGGTGGGCCATGTCCGAAGCATTGCGGCCCATGGGGCGTACGCGCCTGTACGAGCAGGTCATCGACCGGCTGCGCGCCTACGCCACCGAGTTCGGCCTCAAGTCCGGCGACCGCCTCCCGCCCGAGCGTGAACTGGCCCAGCGCCTCGGCGTCTCCCGCGCCTCGATCAAGCAGGGCATCGTCGTCCTCGAAGTCCAGGGCCTGGTCGAGGTGCGCCACGGCGGCGGCACCTACCTGGTCGGCGACAGCCTGGACTTCGCCGAGCCCGTCGAGCGGCTCGTGGAACGCAGGCGCCGGCTCCCCGACGTACTCGAAGCGCGTGAGGCCCTGGAGACCAAGCTCGCCGAACTCGCCGCGGAACGCCGCACGGACGAGGATCTCGCCGCGCTGCGCGAAGCCCTCGGGTTCATGGCGGCGGAGATCGAGCGGGGCGAGCACGGCGTGGAGGGCGACCGCCGCTTCCACGCCGCCGTGACGGCGGCGGCCCACAGTGCGATCCTCGCGGAGTTCATGCACTCGATCGCCGAGCAGATCACGGAGTCACGGCACGAGTCGCTGCGTCAACGGGGCCGCCCCTCGAAGTCGTTCGCGCAGCACATGGCCATCTTCGAGATGATCGACGCGCGCAACGGCCGGGCGGCGGCCGCGGCGATGCGCCGCCACGTACGGACGGTCGCGAAGGTCCGGCTGCTCGACTGGGACCCGGAGAGCGACGGCAGCTGAGACGGCCCGCCCGGCCACCGGACCGCCCTCCGCTCAGGGGTCCCGGCGAGCGTGCTCGGCGAGCCCGGCCGCCTTGTCCGGAGTACGGCTGCCGATGAACACCTCGTGCCCAGGTGCCGCATGCGCCGACAGGGAGGGGTCCGGAAGGCTCATCCGCCGGCGGAGACCGGAAGCCACCGGCCCCCCGACACCGGCCCCCGACACCGGATCCCCACGGCAGTCCGACCAGAACCCGCCCGCAAAGGTCTGGTCATTGCGTCCCAGGGGCCTCACCATGCTCGGGACCGCTACTCACACGTAACCACCCTTGACCTAGGGGGACTTCGTGCTGCGCTCCTGTTTCCGCAAGACTGCCCTGCTCCTCACCGTCACGGCCCTGCTCGGTCTCTCCGGCGTCGCTCAAGCGCAAGCCGGTCCGAGGACCGACAGGACCGAAAGGACCGACACCGGCCCCGCCGCCCCCGC
>NZ_JAAKZW010000448.1 GCF_011044995.1 Streptomyces mesophilus | reverse complement strand
CTGGGGAGCTGGGCGGGTTCCGGGTGGTGGCGCGGCTGTCGGCCGATGTGGGGCAGGAGGCGCTGCGCTAGGCGGACTTGCGGGCCGCGGGTACCTTGGGCCCCCGCTCCGAGGGCATCCACAGCAGAACGAGCACCACTCCCCCGAGCAGGATCAGCCCACTCGTACGGAACGCGGCCGCATAGCCGTCGGTCAGCGCCGCCGGATCCGAGCCGCCGCCCGAGTGTGCCGCGGCGATCGTCGACAGGATCGACAGGCCGAGCGCGCCGCCCATGGTGCGCGAGGTGTTGATCAGGCCGGAGACCAGGCCCGCCTCCGAGGGTGCGGCGCCCGAGGTGGCGAGCGACGCGAGCGGGGTCATGGCGAGGCCGGCGCCCAGCATCATCAGGATGCCGGGGAACAGGATCGAGCTGAGGTAGCCGCCGTCGGGCGCGATCGTCGCCTGTTGCAGGCCGTAGCCCGAGGCCGCGATCAGGATGCCGAGGATCGTGACGTTCTTCGCGCCGATCACGCGCATCAGTCGGGGCGCGAGCTTGGAGCCGAGCATCACGGTCAACGAGGACGGGACGAGGGCGAGTCCGGCCTCGATGGCGGAGTAGCCGAGGACGTTCTGCGCGTACACCGTCATGAAGAACCACATGGCGAAGCTGGCCGCACCGCACACCATCATGACCGCGTTCGCCGCGGCCACCGACCTCACCTTGAACAGCCCGAGCGGCATCAGGGGCGTCTTGGTCCGCGCCTCGACAAGCAGGAACACCGCGATGAGGAGCAGTCCGGCGGCCAGCGGGACCAGCGTCGCGGGCGCCGTCCAGCCCTCCACCTCGGTCTGCACGATCCCGTACGCGAGCGTCGCGAGCCCGGCCGTCACCAGGACCGCGCCCGGCAGATCGAGCCGGCGCCGCTCGCCGCCCCGGCTCTCGCTCAGCCAGAACACGGCGGCGACCAGGACCAGGACGCCGACGGGCACGTTGATCAGGAGCACCCAGCGCCACGACAGCAGATCGGTGAGCAGCCCGCCGACCAGACCGCCGGCCGCACCGCCGCCCGCGCCGACGGCGGTCCAGGTGCCGATGGCGCGGATACGGGCCGGTCCTTCGGGGACGGCCGAGGTGAGCAGGGTCAGCGTGGACGGGGCGAGCACCGCGGCGCCCAGGCCCTGGACGGCGCGGGCGGCGAGCAGCTGCCAGCTCTCCTGCGCGAGACCGCCCGCGAGCGAGGCGGCCGTGAACAGCGCGAGCCCGACGAGGAACATCCGCTTGCGCCCGAAGAGGTCCCCGGCCCGCCCGCCGAGCAGCATGAAGCCGGCGAAGGCGATCGAGTACGCGTTGACCACCCATTGCAGGCCCAGCGCGCTCAGGCCCAGGTCGGAGCGCATCGAGGGGAGCGCGGTGTTCACCACGGACACATCGAGGACGACGAGGAACTGACCCGCACACGCCGTGAGCACCACCGCCCAGGTCGGGATGGAGCGGCGTGACGTACCGGTGGTTATCGGGGCTTGGGTGGGTGTCTGGGCCATGCCGGCCATGCTCTCAGGCTGCCCGCGGCCGCTGCATCGGGGTTTCGATGCAGCGGCCATCGGTCTTCGGGACTAGGTCCTCGGCCTCGTGACGGTCAGGCTTTACGGAGCATCGTGACGACCGCCGCTCCACCAAGCCCGATGT
>NZ_JAAKZW010000447.1 GCF_011044995.1 Streptomyces mesophilus | reverse complement strand
CCCGCACCCGGCCCCACACCAGAAATGGCCACCTGACGCCGGACAGCAGCCATAAGCATGAGCCGCCGCCACCCCCACGGACCGTAGCGTCGAAACGCGGACCCACCCCCCAACGCGGGAGCAACCCATGCGCTCAGTGATCGTCATCGGCGGCGGCATCAGCGGCCTTGCGGCAGCCTGGCAGCTGCGCGGAAAGGCCGACGTCACCGTCCTGGAAAGCGACCAGCGCATCGGCGGCAAACTGCACACGAGCACCATCGGCGGCATCCCCGTCGACACCGGCGCCGAATCCATCATGGCGCTGCGCCCCGAGGCCGTGGAGCTCGCCCAGGAGGTCGGCCTCGGCGCCGAGCTGTGCGACCCGGCCACCGCCCCCACCACCGTCTGGACCCACGGCCGGCTGCGGCCCATGCCCGCGGGCCACGTCCTCGGCATCCCCACCGAACCGCGCGCCCTCGCCGGCACCGGCCTGCTCTCCGACGAGGGCCTCGAGCGGCTCTGCCGTGAAGAGGAGCTCCCGGCGGGCCCGCTGCCCCGCGACACCGACATCTCCGTCGCCGGCTACCTCTCCGAGCGCATCGGCCAGGAGGCCGTGGACCGTCTCGTCGAGCCCATGCTCGGCGGCGTCTACGCGGGCCGCGCCGACCGCCTCTCCCTGCGCGCGGCCATGCCCCGCCTGGCCGCGGTCGCCGAGCACGGCGGCTCGATCATCGGCGCCCTGCGCCGTGTGCGCGCGGCCGGCGCCCCGAAGGTGGCGGCGGTCCAGGGCGTACGCGGTGGAACGGGCCGGCTCCCGATCGCCGTCGCCCAGGCCTCCGGCGCCCGTATCCTCACCGGGACCCGCGCCCGCGAGCTGGGGCCCACCCCGTCCGGACGCTGGCGGGTGTGCGCCCAGACCGCGGACGGCCCGCTGGTCATGGAGGCCGACGCGGTGATCCTCGCACTGCCCGCCTACGCGGCCGCCGAGCTGCTTCGCGGCCACTCCCCCGCGGCGCACGAGGACCTCTCCGCGATCCGGCACGCCAACTCCGCCGTGATCACCATGGCCTTCGACCGGGCCCGTATGACCGCGCTGCCCGAGGGCAACGGTTTCCTGGTGCCGCCGGTCGACGGGCATGTCATCAAGGCCGCCTCGTTCCTGACCAACAAGTGGAGCTGGCTGCGGGAGTCCGCGCCGGGCTCCTTCGTCCTGCGGGTCTCCATCGGGCGCGCGGGCGAGGACAAGGAACTCGACGTACCCGACCGGCACTTGATCCGTACCGCCGTCTCCGAACTGCATCTCGCGGCCGGCCGCATGGGCGAGCCCACCTCGGCCCGCGTCACGCGCTGGGACCGGAGCCTGCCGCAGTACGGCGTGGGCCATGCCGACCGGGTCGAGCGGATCCGCGAGGCGGTCGCCAAGCTGCCGGGCATCGAACTGTCCGGTGCCGCGTACGAGGGCGTCGGGGTGGCCGCGTGCGTGGCGACGGGGCGCAAGGCCGCCCGCCAGGTGTTCGAGGGCTGAGCCCCACCCCGGCCGTGGGCAGTCGTGCCGCAGGGCGATGGGGGTCCCCCCTGCTCGAACGCAGCTGAGAGCTTGGGGGAGGGTGGGCACGGCACACCCACGGCTACGCCGCCCTTTCCCGTACGGACCGACGACAGGCGCCGGCACGTGATCACACGTACGGCCCGCGCCAAAGG
>NZ_JAAKZW010000446.1 GCF_011044995.1 Streptomyces mesophilus | reverse complement strand
GGTCCGGCTGCCGGCAGCGGTCGAGCAGCTCGCGGTCCGGTGCGCGCCCGGCGGCCGCGTCGTCGAGTACCGCGGCGAGTGCGGCCACGTCGTCCGCCGTGCATGCCCGGGAGGCCGCCCTGTCCCGCCGCACTCTGCTGGCCGCCGGCGGGGGACTCGTCCTGGGCGCGGGCGGAGTCGCGGGCTGGGTGCTCGGCCGGGGCGGCACCGAAGCGCTCACCTCGCCGGGCGCGCGGCCCTCCCCGCCCAGGGCCGCAACCCGCGTGCCGCGCGGTGTCGCACCGGCCGCGCTGTGGCGGTACGACGCGCCGTCGGGGAAGCCGCTCGTGCGGGCGCTCAGCCTGTTCGGCGGGGAGATCGGCTATGTTCCCGATCCGCCGCGGCTCACGGCACTCAGCCTCGCCACCGGTGAAGTCCTGTGGACACGCGACGACTTACCGGACCCGCAGCGCGTCCTGCCGCTCGGCGGACAGGCCGTCACCGCGCGCTCCGGGCGTCTGGCCGGCCTGTCGACCCGGGACGGCAAGGAGCTGTGGACGCAGCCCGTGACCGTGATGTCCGGGCAGGGCCGGCTCGCCATCCTCAACGGGTCGGTCGAGGACCGCACCGTGATCTACCACGCCGTACCCGAAGAGGGCGGGTCCGTGGAGACCCAACCGCCGTACGTGGTGGCCCTCGAGGTGCCCGGGCGCACCGAACGCTGGCGCCTGCGGGTCAGGACCGGGGAGCTCGGGGACCTCGTCCTGATCGCGGTCCCCGGACTCGGCGACGACGTCCACCTCATGGAGCGCCGCATGCCCGGCGGTGCGCGCATCTACCGCATCGACGGCCATACGGGCCGCAAGCGCTGGGAACGGGTCCACGACTGGCCCGAGGGGCTGATGTCCCTGCTCGACTACGACCCGTACTCCGAGCAGCTCCTGGAGATGTACCGCGGCAGGCTGCGGGCCGCTCACGTGGATGCCGACGCACCGCGGTGGAGCCTGGACCTCTACGACGAGCCCGAAGGCGAGATCTCCCGCAAGCCCGACACCACCCTGGCCCGCCGTGTCAAAGGGGTCGACGGTCCGCTGTACTTCCTCGCGGGCCCGCATCAGACCGTGCACGCCGTCGACTTGGACACGCACCGCGAACACTGGCGCCACCGGCTGCCGGTGGACCTGGTCCGCGACAGGACGACGAAGCAGATCATCCCGCCCTGGCTCTCGATCACCGAGTCGGGCCGCACGCTGCTCGCCGCGCACCGCCTGGGGGTGGTCGCGCTCGACCCGCGCACCGGTACCGAGCTCTGGCGCTTCGCCGTCGCGGACGGCACCGACGGCTACCAGGTGCACACCGCGGGCCGCCTGGCCCTGATCGTCAACGGGCCTTCGGTCTACGCCCTTCCTGTGATGTGAGGACTTCCGATGACGGACGAGGAACACAGGCACTCCGAGACGCCCGGCCGGCCGGCGGAGGACGCTGCCGCGACGGAGGATGCCGTGCCGACCGGGGACGCCGTGCCGACCGGAGACGCCATGCCGACCGGAGACGCCATGCCGACCGGGGACGCCGTGCCCACCGGGGGTGCCGTGCCCGCTGAGGACACCCGCCCGTCCGGACGGAGCCCGGCGGAGCGTGCGTCGGGTCCGGGCGGGCGCGGGGCCACGGGTGGCGAGCCGGAGGACGGGGCAGGTGGCGGCGCGGGAGCCGAGGGTGGTGGGGGAGCCG
>NZ_JAAKZW010000445.1 GCF_011044995.1 Streptomyces mesophilus | reverse complement strand
AGGGTGCCGAGGCCTTTGATGGTGCCCCAGATCCCGTCGACGATCAGGCCGTCCCAGACGAACGATTTCACCCAGTGCCCGACCTCATACCAATGGTGCGACTCCTCTTCCGGAGTCCCCCACGGCACCTTGGCGTTCTTCAGGTCGTCGGCGCTGTAGCCGTACATGTTGTCTTTGTTGGACCCGTCGTTCGCCACGAACTGGGTCCCACCGAAAAGCGCGGTGATCTTGTTCGCGCAGGCGCGTTCCGCGGCCCAGAACGCGGCGACGGCGGCGGTGATGTCGGACTGGATCCCGTTGTGCTTCTCGATCTTGTCGCCGTCGTACTTCCAGTCCTCGTCATCCTTGACCGAGTCCACGAAAGCCTGCGCATCGAGTTTCAACTGCTTGAGCCGGTCCGCGATCGGCTTCACCTCACCCGCATACGCGGTGAGCGCGGAGCCGACCTTCTCCAGATCGTCCCCGAACTGATCGGCCCGGTCCTGCACCGGCTTGGTGCTGGCGAACAGCTGCTCGGCCTCGGGAGCGGTGTAATACGCGGACAGGCCCTGAAACTGGGTATGCACATCGGAGCCGGTCTTGCGGATCGCACCCGCATCCTTACCCAGCCCCGTCACCGCGGTCTCCAGCGAACCCAGGTCGCCGGTGAACTGCGGAACAGCAGAAGGAGAGATCATCCTTCCTGCACCCCCGGCTTCCCCAGATCAATATCAGGGGCCGACAGCGCCTTGCGCTGCGCTTCGGCGGCCATCTCCACATCCCCGTTCAGATACGCGGTAGTGGCCTCGACCGCACCGGTCAGCGACTTACCCGCCCGCGCCGCCACGAACTTGATGTCCTTCGCCGCATGCTCAGCAAACTGCGAGAGCGCCAAAGCCACCAGACCACCCTGATCGGCACCCTCCGCGGCAATCGTCCCCGCAGACGTCGCAGCAGTCTTCAGATGCTCACCAAACGTGGTGGCCTGCTTCTCGATCCCACCCGCCGTCTCCCCGGTGGTCTTCAAAATGCCCTGAACACCCTGCGGACGAATGTCCCAACCCGACACCAGCTACCCCCGTGCTCAGCCGATGGAATCGACAGCGGCCTTCGCGCGCTGCAACGTCTGCTGCGCCGTGCCGTCGTTCTTCTCCAACGTCGTCTTCAGCAGCTGAATAATCGTCCGGACCTCGCTGGAGGCGCGATTCCAGCGCAGCTCCTTGTCGTGATACGAGTCCGACACACCATCCGCCTGGAAGTCGGCCATCGCCGCCTTCACCGCACGATCCCGGTCCGTGATCACCTGCTCCAGACGCGCGATCACCCCCTGAATGTTGCCCTGCGCGTCCGAGGACGCCGCCATGTCATACGAACGACGATCCGCATTACCAGCCATCAGACAGTCCCCAATCCCCAGGTTCAGCGTCCGCCGAAGCGGGCAGCGTCGAAGTTCGCGGCAGCCATGTTCGAACGGGCATTGTCCGCCGACTCCTGATCACCCGTCGCAAACGACGAGTCCATCCCCGACTGACCACCCAAAATCGCCGAAAGCGACCCGTTCAACGCCGCCGTGATCTCATCCGAGTTGTTCTTGAACGCATCGAACGCCGCCTTACCCGAACCGTTGAAACGACCCTCCAACGGCTGCGCCGCAGCAATCAACTGACGGATCAACGACCCCAGATCATCACTCGAACCCTGCGACTGCGACCGCAGATTCGACAACACGGACGCACCCATGTCGAACTTCATCGGGCCTCCCCCGGCCAGT
>NZ_JAAKZW010000444.1 GCF_011044995.1 Streptomyces mesophilus | reverse complement strand
CCCGCAGCCACACGCGCACCCGCACCCGCACCCACAGCCACAGCCACAGCCACCCTCACCCCACAACCAACGAAAGCTCCACCACCAGCGCCCGATGATCCGTCCCCGAAAGCTCCAGGAACCGCGCCGAGCGCGGGACGAAGGCGGGCGACGCCAGGACGTGGTCGATCTGGGTGCCGAGGGGCGCCGACACCGACGTCGGCCAGGACGGCGTACGCGCCCGCCCCGTGACCGCCGCCGCATCCCGCAGCCCCGCGTCCAGGAGCGCACGGAACGCGGCGTGGTCCTGGGACGCGTTGAAGTCCCCGGCCACCACGAGCGGCGCCGACGAACGGTGCCGCACGACAAAGTCCCGCATCGCCCCCAGCTCCCGCCGCCACACCCCCACACCGCCCGGCACGGGCGGCACCGGATGCGCGAGCTGCAACCGCACCTTGCGCCCGGCGATCGTCGCCAGCGCCCCCGGCATCTCCAGACGCGAGGAGATCCCCGCCTCACGCACCAGCGGATGCCGGCTGAGAATCGCCGACCCGTGCGAGCCAGGCGAGGGCACGGCGGACTCGTACGGATAGGCGAGCCCCGCCCGCAGCGCCCCCAGGCAGCCCGCATCGCATTCCTGCACGAAGACGAGATCCGGCCGCTCCCGCCGTACCGCCTCGATCAGTTCCGAAGTCGCCTTGCCGAACAGCACGTTGGAGGTGAGCACGGTGATCCGCGCCGCCTCACGGCCCCCGCCCGCACGCGCCGAAGGCGCCGACGAACCGGCCGGATCGTACGGCTGCAGGAACCAGGCCGTGACCACGAGCACTGCCGCCGCCCACACCGCCCCGCCCCGCCAGCGCGCCAGCGCCGCGGCGCCGAGGGCCAGCGCGCCGGGCACGAGGAGCCACGGCAGGAAGGCGAGCAGCTGCGGTACGGGAGTCGTCGCGTCGACGTCGAGCGCACGGCAGCCGACGATCACCGTCAGGCCGGCCAGGACGAGCCCCGCACCCCAGGCCGCGACCAGCCGCCGAAGGGGCGGCCGGTCGGGCAGTGGCTCGGCGCGTGGCACCGCTTCCGCGTCCAACTCCCGCCCCTTTCGGCCGCGTTGTCCTCTTCAGTATGAGGACGCGAGCGACCCGGGGACCGTTGCGGACCCTCCGCTCACCAACCCGCCTTCACGCGGACGAGGACGAATCCGTGGCCAGCGCCCAGATCACGAACACACCCATCGCGATGGCGATCACGGACCAGACGGGCGCGTACGGCAGGAAGAGGAAGTACTCGACGATGTACAGCGCCGCGAGGCCGATGCCCGCACCGCGCGCCCAGTCCTGCCCCTTGATGATGCCGAACCCGGCGACCGCGATGACGATGCCGAGCAGCAGGTGGATCCAGCCCCACGTGGTGAGGTCGAAGGAGAAGACGTAGTCGCCGATCCGGGTGTAGACGTCGTCATCGGCGATGGCCGCGATGCCCTGGAGCGCGCCGACGATGCCGGCGACACCCATCAGGACCCCGGCGAACATCGTGCCGCCCGCGGCCCAGGCGGCCCCGGTACCGGAGCCCTTGCCGCCGACGGGCGCGCCGGACGGCCCGGCGGACGGCCCGGCGGAGGCGGAGGCCCACCCCGGGTGGGTGTCGGCGGGGCCGGGTCCGGCGGGACCGGGGCCGGGTCCCGTGGGACCGCCCTGGGGTTCGGTGGGCTGGGTCATGGCTCTCTCCTTGCGCCGCACGCCACGCGCACCGCCCACGCCTCTCGCGAACAGTGCATTTCGGGCACCTCTCCCGCCAGCATCACCCCGGATCCCCCGGCCCGCACCCGTACCCGCACCATGCGCCCACCCGCACCCGCACC
>NZ_JAAKZW010000443.1 GCF_011044995.1 Streptomyces mesophilus | reverse complement strand
CCCACCGCCCAACCCCCAAACCGAACGCGCGCGCCCCAGGGACGGGAGCCCCGATGTCCGCGGAACTGATCTCGATCCTCGTACTAGTGGTGGTCTTCGTGATCGCCACCACCCGCTCGATCAACATGGGCGCGCTCGCCTTCGCCGCAGCATTCGGCGTCGGCGAACTCGTCGCCGACCTCGACGCGGACGGCATCTTCGCCGGCTTCCCGGGCGACCTCTTCGTCGTCCTGGTCGGCGTCACCTACCTCTTCGCCATCGCCCGCGCCAACGGCACCACCGACTGGCTGGTGCACGCCTCCATCCGGCTGGTCGGCGGCCGGATCGCGTTCATCCCCTGGGTGATGTTCGTGATCACCGGTGCCCTCACCGCCATCGGCGCCGTCAGCCCGGCCGCCGTCGCGATCGTCGCGCCGATCGCCCTGAGCTTCGCCGCGCGCTACAGCATCAGCCCGCTCCTCATGGGCGCGATGGTCGTCCACGGCGCGCAGGGCGGAGGCTTCTCGCCCATCAGCATCTACGGCTCGATCGTCAACGGAATCGTCGAGCGCGAGAACCTTCCGGGCAACGAACTGGCCCTGTTCTTCGCCTCCTTGGTCGCCAACCTCATCATCGCGGCCGTGGTCTTCGTCCTGTTCGGCGGCCTGAAGCTGGCCCGCCACCGCGCCGACACCCTCGCCCTCGCCGGTGCCGGCACCAGAAGCACCGGAAGCACCGGCGACAGCAGCGACAAGAGCCCGGCCCCAGAGCCCGAGCCGGAACCCGAACCCGACGAGGACACCCGCCTCACCCCGCCCCGTATCGCCACCCTCATCGCCCTGGTCGCCCTGGTCGTGGCCGTCCTCGTCTTCGACCTCGACGCCGGACTCACCGCCGTATCCCTCGCCGTGGTCCTCAGCGCCGTCTGGCCGGACACCAGCCGCAAGGCCGTCGGCGAGATCGCCTGGCCGACCGTGCTCCTGATCTGCGGTGTCCTCACCTACGTCGGCGTCCTCGAGGAGATGGGCACCATCAAGTGGGCGGGCGAGGGGGTCGGCGACATCGGCGTACCGCTGCTCGCCGCCGTACTGCTCTGCTACATCGGCGCCATCATCTCCGCCTTCGCCTCCTCCGTCGGCATCATGGGCGCGCTCATCCCGCTGGCCGTCCCGTTCCTCGCACAGGGCGAGATCGGCGCGGTCGGCATGATCGCCGCTCTCGCGGTGTCCGCGACCGTCGTGGACGTCAGCCCGTTCTCGACCAATGGCGCACTGGTGCTCGCGGCGGCTCCCGATGTCGATCGCGAGCGGTTCTTCCGGCAGTTGATGATCTACGGCGGCATCGTGGTCGCCGTGGTCCCCGCTGTCGTCTGGCTGGTCCTGGTGGTGCCCGGCTTCGGGTGAGGCAGGCTGACCTCGAGACGAGCGGCCCCTCGACGATTGGAGTACGTCACGTGAGTTCCCACTCGATGCTGTTCCCGGCCCTCGCCGAGGGCGGGTCGCGGTCGGCCCTGCGGTTCGGCGAGCGCTCGCTGTCGTACGGCGAACTGGCTGCGGTCGCCGGGCGCCTGGCCGCCTCCCTGAAGGGGGCGAGCCGGGTCGCCGTGTGGGCGACGCCCAGCATGGAGACCGCGGTCGGGGTGGTGGCGGCCCTGCTCGCGGGGGTGCCCGCGGTACCGATCAACCCCAAGATCGGCGAGCGGGAGCTGGCACACATCGTGGGTGACTGCGAGCCGATCGTGGTGCTTGCGGCACATGGCGACGAACTGCCGTCATCTCTACAGGGGTTGGTTCGTCTCGACCCCACGGTGGCGCTCCCCGGAACATCGCCGCTCCCCGTCGAACCCGCCCCCGACCAC
>NZ_JAAKZW010000442.1 GCF_011044995.1 Streptomyces mesophilus | reverse complement strand
GTGGGCCGGGAGTCGGGGAGCGGGTGGTACAGCAGGGCGTTGAGGGCCGCGGCGGCCACCGCGGAGCCGCCCTTCTCGGACACGTTGCTGACCGCGGGCAGCCCGCTCTCGCGCAGCGCGGCCTTGGACTCGGCGGCGCCGACGAATCCGACGGGCAGTCCGATCACGAGGGCCGGCTCGGCGTCGAGCGTCAGGAGCTCTTCGAGCGCGGTGGGCGCGCAGCCGATCACCCACAGCGCACCGGGCCCGACCTGCTCGTACGCGAGACGGATCGCGTGGGCCGAACGGGTCAGGTCCGGCCCGGACTTGGCGTCCTTGAGCCGGCAGACCGTGTCGCGCCGGGTGATGCCCGCCGCGACCATCTCCACGTCCACGACCACGGGCGCCCCCGCGTGCAGCGCCGTATGCGCGCGGACGAGAGCGGACTCGTCGGTGACGAGATCCGTGGCGTAGTCGGGATCTGCCGCCGAGTGGATCACGCGCTCGACGACCGCCCTGGTCAGCGGCGCGAAGTGCGAGGTGTCGAGGCGGGCGCGCAGCCTGCGGAACGACTCCTGCTCGATGGGGTGCACGATGCGCGTGCTCATCGTCCGGCCTCCGCTGCTGCGTGTTCCTTTGTGTCGGGGTCCTGCTGCCAGCGGTAGCCGCGCGGGGTCACCATCCGGCCGGCGATGTCGCGCGTGGCCGTGTTGCCGACCGTGACCACCGTCATCATGTCGACGGTGGCCGGGTCGAGTGCGGCCAGCGTCGTCAGACGTACGGACTCGTCCGCGCGCGAGGCGTTGCGCACGACGCCCACCGGTGTACGCGGCGCACGGTGCTCGGCCAGCAGTGACAGCGCCTTGGGGAGCTGCCAGTCGCGGCCCCGGCTGCGCGGGTTGTAGAAGGTCACGACGATGTCCGCCTCGGCGGCGGCGCGCACCCGGCGCTCGATCACCTCCCAGGGCGTGTGCAGATCGGAGAGGCTGATCGAGACGTGGTCATGGCCCAGCGGCGCCCCGAGCAGCGCACCGGCCGCGAGCGCGGCGGTCACGCCCGGCACCCCGACGACGTCGATGTCGTCGCTCGCCTCGGCCAGCGCGGGCGAGGCCATCGCGTAGACGCCCGCGTCACCCGAGCCGATCAGCGCCACGGCCTGCCCCTTGCGGGCCTCGGCGACGGCGGTACGGGCCCGCTCCTCCTCGGCGCCGAGCCCCGACTCCAGGACCACGGTGCCGGGCCTGAGCAGATCGCGGATCTGGTCCACGTACTGGTCGAGACCCACCAGGACGGCGGCGCGCCGCAGTTCGTCCTTGGCGCGCGGGGTGAGCAGATCCCGTGCGCCGGGCCCGAGCCCGACGACCGCGAGCCGACCGCGCGGCGCCCGGCGGGCGACGGCGCAGGTGGCCATGGCGGGGCGGCCCTCGGGTGCCGACTTCGTTTTCGGTACGAGGAGTTGCGCGCCCTCGACGAGGGCCGCGGCCTCGGCGACGGACGGGGTGCCGACGGCGGTCAGCGGTGCGTCGGAGGGGTTGGGCACGGGGACGGCGGCGAGCTGCTCGGGGGAGTAGGTGACGAGCGGGACACCGAGCCGTCCGGCCGCTTCGACGATCCCGGGCTCCTCGGCCTTGGCGTCGACAGTGGCGAGACGGGCGACGGAGCGCGGGCTGAGGCCGGCGTCGGCGAGGGTGCCCTCGATGAGCGCCAGGACCTCGTCCACCGGCGCACCCTTGGAGGCGCCCACGCCGACAATCAGCGACGGCGGACGCAACACGGCCTCTTCCGGGGCGAGTCCGAACGTGCGGTCCGTGAGGCGGATGCGGGCGGTCACCTCACCTGATCCGGTCACCTCGCCCGCGCCGGTCGCCCCGCCC
>NZ_JAAKZW010000441.1 GCF_011044995.1 Streptomyces mesophilus | reverse complement strand
CTCCGATCCCCCTCCAACAGGTCTCCCTCAATCCCCCCGGATCCCCTCCGGAAGCCCTGATGCCTAATACGACCCGCGTCACCCAGAAAGGGTTGTACGGCTGCGGGCAGTAATTTTCGTGAAAGTCTCAGCTCCGCTTCCGGGTGCCGACAAACCAGGGCAGTCGTAGCGTTTCAGACATGAGTGAAGATGCGAATGTGCCGCTTGAGAAGGCTGTGATCGACGAACTCGGCGACGAAAAGCTCACCGAGATCGCCGGTCTGCTCGACACCGACGCCGCCGGCGCACAGAACCTGATCACCGAGACGGTCTCCGCACTCTCCGGCGGACTGCAGGAGAAGGCCACCAACGGCGCCCCCGAGGAGGTCGACGAGGTACGTCAGGCCTTCGCCGAGGTGGGCGACGCCGCCGGCGCCGCACCGCTGCAGGGCGTCGCCACCCTGGGCGGCGGACTGGGCGGGCTCCTCAGCGGCGGCATGATGGCCGGAGTCATCGCCAAGATGAGCAAGCCGGTCGCGACGGCGGTGTCCAAGAAGACGGGCATTCCGGCGCCGACCGTTTCGCGCGCCATCGAGATGCTCATCCCGGTGCTGCTCGCCGTACTGACGAAGCGGGCCGCGTCGTCGAAGGCGGGGGCGTCCGGCGGTTCGCCCCAGGCCTCCGGCCCGATCCCCACCCCCGGCCCGGTCCCGGGTGCGGCACCGGGTGCCACGCCGACGGGCCAGCAGGGCGGCCAGCAGGGCGGCGGCCTGGACCTCGGCGACATCCTGGGCAACATCCTGGGCGGCGGCAAAAAGTAACCCGCGTCGCCCATGCCCCGCGTCGCGCGCCGAGAAGGGGACCAAACGTTCAGCACCTGTCCGGGTTTGCCCCGGTTCTTGCTGGACGGATGGTCCCCTTCTCGCTAGCCGAGGACCTCGGACGAGCCGAGGACTTCGGACGCCACCGATGAGAAGCGGGTCGCCGTCTCATGGAGGACTGCTGCGCCGTCCTCTCGCGCCCACAGCTCCGCGTTGAAGAGTTCGACCTCCACCGGGCCCGTGTAGCCCGCCGCGTCGACCAGGCGCCACCAGTGCGCGAGGTCGATCGAGCCGTCGCCGAGCTGGCCGCGACCGGTGAGGACGCCCTCGGGCAACGGGGTGGTCCAGTCCGCCAGTTGGAAGGTGTGCAGGCGCCCGCCCGCACCCGCCCTGGCGATCTGCGCGGGCGCGAGGTCGTCCCACCAGATGTGATACGTGTCCACGCAGACCCCCACCTGATCGGCGGGGAAGCGTTCGGCGAGGTCCAGGGCCTGGCCCAGGGTGGAGACCACGCAGCGGTCGGCCGCGTACATGGGGTGCAGCGGTTCGATCGCGAGGCGTACGCCGTGCTCGGCGGCGTACGGGCCGAGTTCGGCCAGTGCGTCCGCGATGCGCTCGCGGGCGCCGGCCAAGTCCTTGTCCCCCGCGGGCAGTCCGCCCGAGACGAGGACGAGGGTGTCGGTGCCGAGGGTCGCGGCCTCGTCGATCGCGGCGCGGTTGTCGTCGAGGGCGCGGCGGCGTTCGGCGGGGTCGATCGCGGTGAAGAAGCCGCCACGGCACAGGGTCGTGACGGTCAGGCCCGCGTCCCTGACCAGCTTCGCGGCCGCTTCGACGCCGTACTCCCGAACGGGTTCGCGCCACAGCCCGACACCGGGAACTCCCGAATGCCCACAAGCGTTGGCAAGTTCGGGCAGCGAGAGCTGCTTGACCGTCATCTGATTGATGCTGAAGCTGTCCCTTATACACATCTCCCAGCCCACGAGACCCGCTTCCATCTAGTATGCCGTCTTTTGCTTTAAAAAAACAGACACAATCGACTCATTGTAAGCGTTCCAGAAAGCT
>NZ_JAAKZW010000440.1 GCF_011044995.1 Streptomyces mesophilus | reverse complement strand
CCGCCGCACCCCGAGGCACCGCCGCCCGCCCCGGGCCACGAACCCGAGCTCCTGCCCGTACTCAAGGGGGCTCTCACGCTCGCCGCGCCCGTCCCCGAACCATCCGAGAGCCGGCCGCCCACCGCTCCACCGCACCCCTGTGCACCACCACGCCATGAGCCCCATCCTGGTACCCATGACTGACAGTCGCGTCCCGCCACCCGATCCGGCTCGCGTTCCGACGCCCGGCCCGGCTCGCGTTCGGACGGCCGCCCCCGCTCGCGTCCTGACCTGGCAGGTGACGGAGACCGGCGGCTTCGAGACGGCCTGGGTCACCCCGACGGGCCCGCGCTCCTTCTCGGCCCGCGGCCGCGTCTTCGCCGCGCTGCCGCACCCGTACTGGCTCTCGTACGAGCTGGAGACGGGCCCTGACTGGATCACGCGCCGGCTGACGGCGACGGCCGAAACCACCGACGCGACCGTGCACTTGGACCTGCGCCGGGACGAGGGCTCCGGCGACTGGACGGCGAACGGCGTTCCGCTCCCGTGGGCGGACCCCGACACCCTGGACTGCGACCTGGGCCTCTCACCGCTCACCAACGCGATGCCGGTCCTGCGCCACGACCTGCACCGCGCACCGGGCAGCCACGACTACCGGATGGCCTGGGTGTCGGTCCCGGACCTGACGGTGCACGCGTCACCGCAGACGTACACGCACACCGGGCCGGGCCCGGCGGGCACCCGTGTGCACTTCACCTCGGGCGACTTCGCCGGCGACGTGGAGTTCGACGAGGCCGGCTTCGTCACGAGCTATGTGGGCCTGGCCCATCGGCTCAGCGCTTGGGGAACTAGCCCTTGAGGAACTCCCGCAGCCCGGCGGCGGTCTTCGTCGCGTCATACCCCTCGGGAACCCCGGGGACGAGAATGATGTCCCCGTCGAGATGCCTCGACCGCAGAGGCACGATCTCCTGGTACGCGTCCGACTCCCACCAGGCCCGCGCCTCCTCGACCCCGGGGAACCCGATCATCACGACGTCCTCGTCCCAGCTGCCCTCCAGGACCTCGTGCGGCGTGACATGCACGAGGAAGCGCCCGCCGTACGGCTCGAAGGTCCCGGGGATCCGCTCGATGTACTCGGCGATGTCCGGGTGCAGCTTCGCTGCCTTGTGCAGACGGGCGATGACGTACGCGGACATGGCGTCCTCCGGCTCTCGTGGCTCGCGAGTGGGTACGCCTCGATGGTGGCAGCGGCCGAACGCTGGGTCGATTACCTGGCGGGTAAGTGACGCACGCCATGACCCATTCCATGACGCACTCCATGCGCCGGCTAGCAGCACTGGTAGAAGAACTCCGCCTTCTCACCGTCCGGCGAGAGGAACAGATAACCCACCCCGGTGTCACCGAAGTTGACGTCGAACGGCAGGTTGCAGGAGTCGAACTGGGCGACCAGCTGCCAGCCCTCGCCCGGCGTGTGGTCGTCCTGCAACCAGACCGGCACGACACCGGGCCCACCGAGCTGGTCCATCCGGATGCTGCCCTCGGCATCCTTCTGCCGCGCCTCGACCGCCTCCTCGAGCCGCCACTCCCAGTCGTCCTCGTCCTCCCCTTCGACCGGCTCCAACTGCCGCTCGGCCTCCCGCCTGGCCTCGGCGAAGTCCACCTCCTCCGCCACCCGCAGCAGATGCGGCCGGTCCAGCTCGGTCGGTCCGGTGGCCGAGTCCCGTATGACGAAGGACTCGGTGACATGGCCGCCCGGCTGTACGACGGTGGCGTGCTCACCGCTGAACCCGATGGCGAACAGGTACACCGTCCGGTCCTTCCCCCCGCCGCCCTCCTGCGCCGGCACCTTGAACTGCCCCATGAACGGGGCGAGTTCATCCTCATACGGATCCACCGGCCACTGCGGCCCCTCCACCCACC
>NZ_JAAKZW010000043.1 GCF_011044995.1 Streptomyces mesophilus | reverse complement strand
CGGGTGGGCGCGTACTCACGGGTGAGGCCTCCTCGGGGGGCTTACGGACGTGTCGTACGGGGGGCGTTCAGTGGTGGGGCGGGCCGCCGGACGCATCTGCGAGCCGCCGGATCGCCGCCATCGGGACCGGCAGCCAGTCCGGCCGGTGACGGGCTTCGTACAGGAGCTCGTACACGGCCTTGTCGGTCTCGAAGGCGCGCAGAAGGGCGGGATACGCGTACGGATCGCCGCCCCCGCCGGCCGCGTACCCGGCGCAATAGGCCGCCCGGCAGTCCTCGGCCCATCGGGGTGCCCAGGGTTGGTGGGAGCGCGCCGCGTAGTCGAAGGACCGCAGCATGCCCGCCACGTCCCGCACCGCGGGCTGGGGCTTGCGCCGCTCGGCCAGCGGCCGGGCCGGTTCGCCCTCGAAGTCGATCAGGTTCCAGGAGCCGTCGGCCGTCCGCAGACACTGGCCGAGGTGCAGATCGCCGTGCACCCGCTGGGCGAACAGGTCGTCGGTGTCCGGGAGTTCCCGCAGCTCCTCGAATGCGGCCCCGAGAGAGGAGACGTAGGGCCGCAGCATCGGCACGTCCTGGGCCGTGGCCCGCAGCCGTTCCAGCATCGCGTCCGCGATCTGCTCCCGCTGCGGAGGTCCGAGCGAGACCGTCGGTGCGGCGCTCGCGAGCGCCGCGTGCACCTCCGCGGTGGCCCGGCCGAGCGCATGCGCCTGAGCGCGGAAGTCGTCGCCCTTGGCCAGGGTCCGCAGCGCCAGCTCCCAGCCGTCCTCGGCCCCGGCGAGAAACGGCTGGAGCACCCCGAGCGTCAACGGCTCCGTGCCGTCGAGCTCCGCGGTGCACCAGGCGGCCGGCGCCGGTACCCGGGAGCAGCCTTCGCGGGCGAGCAGCAGGGGGAGTTCCAGGTCGGGGTTGACGCCGGGGACGACCCGGCGCAGGAGCTTCAGGATGAACCTTTCGCCGTACACCAGCGAGGAGTTGGACTGCTCGGCGCCCAGCGTCCGCGGTGCAAGGCCGCCCGGTATGTCGGCGCCCGGCGCGAGCTCGAAGCGCAGCACGCCGCTGCGGCCGGGCGTCCGTAACCGTTCGAGCAGCAGTGTGGCGACCCGCGGGTCGTGCAGCCCCTCGTACACCGCGTACCCGGCGAGCGGCCCGTGCTCGGGGTGGCCGATCAGGGCCGGGGCGAGATGGGGTGGCAGCGTGCGGCGGAACCCGAGGAGCAGCTGATAGCAGTCGCCGGGCCCCGGGGCGGCCTCTCCCTGCGCGGGCACGGTCGGCTGCTGCGCCCGTACGAGCAGATGCAGCAGCCCGGACGGCAGCAGTTCGGTCGACGCCACCAGCGAGAACCCCGTGACCGGCCGCCCCTTGCCCGCGAACCAGCGCTGCCGCGGCAGCCAGGCGCGCAGCAGGGGATCGAGCGAGGCGAGCAGATCGGGCCGGGTGCTCTCGTACCCGGCGGCCGGGCGGATGACGGCTTCCGACATGGCGTGCTTCCTTTCCCCGTACGGGTGGGGGAGCTGTGCCTGGAGACGGTCTCGCGGACCGGGAGGTCACCTTTTCCCGGTGACCGGGACGGGCGATGCCAAACCCGCCCCGGACACCCAAACTACGCGGGATCGGTCCGCAGCCGGAACCAGTAGAACCCGTGCCCGGCAAGGGTGAGCAGATACGGCAGCTCACCGATCGCAGGGAAACGCACCCCGCCGATCAGCTCCACGGGATGCCGGCCGTTGAAGGCCTGCAGGTCGAGCTCGGTGGGCTGCGGGAAGCGCGAGAAGTTGTGCACGCACAGGACCAGATCGTCGCCGTGCTCGCGCAGGAAGGCCAGGACGGCCGGGTTGGACGAGGGCAGTTCGGTGTACGAGCCCAGGCCGAACGCCGGGTTCTGCTTGCGGATCTCGATCATCCGACGGGTCCAGTGCAGCAGCGAGGACGGCGAGGACATCGCGGCCTCGACGTTCGTCACCTGGTAGCCGTAGACCGGATCCATGATCGTCGGCAGCGAGAGCCGCCCCGGATCACAGGACGAGAAGCCGGCGTTGCGGTCCGGCGTCCACTGCATCGGCGTACGTACCGCGTCCCGGTCACCGAGCCAGATGTTGTCGCCCATCCCGATCTCGTCGCCGTAGTACAGGATCGGCGACCCCGGCAGCGACAGGAGCAGGGCGGTGAACAGCTCGATCTGGTTGCGGTCGTTGTCCAGGAGGGGCGCGAGCCGCCGGCGGATGCCGATGTTGGCGCGCATCCGCGGGTCCTTGGCGTACTCCGCGTACATGTAGTCGCGCTCTTCGTCCGTGACCATTTCGAGCGTGAGCTCGTCGTGGTTGCGCAGGAAGATGCCCCACTGGCAGCCGGCCGGGATCGCCGGGGTCTTGGCGAGGATCTCCGAGACCGGATAGCGCGACTCACGCCGTACGGCCATGAAGATCCGCGGCATCACCGGGAAGTGGAAGGCCATATGGCATTCGTCGCCGCCCTCCTCGAACGAGCCGAAGTAGTCGACGACGTCCTCGGGCCACTGGTTCGCCTCGGCGAGCAGCACGGTGTCCGGGTAGTGCGCGTCGATCTCCTTGCGGACCCGCTTGAGCAGCTCGTGCGTACGCGGCAGGTTCTCGCAGTTGGTGCCCTCCTCCGCGAACAGGTAGGGCACCGCGTCGAGCCGGAAGCCGTCGATGCCGAGGTCCAGCCAGAACCTCAGCGCGGAGACGATCTCCTCCTGGACCGCCGGGTTCTCGAAGTTGAGGTCCGGCTGGTGGGAGAAGAAGCGGTGCCAGAAGTACTGCTTGCGGACCGGGTCGAAGGTCCAGTTGGACGTCTCGGTGTCGACGAAGATGATCCGTGCGTCCTGGTACTGCTTGTCGTCGTCCGCCCAGACGTAGTAATCGCCGTACGGCCCATCGGGGTTGGAGCGCGACTCCTGGAACCACGGATGCTGGTCGCTCGTGTGGTTCATGACGAAGTCGATGATCACGCGCATGCCGCGCTGATGGGCGGCGTCCACGAATTCGACGAAGTCCGCGAGGTCCCCGAAGTCCGGCAGGACGGCGGTGTAGTCGGAGACGTCGTAGCCGCCGTCGCGCAGCGGCGAGGCGAAGAACGGCGGCAGCCACAGGCAGTCCACACCGAGCCACTGGAGATAGTCCAGCTTGGCGGTGATGCCCTTGAGGTCGCCGATGCCGTCGCCGTTGCTGTCCTGGAAGGACCGGACGAGTACCTCGTAGAAGACGGCGCGCTTGAACCAGTCGGGGTCCCGGTCCCTCGCAGGGGTGTCCTCGAAGGTATCCGGGACGGGCTCATTGACGATCATATGTGGGTGACCCTCCGATTCACGGCGAGGACGGTCGCAGGACGGTGAGGATGTGAGCGGGCGATCGGCCCGGCTCCAGACGCACGTAGTTGGCCCTGCCCCAGTGGTAGACCTCGCCGGTGAGTTCATCGCGTACCGCGGTGAACTCGTGCCAGTCGAAGCCCAGTTGCGGCATGTCCAACGAGACGGTGGCCTCCTGGGTGTGGTGCGGGTCCAGGTTCACGACCACCACAACCGTGTTCGGGCCATGGGTTTTCGAGTACGCGAGGATCTGGTCGTTGTCCACGTCGTGGAGGTGGATCCGCCGCAGCTGGCGCAGGGCCGGGCTGGTGCGGCGGATGCTGTTGAGGCGGGTGATGAGGGGTGCGATGGTCCGTCCCTCGCGCTCGGCCGCCGCCCAGTCGCGCGGTTTGAGCTGGTACTTCTCGGAGTGCAGATACTCCTCGCTGCCGGGCCGCACCGGAACGTTTTCGCACAGCTCGTAGCCGCTGTAGACGCCCCAGGTGGGGGACAGGGTGGCGGCGAGCACGGCCCGTGCCTCGAAGGCCGGACGGCCGCCGTCCTGCAGATACGCGTGCAGGATGTCCGGCGTGTTCACGAAGAAGTTCGGGCGCATGTAGTGCGCCGTCTCGCGTGCCAATTCCTGGGCGTACTCGGCGAGTTCGCGCTTCTCATTACGCCAGGTGAAGTAGGTGTACGACTGCTGGAAGCCGATCGCGGCCAGGGTGCGCATCATCGCGGGCCGCGTGAACGCCTCGGCCAGGAAGATCACATCGGGGTCGGTGCGGCGGATCTCGCCGAGCACCTGCTCCCAGAACACCACCGGTTTCGTATGCGGGTTGTCGACGCGGAAGATCCGTACCCCGTGGTCCATCCAGTGCCGCAGGACGCGCAGGGTCTCCTTGACGAGACCGGGCATGTCCTTGTCGAAGGCGATCGGATAGATGTCCTGGTACTTCTTCGGCGGATTCTCGGCGTACGCGATCGTGCCGTCCGACCGGTGGTGGAACCAGTCCGGGTGCTTGTCCACCCAGGGGTGGTCGGGGGAGCACTGGAGCGCGAAGTCGAGGGCGATCTCCAGCTTGTGGCGGGCCGCCTCGCGTACGAACGCGTCGAAGTCGTCGATCGTGCCGAGGTCCGGGTGGATCGCGTCATGGCCGCCGTCGGGCGAGCCGATCGCCCACGGGACGCCCACGTCGTCCGGCTCGGGCGAGAGGGTGTTGTTGCGGCCCTTGCGGAAGGTGGTCCCGATGGGGTGGATCGGCGGCAGATACACCACGTCGAAACCCATCGCGGCCACCGCGGGCAGCCGCTCGGCGGCGGTCGCGAAGGTGCCGCCGGTGTAGGTGCCGTCGGGGTTCTCGCGGACGCCCTCGGAGCGCGGGAAGAACTCGTACCACGAGCCGAAGAGGGCCCGCGGGCGCTCCACGAGGAGGGGCAGGTCGGCGGACGCGCTGACGAACTCCCGCAGCGGCCGGCCGGCGAGCGCCTCGCTGACCTGCGGGGTCAGCGCCGCCGCGAGCCGGGCGCTCGGCGGGCGCCGGGTGTCGCGCAGGGCGTCGGCCGCCTCGAGGACGGTGTCCTTGAGGGGCTTGGGTATGTTCCCGGCCGCGCGCTCATGGAGCAACGCGCCTTCCTCCAGGACGAGTTCGGTGTCGAGCCCGGCCGGGATCTTGATGCCCGCGTGGTGCCGCCAGGTCGAGACCGGATCGCCCCAGGCCTCCACGCGGTACGTCCAGACGCCCTCGCGGTCCGCGGTGACCTCGGCGCCCCAGCGGTCGGTGCCGGGGGCCAGTTCGCGCATCGGGGTCCAGGGGCCTTCCCGGCCGTCCGGGTCGACGAGGACCACATTGGCGGCCACGGCGTCATGGCCCTCGCGGAAGACGGTGGCGCTGACCTGGAAGGTCTCGCCGGCCACGGATTTGGCGGGGCGCCGACCGCAGTCGACCAGGGGCTGGACGTCCAGGACGGGGATGCGTCCGATGGTCCCCGGTGGGCCGGGTGGGCCGGACGTTCCGGGTGTTCCGGTGGGCATGCTCACGCTTGAGTTCACGACATCACCTGGGGGTGGGGTGGTCGGGTGGCGGAGGTGCTGCGAGAAGCCGGTACGGGCTGGTACCGGGGGAGCCTTCCACGCGTACGGGGTGGGCAATCCGGGGCTTTGTTAACTACTGGCGCGTATGAGTGCAGACAGTTCGACCGGGGGCGTACGGGCAAGCGAGTACCCCGTTGCGCACACAAGTCGACTTGTGGCGTGAACGCAAGACGGCCTGCCGCGCCGGATGGCGGACCGGGCCGTCGCAACTGCCGTTGCTTTACGGGTTGTTGACCTGGAGCAAAAGGTTCGGTGGCGCCGGCCTGCCCGATGGTTCCTGTAAACAATGTGGATGGGTCGCGTTGTATTCCGGACATGTTCGGAACGCGGCCCGTGCTGCACCCGTCGCGCCCCGCGCGCCGTAGCTCACAAGCCGCGCCGCCACTACCGTCGTGAGGGACGGCGGGGACGTACGAGGGCGTAGGTCCCCTGAAGCACGCATGCCCCTGCGAAGGTGGAACCGTGAAGGCTATTCGTCGATTCACCGTGCGTCCCGTACTGCCCGAGCCGCTCCGTCCGCTCACCGAACTCGCCCGCAATCTGCGCTGGTCCTGGCACGCGGGCACCAGAGAACTCTTCGAGTCCGTCGACCCCGGGCGGTGGGACGGGGACCCGGTGCAGCTGCTCGGCACGGTGCCCCCGTCGCGGCTCGACGAGCTCGCCGCCGACGAGGGCTTTCTGGAGCGGCTGCGGCTCGCCGCCGACGACCTGCGGGAATACGTGGGCGGGGAGCGCTGGTACCAGGGGCAGTCCGAGGCGGGGCTGCCGGCCGGGATCGCCTACTTCTCACCGGAGTTCGGGATCACGGCCGCGCTGCCGCAGTACTCGGGCGGCCTCGGCATCCTCGCCGGCGATCACCTCAAGGCCGCGAGCGATCTGGGTGTCCCGCTGATCGGCGTCGGGCTCCTGTACCGGCACGGCTACTTCAGGCAGTCCCTGTCGCGCGACGGCTGGCAGCAGGAGCACTACCCCGTGCTCGACCCCAACGAGCTGCCGCTCACCCTGCTCAAGGAGCCCGACGGCACACCGAGCCAGGTGGCGCTCGCCCTGCCGCACGGACGGCAGCTGCGGGCCCATGTGTGGCAGGCCCAGGTCGGCCGCGTACCGCTGCTGCTCCTCGACTCCGACGTCGAGGAGAACGATCTCGGCGAGCGCGATGTCACCGACCGGCTCTACGGCGGCGGCAGCGAGCACCGGCTGCTCCAGGAGATGCTGCTCGGGATCGGCGGGGTGCGGGCCGTGCGCACGTACTGCCGCCTGACCGGTCATGCCGAGCCCGAGGTGTTCCACACCAACGAGGGGCACGCGGGCTTCCTCGGTCTGGAGCGGATCGCCGAACTGGCCGAGCAGGGCCTCGACTTCGACGCGGCGCTCGAAGCCGTACGCGCCGGCACCGTGTTCACCACCCACACCCCCGTGCCGGCCGGCATCGACCGCTTCGACCGGGAGCTGGTCGCCCAGCACTTCGGCCCGCAGGCCGAGCTGCCCGGCATCGATGTGCAGCAGATCCTCAGCCTCGGCATGGAGACGTACCCGGGCGGGGAGCCCAACCTGTTCAACATGGCGGTCATGGGCCTGCGGCTCGCGGCCCGCGCCAACGGGGTCTCCACGCTGCACGGCAAGGTGAGCCGGGAGATGTTCTCGGGGCTCTGGCCGGGGTTCGACCCCGAGGAGGTGCCGATCACCTCGGTGACCAACGGCGTGCACGCGCCTACCTGGGTGGCGCCCGAGGTGTTCCGGCTCGGTGCGCAGCAGATCGGGGCGCAGCGCACCGAGGACGCGTTCACCGTGGGCGGCTCGGAGCGCTGGGACGCGGTGGCCGATATCCCGGACGACAAGATCTGGGAGCTGCGGCGGGTGCTGCGCGCGCATCTGGTGGACGAGGTCCGCGCCCGGCTGCGGGCTTCCTGGCGTCAGCGGGGCGCGGGGACCGCCGAACTCGGCTGGATCGACCAGGTGTTGGACCCCGACGTCCTCACCATCGGCTTCGCGCGCCGCGTCCCCTCGTACAAGCGCCTGACGCTGATGCTCCGTGACCGCGACCGTCTGATGGACCTGCTCACGCACCCCGAGCGGCCGATCCAGATCGTCGTCGCGGGCAAGGCTCATCCGGCGGACGACGGCGGCAAGCGGCTGATCCAGGAGCTGGTCAGGTTCGCCGACGACCCGCGTGTGCGCCACCGGATCGTCTTCCTGCCCGACTACGGCATGGCGATGGCGCAGAAGCTCTACCCGGGCTGCGACGTCTGGCTGAACAACCCCCTGCGCCCGCTGGAGGCCTGCGGCACGAGCGGCATGAAGGCGGCGCTCAACGGCTGCCTCAACCTGTCCGTCCTGGACGGCTGGTGGGACGAATGGTACGAGCCGGACTTCGGCTGGGCCATCCCGACCGCGGACGGCGCCGCCACCGACGACGACCGGCGGGACGCGCTCGAAGCGGGGGCGCTGTACGACCTGTTGGAGCAGCGGATCGCGCCCCGCTTCTACGAGCGCGGGCCCGAGGGCCTGCCCGACCGCTGGATCGAGATGGTCCGCCGTACGCTCACCTCGCTCGGCCCGCGCGTCCTCGCCGGGCGCATGGTGCGCGACTACGTGGCCAAGCTGTACGCGCCCGCGGCCCAGTCCCAGCGGGGTCTGGACTTCGCGGCCGCGCGCGAACTCGCCGTGTGGAAAGGCCGGATCCGTTCGGCCTGGCCCCATGTCGCGGTCGATCATGTGGAGGCCGCGACGGTCGGTTCGACGGCGGAACTCGGCGCGACCGTCGCCCTGCGCGTGCGCGTGCAGCTCGGCGAGCTCCAGCCGGACGACGTCGAGGTCCAGTCCGTCACGGGCCGCGTCGACTCGGACGACACCCTGACGGATGCGGTCGCGACCCCGCTGAAGCCGGCGGGCGGCCCCGATCTGGAGGGCCGCTGGATCTACGAGGGCCCGCTCGCCCTCGACCGCACCGGCCCCTTCGGCTACACGGTCCGCATCCTGCCCTCCCACCGCCTCCTCACCTCGGCCCGCGAACTCGGACTGGTGGCCCTGCCCTCGGAGTTGACCGGGGAGGTGGCGGGGGTGCTGATGCGCTGAGTCCGGGCGGCGGCGTTCGCCGGTGACCGTTCGATGAAGCCCGGGCGGCATGGGGGACCGCCCGGGCTTCGGGGAAGTGCGACGCTGCGGGTGCTTGGCTGCTGCGCGCGATTGGCAGCGTGACAGCGGTGACGGGTCCATGCCAGTACGCCTGGCCGCTGGTTGGCCGGATTTCGTCCGTTGCCCGACGCGCCGCGTCCGCTACCCGGTGCACATGGGTGCCGTGTGCACCCTCAGCCGGTCACCGGCTCCTTCGGCGTGATCCACAACGCCTCGCCCAGCGCGCACAGTTCACCCTCCGCCGTCGTGAGCGCCACGCCCACGGTCGTCTTGCGGCCTTCGCGGTGCAGCAGCCAGGCGTACGAGATATGGCGCTCTCCCGCGCGTACGGGAAGCAGTTGCGTGCCCGTGAGACGTGCCGTCACGCCGCCCTCCGGCATCCGCCCGATCCGTATCCCGGTCCAGCCGCCGGGGCAGTCGAGCGCGGCCCAGACGATCTCGGGCGGGAGCGTGCCGTCGGGGCCCGCCAGTTCCGGCTCCGGCACCCAGGCGCCGGCGAGCACCTCGGGGCGGCCCTCGACGCGTCCCGGCAGCAGCTTGAGGCCCCGGCCGGATGCGACATCCGGGCCGCAGCCGTAGCAGTCGGCGATCGGGGGAGGGTTGCGGCGCAGCGAGCGGAGCTGTCGCGCGGCGCCCTCCTCCGCCTCGGCCCACGAGGGCGGCTCGGGCGCCTCGAGAGTGAGCTCGGCGGGGGCCGCCGCCGCCAGGACCGCACCCGTACGGTCCCGTATCTCCGCCCCGCCGCCCGGCCCGTCCGCGAGCACGATCCCGGTCGCCACGGGCACCGCGGCCCGGAAGTCCACCCGCACCTGCTTGGCACCGGTCCGCGCGGCGAGCAGACCCGCGACGTAACCGCCGAAGGCGACGCCCGGATAGCCCGTCACGTGGGCGGGGAGCGTGAGAGGGGTCTCGGTCCAGGTCGCGGTCTCGGTCGCGGTCTCGGAGGAGGTCATCCCTGCATGGTGCACGACGAGCGCATCATGCGCCCGGGGCGATCACTGTGAGGCGTACGACAGTTGGCGCACACACGAAGCCCCGGGCCTCCGTGAGAGGAGTGCCCGGGGCCCCGGATCCGGCCGCCACCGACAGCGGCCGGAACGTCAGCCGGTGACGGCGACTCGTGCGTCAGCCGGCAACGGCGACTAGAACGTCAGCTTCCAGCTGTTGACCCTGCCCGTGTCCTGCGCCGCCTTGTCCTGCACCCGCAACTTCCAGGTACCGGCGGCGACTTCGGACGAGGCGTTCACGCTGTACGTCGCGATGACGTTGTCCGCCGAATCCGAGGAGCTGAACGGCTTCAGGTTGTAGACCGTGCCGTCGGGCGCCACCAGATCCACCACGAGGTCACCGCGCCAGGTGTGCGTGATGTTCACGGCGACCTGGAGGGCGGCCGGCGCGTTGCCGGTCTTGTCCACGGCGATCGACGAGGTCACGGCCGCGCCGTTGTCCGGGATGGCCACGACCGTCGTGTTCTCGTACGAGGTGCCGCCGCCCCCGCCGCCGGAGCGGGCGCCCACGTTGACCCCGGCCCACGCGTCCTGCACCGCCTTGTACTCGGCGCTCGACGTCCCGTACAGCTCACCCGCGACCGCGAGCGTGCCGGTGCGCGCCCCCGCGTAGTTCGTGTTCGAGCCGAACTTGGTGGTCAGCGCCTTGTACCAGATCAGCGCGGCCTTCTCGCGGCCGATACCGGTGACCGGAAGCCCGTCGGAGGTCGGCGAGTCGTAGCTGACCCCGTTCACCGTCTTCGCGCCGCTGCCCTCGGACAGGAGGTAGAAGAAGTGGTTGGCCGGACCCGAGGAGTAGTGCACGTCGATCGAGCCGATGCCCGAGTACCAGGCGTCCTTGGACGAGCCGTCCTTGCTGGGCTTGTCCATGTAGCGCAGCGGCGTCCCGTTGCCCCGGATGTCGATCTTCTCGCCGACGAGGTAGTCGCCCTTGTCCGTGGCGTTGTTGGCGTTGAACTCCACGGCCGCCGCCATGATGTCGCTGGTCGCCTCGTTGAGCCCGCCGGACTCCCCGCTGTAGACCAGGCCCGCGGTGTTGGAGGTGACGCCGTGCGTCATCTCGTGCGCGGCCACGTCGATCGAGGTGAGCGGCTTGGCGTTGGCGGTGCCGTCGCCGTACGTCATGCAGAAGCAGCTGTCCTGCCAGAACGCGTTGACGTAGGCGTTGCCGTAGTGCACCCGCGAGTACGCGGCCACGCCGTCGCCGCGTATACCGCTGCGGCCGTGCACGTTCTTGTAGTAGTCCCAGGTCAGCGCGGCGCCGTAGTGCGCGTCGGCGCCGGCGGTCTCCAGGTTCTGCGGGGTGCCGTCGCCCCAGACGTCGTCCGGGCCCGAGAAGAGGGTGCCGGTGCCGGACGTACCGCGGTTGAGGTTGTACGTCTTGTGGCTGCCGCGTGCCGCGTCGTTGAGGGTGAAGCTGCTGCCCGACTGCGAGGTCCCGAGCGGGACTTGGCCGCCGTACTGGGTGTTGCCCGTGCCTTCGTTCTGCACGGCCTGCCACTCGTACAGCTTCTCGCCGCTCGCCGCGTCCGTGACGACGTGCAGCTCGTTCGGCGTCCCGTCGTGCTGCAGCCCGCCGACCACGGTCTCGTACGCGAGGGTGGGGGAGCCCTTCGCCATCCACACGACCTTGCGCGGCGCCCGCTCGGCGGCGGTCTTCTTCGACCCCTCCGCCTGCGCGGCGTCCACCGCCTGCTCCTCGGCGGCGGACGCGGCGACCTCGGCGGTGGTGTCCACGCCGGTCAGCTTCGCGTTCGACGCCTTGGTGACGCCTTCGGTCTCGCCCGACGTCGCGGCGACCACCAAGTCGCCGCCCAGGACGGGCAGTCCGTCGTAGGTGCGCTCGTAGCGGGTGTGCGTGGTGCCGTCCCGGTCCTGCACGACATCACGGACGACCAGCTTCTCCTTGGCGCCGAGCCCGAGGTCCTTGGCGGTCTCGGCCTTGGTCGCGTTCGCCTCGCGCAGCAGCTCGGCGCGCTGGGCGGGCGACAGCTTCGCGGGCAGCGCGCCCGGATCGGCCTGCCCGGCGACGGGGGCGGCCGTGGGGTCGGCGCTCGCGGTGCCGGCCTGGAGGCCGACGGCGAGCAGGGCGGCGGCGGAGAGCAGGGCGCCGACGGCGGAGGCGCGACGACGGGTGGTGTGGGAGGTGGGTCTCAACACTGACTCCTTCTGCGGGCCGTGGTCACGGCCGGACCACCGGACGGCGGGGTGGCCGGCCGGTCAGAACAGGCAGAACAGCAGAGCGAGGTACTCGAGAGCGACGTGCGTGGGGGGTGCCGTGACCGGTACACGAGTGCCGCGTGGGGCGTCGTGTGCCGATCGAGGTGAAGAGTGGCAGGCGCGTTGACTTGTTGTCAGGAGCGCCTCAACAGGTTGGCCGGAAACGGTTCGTTGTCCGGAGGCGGCTGTTCGGAATACGGAAGGCGTACGGGAGGTGCGGCGCGGGGGCGCGAAGACGGCGGTACGCAGCCGCGTACCGCCGTCGTTCCCAGGGGGAAGCGTTTGCTCAGCCGACGAGGCTGTCCCGCCAGGCCCGGTGCAGATCGGCGAACCGGCCCGTTCCCGCGATGAGTTCGGCCGGCGGGCCGTCCTCGACCACGCGGCCGGATTCCATCACGAGCACCCGGTCCGCGATCGCGACGGTGGACAGCCGGTGGGCGATCACGACCGCCGTACGGCCGTGAAGCACCGTCCGCATCGCCTCCTGCACGGCCCGCTCGCCCGGGACGTCGAGCGAGCTGGTCGCCTCGTCGAGGATCAGGACCGCCGGGTCCGCGAGCAACGCCCGTGCGAACGCGACCAGTTGGCGCTGACCAGCGGAGATCCGGCCGCCTCGCTTGCGTACATCCGTGTCGTAGCCGTCGGGCAGCGCCGTGATGAACTCGTGCGCGCCGATGGCCTTCGCCGCCCGCTCGATCTCCTCGCGGGTGGCCTCGGGGCGGCCGATCGCGATGTTCTCGGCGATCGTGCCGGAGAACAGGAAGGCCTCCTGGGTGACCATCACGACCCCGCGGCGCAGCTCGGGGACGGCCAACTCGCGCAGGTCGACGCCGTCGAGCAGGACCTGCCCCTGCGAGGGGTCGTAGAACCGGGCGAGCAGCTTCGCGAGCGTGGACTTGCCGGCGCCCGTCGAGCCGACCACCGCGACCGTCTGCCCGGCGGGCAGCGTGAGGTCGAAGCGCGGAAGGACCTCGCCGCCGGTGCGGTAGCGGAAGGACACCGCCTCGAACGCGACCGTACGGCCGGGGTGTTCGGACTCGAGGGGCGGCAGCGTCCGCGGCTTCGCGGGCTCGGGGACCGAAGGTGTCTGGGCGAGCAGGCCGGCGATCTTCTCCAGGGACGCGGCCGCCGACTGGTAGGAGTTGAGGAACATCCCGAGCCGGTCGATCGGGTCGTACAGGCGGCGCAGGTACAGCACGCACGCCGCCAGGACACCGAGCGCGAGCCCGCCGCCCGCCACCCGGTACGCGCCCCACAGGACGATGCCCGCGACCGCCGTGTTGGCGACCAGACGGGAGCCGATCACATAGCGCGCCATCTCGAGCAGGGCGTCGCCGTTGGTGCGCTCATGGCGGTGGTTGAGGACCGCGAACTCGTTGTCGTTGGCCTGCTCGCGGCGGAAGGCCCGGACCGGCCGGATCCCGTTCATCGTCTCCGCGAACTTCACGATCACCGCCGCGATCGTCGTCGACCGTCGGCGGAAGATCCGCCCCGCCCGCCGCTGGTAGAGCCGGATGAGCAGATACAGCGGTACGAACGACACCACCGCCACAGCGCCGAGCCCCAGGTCGAGCCAGAGCAGCATCGCCGCGATGTAGACGAACGACAGGATCACCGTGATGAGTTCTTGCAACCCCTCGCTGAGCAGTTCGCGCAGGGACTCCACATCGGTGGTCGAGCGGGAGATCAGGCGGCCCGACGTGTAGCGCTCGTGGAAGTCGACCGAAAGGGCCTGCGCGTGGCGGAAGATCCGGCCGCGCAGATCGAGCAGCACGTCCTGGTTGACCCGCGCCGAGGAGCGGATGAAGGCGTACTGCAGCGCCGCCGAGCCGAGCGAGCACACGGCGTACGCGGCGGCGATCGCGATCAGCGGGCCGTGGTCGCCCCGGCGCAGTGCCGGTACGCCCCGGTCGATGGCGAAGGCCACGAGCAGCGGGCCCGCCTGCACCGCCGCCTGCTGGAGCAGCAGCAGGACGGCCGTGAACGCCACCCGCCCCCTGAGCGGCGCGAGCAGCGAGCGCAGCAGCGCACCCGTCGCGCCTTCGGGCGCGGGCAGGGCGTCCTGCGCGAAGGGGTCGTCCGCCGCCGGTGCGGCGGCAGCGGCCGGCTTGTCCACGGTGGTGGTCAACGGTCCTCCTTCGCGTAGGTCAGGTCGTCGAGGCCGGCCGCGTACGCCGCCTCGTCGGCCTCGTCGTACGCCGCCTCGTCGGCCTCGTCGTACGCCGTGTCGTGGGCCTCTTCGTCCCCCGACATCAGCCACGCGTACTCCGCGCTGTCCCGCAGCAGTTCCTGATGGGTGCCCACCGCGGTGATCCGCCCGCCGGACAGGAGCGCCACCCGGTCCGCGAGCAGCACGGTCGACGGGCGGTGGGCGACGACCAGGGCGGTCGTCTCGGCGAGCACCTCACGCAGCGCCGCCTCGACCAGCGCCTCGGTGTGCACATCGAGCGCGGACAGCGGGTCGTCCAGGACGAGGAAGCGGGGCCGGCCGACCACCGCCCGCGCCAGCGCGAGACGTTGGCGCTGGCCGCCGGACAGGCTCAGGCCCTGCTCGCCGACCTGAGTGTCCACGCCGTGCGGAAGCCGGTGCACGAAGTCCGCCTGGGCGACGGCCAATGCGCGGCGCAGATCGTCGGCCGTGGCGTGCTCGGCGCCCATCAGGACGTTGTCGCCGACGCTCGCCGAGAACAGCGTCGGCTCCTCGAAGGCGACGGCCACCAGTTCCCGCAGCCGCTCGCGCGGCATCGCGGTGATGTCCTCGCCGTCCAGGGTGATCCGCCCGCCGGTCGGTTCGTGCAGCCGCGGTACGAGCGCGGTGAGCGTGGTCTTGCCGCTGCCGGTCGCACCGACGAGCGCCATCGTCTCGCCGGGGCGGATGTGCAGATCGATACCGTCCAGGGCGGGCGCCGTATCGGGCGCCGCGTCCGGATACCTGAACTCGACGCCCTCGAAGCGGAGTCCGGCACCAGGGGCCCCGGTCGAAGCGGCCACCTCCGAGGACTCCGGCTCCGCGTCGAGCACCTCGAAGTACCGCTCCGTCGCCGTCGCCGCCTCCTGGCTCATCGCGAGCAGAAAGCCGATCGACTCCACCGGCCAGCGCAGCGCGAGCGCGGTCGACAGGAACAGCACCAGCGTCCCGGCCGAGAGCCCGCCGTCAGCGACCTGCACCGTGCCGAGCACCAGAGCCGCCCCGATCGTCAGCTCGGGAAGGAGCACGATCACGGCCCAGATCGCGGCGAGCAGCCGCGCCTTGCCCAGCTCGGTGCCGCGCAGGGTGCGCGCCAGATCGGCGAAGGCCCTGGCCTGCGAACGGTGCCGCCCGAAGCCCTTGATGATCCGTACGCCCAGCACGCTCTCCTCGACCACCGTGGTCAGATCGCCCACCTGGTCCTGCGCCCGCCGCGCCACCGCCGCGTACCGCCGCTCGAAGAGCGAGCAGACGATCACCATCGGCACCACCGGGGCGAGCAGCACGAGCCCGAGCGTCCACTCCTGCGCAAGCAGGATGATCATGCCGACGAGGATCGTCACCCCGTTGACGAGCAGGAACGTCAGCGGGAACGCGAGGAACATCCGCAGCAGCATCAGATCCGTCGTACCGCGCGAAAGCAGCTGCCCCGAGGCCCACTTGTCGTGGAAGGCGATCGGAAGCCGCTGCAGATGCCGGAACAGATCCGCCCGCATCGACGCCTCGACGTTCGCGAGCGGACGCGCCACCAGCCAGCGCCGCAGCCCGAAGAGCCCCGCCTCGACGAGCCCGAGCAGCAGCAGATACAGCGCGCCGAGCCACACCCCGCCCGGGTCGCGGTCGGCGACCGGACCGTCCACCATCCATTTCAGGACGAGAGGGATGACAAGCCCCACACAGGACGCCACGATCGCCACAAAAGCCGCGGAGAACAGTCGTGTTCGGACCGGCCGGACATACGGCCACAGTCTCAGCAGGGAGCGTACGGCGGAGCGTTCGGGGGGATCGGCGGTGGCGGCTTCGGTGGCGGCAGGTGTAGTGGGCATCAGTACCGAGCCTAGGCTTCACCCCTGACATTCCCCTATCGGTTTTTGGTCGTACGACCGGGGGCGGACCCCAGGGTGACCACCTCGTGCCGCGGGCCTGCGGGACCGGTCGGACGACCCCCGTCAACCGATCGGCTGATGCCCGGTCGAGCGCGATAGGCGATGTCCGCGAGGGCCCCGCACCGCGACCGTGGAGCCATGCCCCTCATCGAAGTCGCAGACCTGCGCAAGGCCTACGGAGGCCGCCCCGCCGTCGACGGTGTGAGCTTCACCGTCGAGGAGGGCGAGATCTTCGGCATCCTCGGCCCCAACGGCGCCGGCAAGACCACCACCGTCGAATGCGTCGAGGGCCTGCGCGTCCCCGACTCCGGCCGGGTACGCGTCGCGGGCCTCGACCCGGTGGCCGACCACGACCAGGTCACCCGCATCCTCGGCACCCAGCTCCAGGAGAGCGAGCTGCAGGCCAAGCTCACCGTGCGCGAGGCCCTCGAGCTCTACAGCGCCTTCTACGAGCGCCCGGCCGACTGGCGTGCGCTCGCGGAACGTCTCGGCCTCACCGAGAAGCTCACCACCCGCTTCGCCAAACTCAGCGGGGGCCAGAAGCAGCGCCTGTCCATCGCGCTCGCCCTGATCGGGGGCCCCCGGGTCGTGGTCCTCGACGAGCTGACCACCGGACTCGACCCGCGCGCACGGCGCGACACCTGGCAGCTGATCGAGGAGATCCGCGCCTCGGGCGTCACGGTCCTGCTCGTCACCCACTTCATGGAGGAGGCCCAGCGCCTCTGCGACCGGATCGCCGTGATCGACCGGGGGCGGGTGGCAGCCCTCGACACCCCCTCGGGCCTGATCCGCCGCGCCTCGGGCTCGACGGTCATCTCCTTCACGCCTTCGCGCACCCTCGACCCCGCCGACCTGGCCGGACTCCCGGGCACCGCCTCGATCAGCACCGACGGGCGCGACGGCCGGCTCACGGTGAACGGCACCGACGAGACCGTCAACGCCGTGATCACCCTGCTCGCCCGCCACCACATCACCGCCCACCAACTGCGCGTATCCGACGCCACGTTGGACGACGCGTTCCTGGACCTCACCGAAACCGACAGCGCACCGTCCGGCACCGACCTGAAGGGAGCCTCCGCATGAGCGCCCTCGCCCTCTCGCCGGCCACCGGCGCCGTACTCAAGGCGGAGTTCACCCTCTTCCGCCGCGAACCCGGCTCCATCTTCTGGATCATGGTCTTCCCGACCGCCCTGTTCGCCCTGCTCGGCTCCATCCCCAGTTTCCGCGAGGTCGGCGAGTCCATCCCGGGCCTCAGGCTCGTCGATGTCTACGTACCGATCGCGATCCTCACCGCCCTGCTCATGGCCTGCCTCCAGGCCATGCCCCCGGTGATCACCGGCTACCGCGAGCGCGGCATCCTGCGCCGGATGTCCACCACCCCGGTCCGCCCCGCCTCGGTGCTCTCCGCGCAGATGGCGCTGCACGGCGTCGCGGCCCTGGTCTCCGCGGTCCTCTCGGTGCTGGTGGGCAAGTTCGTCTTCGACGTGGCGCTCCCGGAGCAGTTCTTCGGATACGTGGTGGCCCTCGGCCTCTCCGTCACCGCGGCGCTCTCCCTCGGCGCCCTGCTCTCGGCCGTCTCCCGTACGTCCAAGGCCGCGAACGCGGTGGGCGCCGCGGCCTTCTTCCCGATGATGTTCAGCGCGGGCCTGTGGATGCCGGTGCAGACCATGCCCGACGCCCTCGCCCGGACCATGGAGCTGCTCCCGTTCGGCGCCGCCGCCCAGGCGCTCGGCGAGGCCGCGGCCGGCGACTGGCCGAGCTGGTCCCACCTTGGCGTCCTCGCCCTGTGGTCGGTGCTGCTCACCGCCGCGGCGACCCGCTGGTTCCGCTGGGAGTGAGGGGAGTGCTTCGGTGAGCGCGGCACCGTCCGTGCAGACTGAGGGCATGACGGGGAAGACGGGCGGGGTCACGGAATCCGGATCCGGCCGCACCGCCGCCGACGCGGCCGCCGCCCTCGTCGAGGAGCGCTGGCGTCCCGTGCACCGCTACGGCGCCTTCGTACTGCTCGGCGTCGGATTCGTGCTGTCCGTCGCCACGGCCGACGCGGTGGGCATGGACCGCACCGACTGGTACGTCCTCCTGGCGCTCAGCGCCGCCGCCCTCGTTCTGCAGCTGTGGTGGGTCCGGGCGGAGCGCACCCGGCCGGGCCCGTCCGCTGCGGGCGTCTTCTGCTACTGGGTGCGCTGGGCCCTCGCGTTCGTGCTGACCTGGATCAATCCGTTCTTCGCGTTCTTCGCGGCTGTCGGCTACTTCGACGCGGACCGGCTGCTGCCGCCCCTCCTGCGCAAACCCGCCCTGTTCGCCTCGGTCGTCGTCGTGGCCGGGTCCCAGTCGGGCGGCCTGCCGCCCCGCGACCCCCTCGGCTGGATCGTGTTCGGCGCCCTGATCGCCGTCAACATGACTCTGGTCGGTGCGATGGGCCACCTCCAGGCCAAGGAGGATGAGCACGCCCGCGTCCAGGCAAGGACCATCCGGGAGCTGGCCGAGGCCAACACCGCCCTCCAGCAAGCCCTCGACGAGAACGCCGCCCTCCACGACCAACTCCTCGTCCAGGCGAGGGAAGCGGGCGTCGCCGACGAGCGCCGCCGGCTCGCCGCCGAGATCCACGACACCATCGCGCAGGGCCTGACCGGCATCATCGCCCAGCTCCAGGTCGTCGCCAACACCGACGACCGGGCCCTGGCCCGCGTTCACCTCGGCCGCGCCGCCGACCTCGCCCGCTCCAGCCTCGGCGAGGCCCGCCGCTCGGTGCACAACCTCGGACCGGCCGCCTTGCAGGACCAGGGCCTGGCGGAAGCCCTGAAGCAGACGGTGGCGGAATGGTCCGCACGTACGGGCGTACGCGCCGAGTTCACCGTCACGGGCACCGCCGAGCCCCTGCACGACGAGATCGAGGGCACCCTCGTACGGATCGCGCAGGAGGCCCTGTCCAACACGGCCCGGCACGCGGCCGCGACCCGGATCGGCGTCACGCTCTCCTACATGGACGACGAAGTGGCCCTGGACGTACGCGACGACGGCGCCGGCTTCGACCCCCTCACCATCCCGCAGCGCTCCGGTTCGGGCGGCTTCGGCGTCGACGGGATGCGGGCCCGGGCCGAACGCGTCGCCGGCGCCGTGGAGATCGAGTCCGAGCCGGGTCTCGGCACGGCGGTCTCGGCGCGCGTCCCCCTCGTACGCAAGGACGTTGCCGGTACGGACCGTGCGGCCGGTCCCGTACCGTGGGGCCACCATGACCAGCACTGACGCGACGATCACCCTGCTCATCGTGGACGACCATCCCGTCGTACGGGACGGCCTGCGCGGCATGTTCCTCTCGGCGCCAGGCTTCGAGGTGCTCGGCGAGGCCTCGACCGGCGAGGAGGCCGTCGCGCTCACCGCCGGGCTCGACCCCGACGTCGTCCTGATGGACCTGCGGATGCCCGGCGGCGGGGGAGTGGCCGCGATCGCCGAGCTCGCACGGACCGGCGCCCGTGCCAAGGTCCTGGTCCTCACCACGTACGACACCGACTCCGACACGCTCCCCGCGATCGAGGCGGGCGCGACCGGCTATCTCCTCAAGGACGCCCCGCGCGACGAGCTGTTCACGGCGGTACGCGCCGCCGCCGAGGGCCGCACGGTCCTCTCGCCCGCGGTCGCCTCCCGCCTGGTCTCCCGGGTGCGCACCCCCGCCCCGACACCCGGCGAGACCCCGCTCAGCGCCCGTGAGCGCGAGGTCCTGACCCTGGTCGCGCGCGGCACCTCCAACCGCGAGATCGCCCGCGAACTGTTCATCAGCGAGGCCACGGTCAAGACTCATCTCACCCATCTGTACGCCAAGTTGGGCGTGAAGGACCGCGCGGCCGCGGTCGCGACGGGTTACGACCGCGGCATCCTCGGCTGACCGCCGCTCAGTCCGCCACCCGGTAGAGCAGCACGCAGCGGGCCGGCACCGTCACCACCGTCCCCGCCTCGTGGAGCGTGCCGGGAGCCCCCGCCTGGTCCTCGCTGTTGGTGTCCAGGACCAGTTCGTACGCGGTGGCCCACGGCGGACCCGGCAGCGTGAAGCTCACCGGGCGGTCCCCGGCGTGCAGGACCACCAGGAAGCTGTCGTCCGTCACCGGCGCCCCGCGTGCGTCGCGCCCGGGGATGTCGCGCCCGGACAGATACATCCCGAGTGTCGCGGCCGGCGCGTACCAGTCCCGCTCCGTCATCTCCGCGCCGTGCGCCGTGAACCAGGCCAGATCCCGCAGCCCGTCCGCCGAGTGCGCCCGCCCCGAGAAGAACGAGCGGCGGCGAAGGACCGGATGCTCGTGCCGCAGCCGGATCAGCCGGGAGGTCAGCTCGAACAGGGCCTTCCAGCCCGGCTGTTCGAGCAGCGCCCAGTCCACCCAGCTGGTCTCGTTGTCCTGGCAGTACGCGTTGTTGTTCCCGCCCTGCGTACGCCCCAGCTCATCGCCCGCGACCAGCATCGGCACCCCGGTCGAGAGCAGCAGCGTCGTCAGCAGATTCCGCAGCTGCCGGCGCCTGAGCGCCTGGATCCGCTCGTCGTCGCTCTCGCCCTCGACCCCGCAGTTCCAGGCCCGGTTGTCGTCCGTGCCGTCCCGGTTGCCCTCGCCGTTGGCCTCGTTGTGCTTGCGCTCGTAACTCACGAGATCCCGCAGCGTGAACCCGTCGTGCGCGGTGATGAAGTTGACCGACGCGTACGGCCTGCGCCCGCCCCACGCGTACAGATCACTCGACCCGGAGAGCCGGTATCCGAGATCCCGCACGTCCGGCAGCGCACCGCGCCAGAAATCCCGTACGGCACCGCGATAGCGGTCGTTCCACTCCGTCCACAACGGCGGGAAAGACCCGACCTGATAGCCGCCGGATCCCACATCCCACGGCTCGGCGATCAGCTTCACCCGCCGGAGCACCGGATCCTGGGCGATCACCGCGAGGAAAGGCGAGAGCATGTCGACATCGTGAAAGGAACGCGCGAGCGCGGCGGCCAGATCGAAACGGAAACCGTCCACGCCCATTTCCGTCACCCAGTACCGCAGGGAATCGGTGATCAGCCGCAGCACATGCGGCTGCACCACATGCAGCGTGTTCCCGCAGCCCGTGTAGTCCGCGTACCGGCGCGGGTCGCCCTGGAGCCGGTAATAACCCCGGTTGTCGATCCCGCGCAACGAAAGCGTCGGCCCCAACTCGCCCGCTTCCGCCGTGTGGTTGTAGACCACGTCGAGAATGACCTCGATCCCGGCGTCGTGCAGCGACCGCACCATGTCCTTGAACTCGCCCACCTGCGCACCGGTCGTCGCACCGGCCGCATATCCCGCGTGCGGCGCGAAATAGCCGATCGAGTTGTAACCCCAGTAATTCCTGAGGTCCCGCTTCAGCAGATGGTCCTCATGCGCGAACTGGTGCACCGGCAGCAACTCGACCGCCGTCACCCCGAGCCGTACGAGATGGTCGACCGCCGCCGGATGCCCGAGCCCCGCATACGTACCGCGCAATTCCTCCGGAATCCCCGGATGCCGCTTCGTGAAGCCCTTGACGTGCAATTCGTAGATCACCGAGTCCGCCCAGGGCGTTTTCGGCCGCCGGTCCTCGGCCCATTCGTCGGGACCGTCGTCATGGACAACGATTCCCTTGGGCACGAAAGGCGCCGAATCACGGTCGTCGCGCACGGTGTCCGCGACGTGCTGCTCCGGCCAGTCCCGCATATGCCCGTACACCTCGGCCGCCCGGCCGTAGATGCCGTAATCACCGTCCACTGCCCGTGCGTACGGGTCGAGCAGCAGCTTCGCCGGATTCCAGCGCGCGCCCGTCCAGGGATCCCAGCGCCCGTCCACGCGATAGCCGTAGCGCTGCCCCGGCTCGACCCCGGGCACGAACCCGTGCCAGATCTCATGGGTCAGCTCGGTCAGCGGACACCTTGTCTCGCGCCCCTGCTCATCGAAGAGACACAGTTCCACCGCCTCTGCGCCGCCTGCCCACAGCGCGAAGTTGGTGCCGGCCACACCGTCGGGACCGGTCCGAAAGCGCGCGCCGAGCGGCGTCGGCGCCCCCGGCCGGACCGGCCGTGTGGGCAGCGGGCTCTCCCGTCCACGCCGCGTGGCCCCGCGTATGCCGGTGCCGCCAAGCAGTTCGTCCGCCCGTGTCATCCTCTCCGCTGATTCCTGACGTGGTCCTTGTCGTGCCCCTTGCCATGCCTCTTGCTCGGGTGCCCTCGACACCTGTCAGCCTCCCGCGGCTCAGCGGTACTCAGCGCGAGGCCGCCCGGCGGTCGCACGGCGTCCCGGCCGCGGTTCCGTCCGTAACGTCCTCGCTGTCTCCCCCCAGTTGTGCCCCCAACCGGCCCCGCACTCACGTTTCCCCAGGAGGGGGCGCGTCGTTGGGGACAACGTGAGACAAAACGACAGGGGCGCCGGCGCCGGCCGGGCCCGGCGCGCGGTGCAGGCCCTGACCGCCGCCGTGATCAGCATCGGTCTGCTCGCCGGGTGCTCGGCGGACGGCTTCCGGCTCGACGAGATGCTCGGCAAGGGTGAGACCGAACCGATCCGGGTGAGCCCGCAGCACGGTGAGCGCGGAGTACGGCCCGAGGAGGGCATCGAGGTCAAAGTACCCAGCGGGCGCCTGGAGACCGTGAAGGTGGTCAAGTACCAGGACGCACAGGAGTCCCCGGTGCCCGGCCGGATCTCCGAGGACGGCCTGCGCTGGACCCCGGACGACCACCGGCTCGCGCTCGCCGCGAAGTACGAGGTGGACGCGGTGGCCCTGGACGGCCACGGCCGCCGCTCGGCCCGGCACACGACCTTCACCACCTACGTCCCGGACGAACGCTTCGTGGCGTACGTGAAGCCGGAGAACCGTTCCACCGTCGGCACCGGCATGATCGTGTCGCTCGACTTCAACCGCGAGGTCGAGAACCGGGCGGCCGTCGAGCGCGCGGTGAAGGTGACGGCCCAGCCGCCCACCGACATCGTCGGCCACTGGTTCGGCACCGACCGCCTGGACTTCCGTCCCCGCGACTACTGGAAACCGGGCACGAAGGTCACGGTCGATCTGCATCTGCGCGACGTCGAGGCGGCGCCCGGCATCTACGGACTCCAGCACAAGACCTTCGCCTTCACGGTCGGCCGCAGCCAGGTCTCCCTGGTGGACGCCGCGGAGCACACGATGGAGGTACGCAGGGACGGAGAGCTCCTGTCCAAGGTGCCGATCACGGCCGGAGCGCCCAAGACCACCACGTACAACGGGAAAATGGTCATCACCGAGATGCTCGAGGTGACGCGCATGAACGGCGCGACCGTGGGCTTCACGGACTCCGACGGCAAGGGCGAATACGACATCAAGGACGTCCCGCACGCCATCCGCCTCACCACCTCCGGCACCTTCCTGCACGGCAACTACTGGGCCTCGTCGTCCACCTTCGGCCGCGACAACGTCAGCCACGGCTGCGTCGGCCTGCGCGACATCAAGGGCGGCAGCGCGGAAACCCCGGCGGGCTGGTTCTTCGACCGCTCCCTGATCGGCGACGTCGTCGAGGTCACGGGCTCCAAGGACAAGACGGTCGCACCGGACAACGGCCTCGGCGGCTGGAACATGTCGTGGCAGAACTGGAAGAAGGGCTCGGCAATCAGCCCCTCCGGCGTTTGAGGAGATCCGAACGAAGTTCGGATGCGGGGGCCCGGGGGCAAAGCCCCAGGTTTCGGGAAGGGGCGGGGTGGGGGAAAGAAATCCCCACCCCGCCCCGTCAGTTGGGACGGAACAGTGACAACCCGAGTGAGCCACCCCACAAGCCCGTGTGATAACCCTTGCGCATAGGTGCGCGACGAGCACGCGCGCAGCCAGGGGAGCGGGCCTGACCAGGCCATGCGAGGGGAGAACGACAGGTGAACGGGCGACCGATATCGGGGGCATCGGTTGATGCACGGCGACACCGCGCCAGAGGCCGGCTGGCCCTGATCACGGGCGCACTGCTGCTCGCGGTCACCGCTTGCGGCGGCGGCGGCGGAGACGACGGCGGCGGCGACAAGGACAAGAACAAGGCGGGCTCGGACAAGGCGAAGGCCAACACGCCTTCGGTCGCCGTGGTCGACATAGCCCCCAAGGACGGTGCCAAGGACGTCGCCACGAGCGGCGCCCTGAAGATCACCGCCGACAAGGGCAAGCTCACCGACGTCAAGGTCGAGGACACCAAGGGCAGGGCGATCCCCGGCGAGATAGCCAAGGACGGCGCCAGCTGGAAGCCGGAGAGCCATCTCGCCGCCTCCACGAAGTACAAGGTGCACGCCACGGCCAAGGACTCCGAAGGCCGTGCGTCCGCGAAGGACATCAGCTTCACGACCCTCACCCCGAAGAACACCTTCGTGGGTCACTTCACGCCCGAGAACGGTGACAAGGTCGGCGTGGGCATGCCGGTCTCGCTGAACTTCACCCGCGGCATCACCAAGCCCGACGCCGTCGAGGACGCCATCGAGGTCACCGCCGACCCCGCCGTCGAGATCCGGCACAAGTGGTACGGCAACGACCGCCTCGACTTCCGCCCCGAGGAGTACTGGAAGCCCGGCACCAAGGTCACCGTCAAGCTCAACCTCGACGGTGTCGAAGGCCGCCCGGACGTCTACGGCTCGCAGGTCAAGTCCATCACCTTCACCATCGGCCGCTCGCAGGTCTCCACGGTCGACGCCAAGTCCAAGAAGATGACGGTGGAACGCGACGGCAAGGTCGTCAAGACCATCCCGATCACCACCGGCGCCCCGGCCACCCCCTCGTGGAACGGCCAGATGGTCATCACCGAGAAGCACAAGGTGACCCGGATGAACGGCGCCACGGTCGGCTTCACCGACAGCGAGGGCGAGGGCGAGTACGACATCAAGGACGTGCCGCACGCGATGCGTCTGTCGGCCTCGGGCACGTTCATCCACGGCAACTACTGGGCGAGCTCCTCGACCTTCGGTTCCGCCAACGTCAGCCACGGCTGCGTCGGCCTGCGCGATGTCCGCGGCGGCTACGACGGCAAGACGCCCGCCGCCTGGTTCTACGACCAGTCGATGGTCGGCGACGTGGTCACCATCAAGAACTCCAAGGACGACACCATCGACTGGTTCAACGGCCTCAACGCCTGGAACCTGGCATGGGACAAGTGGGAGAAGTAGCCCTCGAGTAGTCTCCCGCCCCTGACGCGACCGTGGGCCCGGTGCTGTGACCAACAGCACCGGGCCCACGTGCGTGAACGGCCGCTAACCTCCGTACATGACCGTCTCTCTCGAAGTCACCGCAGGTGTGGGCACGATCCGTCTGGACCGCCCGCCGATGAACGCTCTCGACGTGGCCACCCAGGACCGTCTCAAGGAGCTCGCCGACGAGGCCACCGCCCGTGACGACGTACGGGCCGTCGTGCTCTACGGCGGCGAGAAGGTGTTCGCGGCCGGTGCGGACATCAAGGAGATGCAGGCGATGGACCATGCCGCGATGGTCCTGCGCGCCCGCGATCTGCAGGACGCGTTCACCGCCGTCGCCCGTATCCCCAAGCCCGTCGTCGCCGCCGTCACCGGCTATGCGCTCGGCGGCGGCTGCGAGCTGGCCCTGTGCGCCGACTACCGCATCGCCGCCGACAACGCCAAGCTCGGCCAGCCCGAGATCCTGCTCGGCCTGATCCCGGGCGCCGGCGGCACCCAGCGCCTCTCGCGCCTGATCGGCCCGTCCCGCGCCAAGGACCTGATCTTCACCGGCCGTATGGTCAAGTCCGACGAGGCACTCCAACTCGGCCTGGTCGACCGCGTGGTGCCCGCCGCCGAGGTCTACGAGCAGGCGCACACCTGGGCCGCGAAGCTGGCCCAGGGCCCGGCCATCGCGCTGCGCGCGGCGAAGGAGTCGGTCGACCGCGGCCTGGAGACCGACATCGACACGGGCCTCGCCATCGAACGCACCTGGTTCTCGGCCCTGTTCGCCACGGAGGACCGCGACCGCGGCATGCGCAGCTTCGTCGAGGAGGGCCCGGGCAAGGCGAAGTTCGTCTGAGCGTCAAGTCGCCGCAGGGTGCGCCGAGTTGACGCACAGGAGGGTGAGCGGTGGCCGCCGCTCACCCTCACGTCCGGCTTATGTCAACCTTAAGAGCGTCTTAAGGCTGCCTTGGCCAGAACTCTGGGTGATCTCTTGAGAGCGGGGTGTCATCGCAGGTCACACCCGGCGTCATCGCACCTTAAGTGCCTTAGGCATATGCCGAATGCGCCCTGCGGAACCATCCATTCCGCGATGTGACTTCTCGCGTAAGGGCTCCAACAGGCCCCGCCTGAGGCCATGATGGGGGCATGGCGGGGCTGGAGAGCAGCGAACAGACACGGCGACACGGCGGCGTGACCGTGTCCCGGTGGTCTCCTGCCGTAGAGGACGAACGGGCCCTGAAAGCCCTGGAGTTGTTCGGTAACCCGACCGAGGACGAAGTCCCGCTGCCCTCCCGGCCCGAGTCGGCCGGCACGGCACGCCGGCTCGCCCAGATCGTCGTCCTGCGCCACTGGGGCCTTTCCCCTCAGGTGGCCGAAGCGGTCGTGCTGCTCGTCTCCGAACTCGTCGGAAATGCCGTACGGCACACCGGAGCCCGGGTGTTCGGCTTACGCATGCTGCGCCGGCGCGGCTGGATCCGGATCGAGGTCCGCGATCCCTCGCGCGGACTGCCCTGTCTGATGCCCGTCCATGAGATGGACACCAGCGGCCGCGGTCTCTTCCTGGTCGACAAGCTCTCCGACCGCTGGGGCGTGGATCTCCTGCCGCGCGGCAAGACCACCTGGTTCGAAATGCGGATCGCCGACCGCTGACCACCGGCCAACCCCCTGAGCATCACCCGCAGTTCCCCTCCGGTTCAGCCATCGCCTGCACGATGCGCCCATGCGAATCACCCGGCGCGCGGCCCGCGTCTCCCTGGCCGCCCTTCTCGTCTCGTCCCTCACCGCCGTGGCGTCCCCCGCCGGCTCCGCCCCCTCCGCAGGGCACAGGGATCGCGGACACGGCCGGCACATCGAGCTCAGGCATCTGTCGACGTTCACCTCGGCGGCCGCCGAGATCGTCGCGTACGACAAGACGTCGCGGCGTGCCTTCGTCACCGGCGCCGACACCCTCACGCTCGACATCGTCGACGTCCGCGACCCCGAAACCCCGCGCCGGGTGCGGACCGTCGACCTCTCCGCGTACGGCGACGGTGCGGTCACCAGCGTCGCCGCGTACGACGGGCTGATAGCCGTCGCCGTCGAGACCGCCGAAGCCGCCGAACGCGGCAAGGTCGTCCTGATGCGCCCCGACGGCGAAGTACTGCGCGCGCTGCCCGCCGGCCACGGCCCCGACATGGTCACCTTCAGCAAGGACGGCGACACCGTCCTGGTCGCCAACGAGGGCGAGCCCGGCGGCTACGCACCCGGCGACACCGACCCCGAGGGCAGCGTCACCCTGGTCGACCTCGCGCGCGGCTGGCAGCGCGCGAGCACGAAGACCGCCGACTTCCGCGCGTACAACCACCGCCGCCTCGGCGCGAGCGTGCGCATCAGCGGGCCCGGCGCGAGCGTCGCGCAGGACCTGGAGCCGGAGTACATCACCGTCGACAAGCACTCCCGCAAGGCGTACGTGACCTTGCAGGAGAACAACGCCGTCGCCACCGTCGACCTGCGCACCGGCAAGGTCACCGACCTCGCGGGCCTCGGCCACAAGGGCCACTCCAAGCCCGGCAACGGCCTGGACACCAGCGACAAGGACGGCGCGATCAACATCGCCACGCGCCCGCTGCTCGGCGTCTACATGCCGGACGCGGCCGCCGCGTTCGAGCGCCACGGCCGTACGTACTACGTGGTCGCGAACGAGGGTGACGCGCGCGAGTACGGCGATTACGAGGACCTCACCCGCCTCGCCGACCTCGACCCGGCGCTGCTGCCCGAGGGCTTCGACCCCGCGCTGCTCGACGACAAGGCGATGGGCCGCCTCGACGTCCTCAACTCCACGCCCGCCAAGCCCGGCGGCCCGCTCTACGCGCCCGGCGGGCGGTCCTTCTCGATCCGTGACACCGAAGGCCGCCTCGTCTGGGACAGCGGCGATCTCCTCGAGCAGCTCACCGCGAAGATCGACCCGGCCAACTTCAACGCCGAGGGTGAGGGCGACTGGGACAAGCGCAGCGACAACAAGGGCCCCGAGCCCGAGGGCCTGACGGTCGGCGAGATCGACGGCCGTACGTACGCCTTCGTCCTCCTGGAGCGCACCGGCGGAGTGATGACCTTCGACATCACCGACCCGCGCGCGCCCCGCTTCAAGGGCTGGACGCGCACCGCGGGCGATGCCTCACCCGAGGGCGTCAGCTTCGTCCCGGCGGCTGCCTCGCCCACCCGTGAGCCGCTGCTGCTCGTCGCGAACGAGGGCAGCCAGACGACCTCGACGTACGAGATCACGCGCTGACGTAAGGCCGCGGACATGCAGAAGCCCCCATCGCGCCGGGGGTGACGGCTTCTAGGGGGCTTCTGCGTGCACCGCGGATCCTCGGGGGGTGTGATCCGCGGTCGTATGGCGATTGCTCGGGTCAATGGGCATCGCGTGCCTCCGACTATGGCAGACGGGCGGTCTCCAAGCCAAAGGTCCTTACTCGGACAATCCCTACCAAACATGAACGATTCAAAGATTAATCTTTGGTGATCTGGAGCACTGACCTTGTAAACAGCGGCTAAATAAGCGCTGTGCAAACGCTTTGGCGGCGCGAGGGGATGGGTGTGGGCTCCGGGAGGGGCGACCCGCGACAGTCCCGAATTGGGTCAATCATTACCTTTTATGCGATAGCCCCTTTAAATGGGCGGCGTGACCACCGACCGCCGCGGTGCTCTGCGCGCCGCAGCCCTGCTCGCCCTCGCCGGCCCGCTCGCCACCGCCTGCTCGGCCGACGGGCCGGACCGCGCACGGGCGCCCGAGCCCCGGCCCTCGGCGCCGCCCCCGGCGCCCGGACCGCGCCGCTTCCCGGGGCTGCCCGCGCAGATCGAGCACGGCCCACGGAACAATCCCCGCGTCGCGCTCACCTTCCACGGGCAGGGCGACCCGAAGATCGCCCGGCAGCTGCTCACCCAGGCGGAGAAGGCCGGCGCCCGTGTCACCGTGCTCGCCGTCGGCAGCTGGCTCGACCGCTATCCGGAGCTCGCCCGCCGCATCCTCGACGGCGGCCATGAACTGGGCAACCACACCCTGCGCCACCTCGACATCAACCAGCTCTCCGAGGCCGAGGCGTTCGCCGAGATCACCGGCTGCGCGGACCGCCTGCGCCGGCTGACCGGTTCGATCGGCACCTGGTTCCGGCCCTCCCGTACGCAGCACGCGAGCCCGCTCGTACAGAAGCTGGCCCGCCGGGCCGGCTACCCGCACGTCCTGTCGTACGACACGGACTCCCTGGACTTCACCTCGCCCGGCGCCCAGGCCGTGGTCCGCAACAGCACCTCCACGGTGCGCGGCGGATCCGTGGTGAGTCTGCACTTCGGGTACGCGGACACGGTCGCCGCGCTCCCGGCCGTCCTGGAAGAACTCGCCCGCCGCGAACTGACCGCGGTGACCACCACGGAGCTGCTGACCTCATGAAACCTCTCGCCCGACCTCTCACGAAGAGAACCCGCCTGCTGGCCTGCGGTGTGCTCGCCGCCTCCGTCGTCCTCGCGGCCTGCGGCTCGCCCGAGCAGTCCGTCCACGAGAAGTCCGCCGCACAGCAGGCGGCGCTCAAGCCGGCCGGGCCCAAGCCGGTCTACGGGCTGCCCGGGATGCCGCCGGTGGAGAACCCCAAGGACATCTACGCGGCGAACCGGGCGGGCAACCTCTCGCCGTTCATGAAGACGGTCAAGGAACGGATCTACGTCCCGAACACCAACTCCAACACGGTCTCGGTGATCGACCCCAACTCCTTCCAGGTCGTCGACACCATCGAGACCGGCACCCAGCCGCAGCACGTCGTGCCCTCCTGGGACATGAAGACCCTCTGGGTCAACAACAACCGCGGCCACACGCTCACCCCGCTCGACCCGCTGACCGCCAAGCGCAAGGCGCCGGACGTCGAGGTGCACGACCCGTACAACCTCTACTTCACGCCCAACGGCAAGAGTGCGATCGTGATGGCGTCGCTCGACCGCGAGATCGTCTTCCGCGATCCGCAGACGATGAAGCGCCAGCACACCGAGCCGGTGAGCTGCTACGGCGTGAACCACGCCGACTTCTCGCTCGACGGCCGCTACTTCATCGTGTCCTGCGAGTTCTCCGCCGAACTGCTCAAGGTCGACACGGAGAAGATGAAGGTCGTCGGCCAGATGAAGCTGCCCTTCGAGGGCGCGATGCCACAGGACGTGAAGATCTCGCCGGACGGCAAGACCTTCTACATCGCCGACATGATGGCGCACGGCATGTGGGTCCTGGACGGCGAGAAGTTCACGACGCCGAAGCTGATGCCCACCGGCAAGGGCTGCCACGGCCTCTACATCTCCCGCGACTCCAAGGAGATGTACGTACCCAACCGCGGCGAGGGCTCGATCTCGGTCTTCGACTTCGCCCAGAACAAGCTCACCAAGAAGTGGTGGCTGCCCGACGGCGGCTCCCCGGACATGGGCGGCGTCTCGGCGGACGGCAACGTCCTGTGGCTGTCGGGCCGTTACGACAACGAGGTGTACGCCATCGACACCCACAGCGGCGTCCAGCTGGCCCGTATCCCGGTCGGCGGCGGCCCGCACGGACTCGCGGTCTATCCCCAGCCGGGCCGCTACTCCCTTGGCCACACCGGAATCTTCCGGTGACCCTCGGCTGACCCACTGAAGGTCCCGGAGACCACCGGGCGCGGGCGCTACTCGGAGGCGCCCGCGCCCGGTTCTGTCTCTTGTACGGGGGCTTTGTACGGGGGCGTCACGGCGCGAAGAACAGCACCTCCGAGGCCACCGCCTTGTACCCCGCCGCCTGGAACGTCCGCACACTGCGCGCATTGCCCGGCGACTGCTGCGCCCACAGCACCGCATCCGCCGGTACGAGATGACGCGCCGCGACCGCAAGCTGCCGGCCGAGCCCCCGGTGCCGTACGTCCTCGTCGACCTCCACCGACACCTCCCAGCGCCCCGCGAGCCCGCGCCCGAGCGCCAGCAGACCGCCGTCGGTCGTCCACACGCGCACGTCGTCGCGGCGCTTGCGGGCGTACGCCACCCGCGGGTGGTCCTGGTCCTCGATCTCCCGCAGCGGGAGCGGGAGTTCACCGCTCAGCGGTGTCGCCACCGTCATCAGATCGATGGTGTCCGTGCGCCGGCCCGTCCGCTCCATGAACGCCGCGAGGAAGCGCGGGTTCATCGTGGCCGCGAGGGCGTCGCAGTCCATGGCCGCGAGCGTCTCGCGCACCCAGTCCGGGTCCTCGTCGGTGAACACCACCGAGTGGGCCGTGAACGCGAGGACACCCGCGTCCCGCGGGTTCGGCTGCGGCAGGATCGTGGTCGTGCCGTCCGGTGCGGGAAACCGGCCGGCCGCCGCGGCGGCGAGTACCTCGGCAAGTGCGCTGCTCATCTTCGTACCCCCACGTCGAAGCAAACCCTGTCGAAGCAAACCCTTGAGTCTCCACCCACTGGAAGGCACAGACTCTCCTTCATGATCCACGACGGCCCGGAGCTGCTCACCATCGGGCAGCTCGCCCGCCGCACCGGACTCCCGGTGCGCACCATCCGCTACTGGTCCGACGCCGGCGCGCTGCCCGTGGTTGACCGCTCCGAGGGCAACTACCGGCTCTACGACGCCGAGTCCGTGGCCCGCCTCGAACTCATCCGCACGCTGCGCGACCTGGGCCTCGGCCTGGACGACGTACGCGCGGTGGTCGCCGGGGAGATCACCGTGGCGCAGGTGGCGGCGCGGCATGTGAGTGCGCTCGACGCGCAGATCCAGAGCCTCAAGGTGACCCGGGCCGTGCTCGCGACCGTCGCCAAGCGCGGTTCGACCGCACAGGAGATGACCCTGATGAACAAGCTGGCCCGACTGAGCGCCGCCGAACGGGCGCGCATCATCGACGAGTTCACCGCCGAGGTGTTCGGCGGGCTCGACACCACCGACCCCGACATCCGTACGCGGCTGCGGTTCGGCATCCCCGATCTGCCGGACGATCCCACGGCCGGGCAGGTCGACGCCTGGGTGGAGCTGGCGGAGCTGCTGCAGGACCCCGAGTTCAGGGGCGCGATGCGCAAGGTGATCGAGTTCAACGCGGCGGGACGTACCGCCGAGACCCCGGCCGGCAGCTCCCTGTGGTTCATGAGCCGGCTCGTCCACTTCGCGGGCGAGACCCGCCGCCGTGGTGTGGCGCCCGACTCGGAGGGGGCGCGCGAGGTGCTCGGTGAGCTGCTCGGGGACGCGGACCGGGCCGCGGTCCTGGCGCTGATCCGGTCGGCGAGCGCGGCCCGGGTGTCCCGGCTGCGGGAGCTGATCGCCCAGGTGCAGGGGATGGAGACGGCGCCGGACTACCGGGAGGAGTTCAGCTGGGTCGTGGCCGCGCTCGAGGACGAGCTGTCCCGCTGACGGGGACGTATGACCGGGTAGTTAATCTGACCGGGTCAGTTCAGCACCAAGAAGGGGTGGAAGGCATGGCCGACATCGAGGCGGCACGCGCGCAGTTCGACCGGATCGACTCGGATGGTGACGGTCTGATCACCGCCGCGGAGTTCAAGAGGGCGCTCGCTCAGGGCGGCGACTGGAACGTCACCGAGTCGGTCGCCCAGGCCGTCATCAACGCCAAGGACATCGACGGCGACAAGAAGCTCTCCTTCGACGAGTTCTGGGGCCACCTCAACAAGGCCTGAGGCACCTCGCGCGCCGGTGCCCCGCGGGGGTGCACCGGCGCGCTTGTCCTGTGCCCCTGACGCCCCAACTTCCCCGCTTATCAAGGCAGTTCACGCCTACGAGATCCAGCTCGCCATTCGAGCGCCCGCGTTCATATCCTTCCGCGCCCGCGTACACCGCGCGTTCACCGCCGAGGACTTCCATCCATGGTGTCCTGACCGCGAGCCCACCCCCACAGGGGCGCCGGTCCACGCCGCCGGGCGGCTGCCCGGCCGACGCGAGGGTCGTTACTCGTGAACACTTCCACTGCGCTGCGCCGGGCCAGGACTCCGCTGGCCCTCACCGCCGCCGTACTGCTCGCCGCGACCGCCTGTGGCGGAGAGGACGCCGGAGGCGGTGGCGGCGGCGACGGCAAGGACGGCGCCCTGAAGGGCAATATCCGCATCGACGGCTCGTCCACCGTCGCCCCGCTGTCCTCCGCCGCCGCCCAGCTCTTCCAGGCCGAGAACTCCGGGGTCAAGGTCACCGTCGGCACCTCGGGCACCGGTGGCGGCTTCGAGAAGTTCTGCGCCGGCGAGACCGATATCTCCGACGCCTCCCGTCCCATCAAGGACGAGGAGAAGTCCGTCTGCGACGGAAAGAAGATCGGGTTCGAGGAGTTCCAGGTCGCCAACGACGGCCTCTCCGTCGTGGTCAGCAAGGAGAACGACTGGGCCGAGTGCCTCACCGTCGACCAGCTCAAGAAGATCTGGGAGCCCAAGTCGAAGGTGAACAACTGGAACCAGGTCGACTCGAAGTTCCCCGACGAGAAGCTCGAACTCTACGGACCCGGCACGGACTCGGGCACCTTCGAGTACTTCACCGAGGCGATCAACGGCGAGGACGGCGCGTCGCGCACCGACTACTCGCCGAGCGAGGACGACAACGTCATCATCCAGGGCGTCTCCGGCTCCAAGGGCGGCCTCGGCTACTTCGGCCTCTCCTACTACGAGGAGAACAAGGACAAGCTGAAGCTGGTGCAGGTCGACGGCGGTGACGGCTGTGTCGAGCCCACCACCGAGACCGTCCAGGACGGCACGTACAAGCCGCTGTCCCGGCCGCTGTTCATCTACCCGAAGGCCAGCTCGCTCGACAAGCCGGAGGTCGAGGCGTTCGTCGAGTTCTACGTCGAGAAGCACGCCGAGATCGCCGAGAAGGCCCTCTTCGTCCCGCTGAACACAGAACAGGAGACCCAGCTGAAGGCGGCGCTCGACAAGCTGCGTGAACAGCAGAAGTCATGAGCGTCCCTCAGCAGAGGCCGCGGTCCGCTTCGGGAAGCCCCGGCTTCCTGAAGCGGTCCCAGCCGCGCTACGGCGAGAAGGTCATCAAGGTCCTCCTGGTGGCCGCCGCGCTCGTCTCGGTCCTGACCACCGTCGGGATCGTGATCGCGCTCGTACCGCCGACCAGCGACTTCTTCGGCGAGGTCGGCCTCGGTGAGTTCCTCACCGGCACCGAGTGGTCGGCCCTGTTCAACCCGCCCGAGTTCGGGGTGCTCCCGCTGGTCGGCGCGACCCTGCTCATCACCCTGATCGCGCTGGTCGTGGCCGTGCCGCTGGGGCTCGGTGCGGCGATCTACCTCAGCGAGTACGCGAGTTCCCGTACGCGGACGGTCTTCAAGCCGGTCCTCGAAGTGCTCGCCGGTATCCCGACCGTCGTCTACGGCTTCTTCGCGCTGAAGGCGATCACCCCCTTCCTGCGCGACAACTGGTGGTTCGACCAGCCCCCGCAGATCTTCAACGCCCTCTCGGCCGGCTTCGTCATGGGCATCATGATCATCCCGACGGTCGCCTCGCTCTCCGAGGACGCGATGGCCGCGGTGCCGCACGCCCTGCGCGACGGCGCCTTCGCGCTCGGCTCCTCGCGGATGCAGGTCTCCACGCGGGTCGTCTTCCCGGCGGCCCTGTCCGGGATCGTGGCCGCGGTCGTCCTCGGGATCTCGCGCGCCATCGGCGAGACGATGATCGTCGCGATCGCCGCGGGACTGCGGCCCCAGCTCTCCTGGAACCCCCTCGAAGGCATGCAGACCATGACCGCCTTCATCGCGGCCGCCGGCATCGGCGACGTCCCGGTCGGCTCGACCGGCTACAAGACCATCTTCGCGGTGGGCTCGCTGCTCTTCGTGATGACGCTGGTGATGAACCTGATCAGCATCCGTCTCGTCCGCAAGTACCGGGAGGTGTACGAGTGATGGCCTCCTCCGTCCTCGAGCACGACGCCCCACCCGGGGTCCCGCGCCTCAAGGGCCGCGGCACACCGTGGCGCGAACGGTTCTTCCGCCTGAGCCTGTGGACCTCGCTCGCGGTCGGCGTGATCTTCCTCGCCGGCCTGCTGATCTACGTGGTCTACGAGGCGTGGCCACGCCTGGACTCCCGTATCTGGACGAACTTCCCCGACATCATCGACCCCACCAACGCCGGCGCCCAGTCGGCCATCATGGGCACGATCTGGGTGATCGCGTTCACCGCGCTCTACTGCCTGCCGACCGGCATCCTCGCGGCGATCTACCTCGAGGAGTACGCCGATCCGGAGCGCTGGTGGAACAAGCTCATCGAGATCAACATCCAGAACCTCGCCGCCGTGCCGTCGATCGTCTACGGCATCCTCGGACTCGGCGTGATCTCCCGGGGTCTTGGCTTCGGCCAGACCGTCCTCACCGCGTCCCTGACGCTCTCGCTGCTCGTCCTGCCCATCGTGATCATCGCCTCGCGCGAGGCGATCCGGGCCGTACCGCAGTCCATCCGCCAGGCCTCCCTCGCGCTCGGCGCCACCCAGTGGCAGACGATCCGGCTTCAGGTGCTGCCCGCGGCCGTACCCGGCATGGCGACCGGCTCGATCCTGGCCCTGTCACGGGCGATCGGTGAGGCGGCACCCCTGCTGCTGCTCGGCGGGCTGACCTTCATCACCTTCAACCCCACCGGAGTGCAGAGCCAGTTCACGGTCCTGCCGATCCAGATCTTCAACTGGATCAGCCAGTCGCGCGCCGAGTTCGTCTCGCTCGCCTCCGCCGCGATCGTGATCCTCCTGGTCATCCTGCTCGCCATGAACTCCCTGGCCATCTGGCTGCGCAACCGCTACGCCCGCAGGTGGTGAGCGCCATGTCTCCCACGCCTTCTCTGGAGCCCGACATGCCCCCTCCGTCCGACCCTCCCGGCGGCACCCGCACCCCACAGGTCTCCTACCGCCAGGCACGCCCGCTCGCCGGAGCGGTCTTCGAGGTGGGCGGCCTTTCGGTCTTCTACGGCGACCACGAGGCGGTGCGCGACGTCAACCTCTCCATCGGGCACCGCCAGATCACCGCGATGATCGGGCCGTCCGGCTGCGGCAAGTCCACCGTCCTGCGCTGCTTCAACCGGATGAACGACCTCATCCCGCACGCCCGCGTGGCCGGCAAGATCCACTACCACAGCGAGGACCTGTACGGCCGCGAGGTCGACCCGATCGAGGTGCGCCGCCGTATCGGCATGGTCTTCCAGAAGCCCAACCCGTTCCCCAAGTCCATCTACGACAACATCGCCTACGGCCCGCGCGTGGGCGGCTTCAAGGGGAACCTCGACGACCTCGTCGAGGAGACCCTCACGCACGCGGCCCTCTGGGACGAGGTCAAGGACAAGCTGAAGACCTCGGCGCTCGCGCTCTCCGGCGGCCAGCAGCAGCGGCTCTGCATCGCCCGCACCATCGCGGTGCAGCCGGAGGTGATCCTGATGGACGAGCCCTGCTCGGCCCTCGACCCCATCGCCACGGCGAAGATCGAGGACCTGATGGAGAAGCTCGCCGAGGAGTTCACGATCATCGTCGTCACCCACAACATGCAGCAGGCGGCGCGGGTCTCGCACCGCACGGCCTTCTTCACCGCCGATGTCGACGACAAGGGTGAGCGGCACGGCAGGCTCATCGAGTACGACGAGACGTCCCGGATCTTCTCCAACCCCTCGGACAACCGCACGGAGGACTACATCTCCGGCCGGTTCGGCTGAGTGATCTGCTCAACTGCCGTTCCCAGCACGGTACGTGGCCCGTCCGAAGGAGGACCACGCGTGACCCCCGATGCGCACGCCGGCGGCACCCGGCCGCCCGATCTGCTGCTCGCCGACCCGGACACCGCGCTCGCCACCGCGGCGGCCGCCCGCTTCGAGGCGGCGGGCGTGGCGACGGTCGTCTGCCACGACGGCGCCGAAGCCCTGCTCCAGGCCGGCGCGCGCCGCCCACGCGCCCTGCTGCTCGGCGCACCCCTGCCGGTGGTGGACTGCGCGCGGGTCACGACGCTCGTCGCCCGGCTGCACCCGGTCCCGGTGGTGGTCGCGGCCGGTGCGGACGGTGCGGTGGAGGCCACCGCCGCGCTGGCGGCGGGTGCGGTGGCCTACGTGGCCCGCCCGTACCGCACCGAGGAGATCATTCCGCTGCTGTCCTTCGGCCGCGCGCCCGCGCCCTTGGTGGTCGGCGACATCGAACTGGACCCGGAGGGCTTCCACGTACACGTGCGCGGCACCCGACTCAGGCTTCCCGTACGGGAGTTCATGGTTCTGCGCTATCTGATGGAGCACGTGGGCCGGGTCGTCCCGCGCGCGGAACTGACCCGGGCCCTGTGGGGCACGGACACGCTCGACAGCAACACCCTCACGGTCCATGTCCGCCGCGTACGCAACAAGCTCCAGGAGGCGGGCGGGTCCTGCACGATCGATGCGATACGGGGGATGGGGTACCGGCTCGAGGTGGCGCGGGTCAGGCGGTGAGGCGCCCCGTCGTGCTCAGATTTCCTCGCGCATCCCCCACGGCGAACCGTACGCGGTGAGCAGGTCCAGGAACGGCTGAGGCGACAGGGCCTCCGGGCCGAGCACGCCCGAGCCCTTCCAGACACCGCCGGCGAGCAGTTCGAGGGCGATGACCGGGTTGACGGCGGTCTGCCAGACCACGGCCTGGGAGCCGTACTCCCGCATCGACCACTCGTTGTCGACGACGTGGTACAGATACACCTCGCGCGCCGCCCCGTCCTTCGTGCCCTTGACCCAAGTGCCCGCGCAGGTCTTGCCCTTCATACGGTCGCCCAGAGTCGCCGGATCCGGCAGACAGGCCGCCACCACGTCGCGCGGGGAGACCGCGACCGGACCGTCCGGGCCCGGCACGGTGACCTTCGCGGTGGAGTCGAGGCCCAGCTCGTGCAGGGTCTTCAGCTTGGCGATGAAGTCGTCGCCGAGCCCGTACTTGAACGTCACGCGGCGCGCGTCGATCCAGCGGGGGATCAGGAGCACCTCTTCGTGCTCGACGTTCACGCACTCCACCGGGCCGATGCCCTCGGGGAACTCGAAGACCTCCGGCTCGCTGAAGGGCGCGGTGGTGTGCCAGCCGCGGTCCTTCTCGTAGACGACCGGCGGGTTCAGGCACTCCTCGATCGTGGTCCAGATGCTGAAGGACGGGGCGAAGTCGTAGCCCTCGACGGTCAGGTCGGCGCCGTCGCGTACGCCGATCTCCTCGATCTCGTCGAAGAGTTGATCGGCCGCGTAACGGGCGAAGACATCCGACAGGCCCGGCTCCACGCCCATGCCGACCAGCGCGAGGCGCCCCGCGGCCTCCCACTCGGCGGCCTTCGCGAACTGCTCGTCGCCGAGCTTCACCCCGCAGTCCTCGTACGGGGTGGTGGCGTGCGGAGCGGACAGCGACATGGCCATGTCCATGTAGTGCGCGCCCGCGGCGAGCGCGGCGTCGAACAACGGCATCACGAAGCGCGGGTCCGTCGCGTTCAGGAGTACGTCGCAGCGCTCGTCGGCGAGGACCTGTCGTACGGCTTCCTGATCCGAGGCGTCGAGGCGGCGTGCGCTGAACCGGCCCTGCTGCCCCTGCCCTTGCTCCTGCCCCTGCCCCTGCTTCTCGTCGAGCGCGGCGACGGCCGCTTCGGCGCGGGACAGGTCGTAGTCCGCCACCACCATGTGCGTCAGGAAGTCGCGCCGGGCCGCGATACGGGTGACGGCGGTGCCCACGCCGCCCGCGCCCACGAGGAGTACACGCATGACCTTGCCTCTCGACGAAAGCTCGCCCCGTGGCGGTCGCCCGGGGGTGACCTGATGCAACGGCACGGGAGGGCTTAACGTCTACAGCGTTGGCATAAGGAGTCGGGAAGGGGCTCGCGGTGGCGAAGAAGGTGGTTCCCGAGGCGGAGCGGCGCAGGCGGCGCCCCACCCGGCAGGGCCAGGTGCTCTCGGAGACGCTCATCGTCGAGACGGCGCTGCGGATGCTGCACGAGCACGGCAGCGCGGGCCTGACCGCCCGCCGCCTGGGCACGGCGCTCGGCGCCGATCCCAGCACCGTGTACCGCTACTTCGCCGGCCTCGACGGTCTGACCCGTGCGATCGGCGAGGAGTTGATGGGTCGGGCCCTGGACACCTGGGCGGCCACGGGGGACTGGCGCGCGGACCTGCGCGCCCTGGGCCTGGCGATCCACGCCTCCTACCTCGCCCATCCGCAGGCGGCCGTCCTCACGGCGAGCCGGGTCACCGGCCGCCCCCGCGAGATCGAGGTCGACGAGACGATCCTCGGCATCCTGCGCGGCGCCGGCTTCACGGACACCGACGCCGTCGCGGTCTACCACGCGTTCATCGACCTGGCCCTCGCCTTCGCCGCGCTCGACGCGGGCGCGCTGGCCCTGAAGGACGAGGCCCGCGAGAGGGACGAGCAGATGTGGACCTCGACGTACGCGCGCCTGCCCGGCACGACCCACCCGCACATCGCCGCGACCGCGCCCCTGTTGGCCGAGCGCATGAACCGCAGCGCCTACCCGACCGTCCTGGGGACGCTGCTCGACGGCGCGGCTGCGCGCCTCGCGGGGGCGCACCGCCGCGGCCGTACCGGGCAGGGCCGCTCGCGCGGCTCCGGGGCCGGGCGGGCGGATGCCGAGGACGCCGAACGCGTACGGTCGCTCTCATGAATCGATGGCAGGAGCTGACCGGAGGCACCTCCGGGGACGAGTACGCCGCACGTTTCGCGGCGCTGGCCCGGAGCGGAAAGGACGTGCACGGCGAGGCGCGCTTCTGCTCCGCCCTGGTGCCGGTCGGGGCGCGGGTCCTCGACGCCGGGTGCGGAACGGGTCGCGTCGCGATCCGGCTGGCGGAACTCGGATACGACTGCGTCGGGATCGATCTCGACGCCTCGATGCTCGACGTGGCGCGGGCGCAGGCGCCGGAGCTGACGTGGGTGCGGACCGATCTCGCCGCGTTCGACCCGGCCCTGCTGGGCATCGCCGCGGACTTCGACCTCGTGGTCGCCGCGGGCAATGTCTTCCCGCTGCTCGCCGCCGGGACCGAGGCGGCGGTGACCGCGCGCCTGGCCGCGGCGCTGCGCCTGGGCGGGCTCCTGGTCGCGGGCTTCGGCCTGGACGCCGCTCATCTGCCGGTGCCGCCCGGTCTCACGGTGGAGCAGTACGACGGGTACTGCGCCGCGGCCGGCCTCACCCGCGTCGGCCGGTTCGCCACCTGGGACGGCGACGCCTACGAGGGTGGCGGATATGCGGTCAGCGTCCACCGGGCCGGCACCTGACAGGGCTTGGCGGACGGGTCCGCGCGGGCGCGGGCTGGCTGACTGGCTGAGCCACCGAGCCGCTCGGCCACTGGTTGGCTGGCTGGCTGAGCCACCGAGCCACCGAGCCGCCCAGCCGCGGGCTGGCTGACTGGCTCAGCCACTGGGCCGCTGGGCCACCGAGCCGCCCAGCCGCGGGCTGGTTGAGTGGCTCAGCCACTGGGCCGCTGGGCCACTGAGCCACCCAGCCGCGTGGCCACTGGCTGGTTGAGTGGATCAGCCACCGAGCCACCGACCCCGCTCAGCCACTGGGCCGCTGGGCCACCGAGCCGCCCAGCCGCGGGCTGGTTGAGTGGCTCAGCCACTGGGCCGCTGGGCCACTGAGCCACCCAGCCGCGTGGCCACTGGC
>NZ_JAAKZW010000439.1 GCF_011044995.1 Streptomyces mesophilus | reverse complement strand
ACCCCGGGTGCGGACCCACCCCTAGGGGCTCTCCACCCGTCGGTGGAGCGCTTCTCGGGGGTGCTGCACCCTTCGTCGCGCCGAGCCTCCACCCTCCCCCTGCGTAAGGAGCAAGTGAGAAGGTGTCCCTCGACGGAAATAGATGCAGGGGGAAAGGATCTTCGTGGGCGGCACCCAGGACGACATAGGCCGGACCGACGGCGAGCCGGCCGGCGGCCGCAAGCGCGGCGCGGTGGTCGCCGCCCTCATGCTCTCCATGGCGCTGGCCGCCCTCGAGTCCACGATCATCGCCACGGCCGTCCCGCAGATCGTCGCCGACCTCGGCGGCTTCTCGTACTTCTCCTGGCTGTTCTCCGGCTATCTGCTCGCGGTCACCGTCACGCTGCCCGTCTACGGCAAGCTCTCCGACACCTTCGGCCGCAAGCCCGTCCTGCTCGCGGGCATGGTGCTCTTCCTGTTCGGCTCGCTGCTGTGCGCCGTCGCCTGGAACATGGCCGCCCTGATCGCCTTCCGCATCCTCCAGGGCCTGGGCGGCGGCGCCATCCAGGGCACGGTGCAGACGCTGGCCGCCGACCTGTATCCGCTCAAGCAACGCCCCAAGATCCAGGCCAAGTTGTCCACGGTCTGGGCGCTCTCCTCCGTCGCGGGCCCGGCGATCGGCGGTCTGCTCGTCGCGTACGCGCACTGGCGCTGGATCTTCCTGGTGACCCTGCCCGTGGGCTTGCTCGCGCTGTGGCTGGTCGCGCGCCATCTGCACGAGCCCGTACGGGAGCAGAGGACCCGCCGCCGTATCGACTGGCAGGGCGCTCTCGCCGTGTTCGCCTCCGGCGGCGTCCTGTTGACCGCTCTCGTGCAGGGCGGAGTGGCCTGGCCCTGGCTGTCCGCGCCGTCGCTCGCGCTGTTCGCCACGGCCGCCGCACTGCTCGCCGCGACGGTGCTCATCGAGCGCCGTGCCGCCGAGCCGATCATCCCCGGCTGGGTGTGGAAGCGCCGCACGATCGCCGCGGTCAATCTGGGCCTGGGCGCACTGGGTCTGGTGATGGTCGCGCCGACCGTCTTCATCCCCACGTACGCGCAGTCGGTGCTCCGACTCACGCCCACCGAGGCCGGGTTCGTGCTCTCGGCGATGGTCCTGAGCTGGCCCGTGTCGGCGGCCCTGAGCCAGCACCTCTATACGCGGATCGGTTTCCGCAACACCGCGCTGATCGGTGTCACGGGCGCCGCCCTCGTCCTGGCCGCGTTCCCGCTCCTGCCCTATCCGGGCTCCCCCTGGCAGCCCGCGCTTTTGATGCTGCTGCTCGGCGCCGCGCTCGGCCAGGTCCAGCTGCCGCTGATCGTGGGCGTGCAGTCCACGGTCGGCTGGGCGGAACGCGGCACGACCACCGCCTCCGTCCTGTTCTGCCGCCAGATCGGCCAGACCCTGGGCGCGGCGGTGTTCGGCGCGATCGCCAACGCGGTCATCGTCAGCCGCCTCGGCCCGGACACCGACCTGGACACGGTCGCCCGCACCCCCGGCGACGAAACGGTCCGCCGCTCGATCGACGCCGCCGTCGAATGGGTCCACATCGGCGCCGCCGTCGCCGCGGTGATCACCCTGCTGCTCCTGCTGTTCCTGGCCCCGCGCCGCTTCCCCGTACTGCCGCAGGAGACGGTGGCGGACGAGGCCGTACAAACGGATGAGGCCGTACAAGCCGAAGCGCCCCATGAACCCCCGGCGTCCCAACCGTCGCGTACCGACTGACGAGTTCGCCGGAAACCCCACCCCACCCGGATACCTGCCGGTAACGTTCCGGGCTCTCCCTGCGGTCCCGCCCCGGGCCCGACCCGCGCAAGGAGCAGCCCCATGCACGAGCCGCCCCACGATCCGCGACCGCCGCATCCCCCGTACGAACCGCCGTATCCGCCGTACGAACCGCCGCATCCCCGGCACGAACCGCCCCCGTACGACCCGCACC
>NZ_JAAKZW010000438.1 GCF_011044995.1 Streptomyces mesophilus | reverse complement strand
GCCCCCTACCGCACCCCAACCGCCGCCAACGCCCGCAGGAACCGTTCCGTCGTCCCCCGGTCCCGTACCGCAACCCGCAGCCACTCCGCTCCCAGCCCCGGAAACGTATCGCCGCGGCGCACCGCGAACCCGGCGTCCCGCAGGCCCGCACGGACCTGAACGGCCCGCTCGTGCCGGAGCAGAACGAACGGTCCGGCAGGCTCACCGGACACGGAAACCTCCGCGAACTCCCGCAGCCCCGCGAGCAGATACGCCCGATCCCCCGCGTACCGCCGCGCCGCTTCCTCCGCCTCCGCCAGCGCCTCCGGCCGCATACAGGCCGCCGCCGCGACGAGCGCCGGTGCCGACACCGGCCAGAGCGGCTGGGCGCGCTCCAGCGAGGCGATGACCGCGGGGTCGGCCAGCACGTACCCGATCCGCAGCCCCGCGAGCCCCCACGTCTTCGTCAGGCTCCGCAGCACCACGAGCCCGGGCACGTCGGTCCGCCCGGCGAGCGACTCCCGCTCCCCGGGCACCGCGTCGATGAACGCCTCGTCCACCACCAGCACCCGCCCGGGCCGGGCCAGTTCGGCCACGGTGCGCGCAGGGTGCAGGACGGACGTCGGGTTCGTCGGATTGCCCAGGACGACGAGATCCGCCGCGTCGGGGACGGCGCCCGGATCGAGCCGGAAGCCGTCGGCAGCAGGCAGCAGGACCCGCCCCACCGCGTGCCCCGCATCCCGAAGCGCCGCCTCCGGCTCCGTGAACTGCGGATGCACCACCACGGGATGCCGCACGTCCAAAGCACGGGCGAGCAGCACGAACGCCTCCGCCGCACCCGCCGTGAGCAGCACCCGCTCCGGACCCACGCCGTGCCGCGCGGCCACCGCGGCGCGTGCCGCCCGCCCGTCCGGGTAGGCGGCGAGCTCACCGAGCGCGCCCGCGATCTCGTCCCGGAGCCACTGCGGAGGCGTCCCCGTACGGACGTTGACGGCCAGATCGGTCAGCCCGCCGTCACGCACCTCGGCGTCCCCGTGGTGCCGCAGGTCGTACGGGCCGTCCGCGCCGCCGGTGCTGCCCGCGACGCCTGCCGCCGCCTCGGCCGTACCGCCCGCCACCGCCTCAGCCCTGTCGCCGGCCAGGGCCTCGGCCACGCTCACGGCCGCCTCAGCCCCACCCCTCACGATCGCCTCAGCCCCACCGCCGCCCCCCAACTCAGTGCGCGTGCGCATGACCATGGTGGTGACCCGCGCCGTGGTGATGGTGGTGCCCGTCGTCGTCCGGGTGGAAGTGCGGCTGCTGCGGCAGCCCCACCTTGTCCTCGAAGCCCGGGAGCGCGATGCGGTACACACAGGAGTCGCAGTTCATCCGCAGATCGCCCTTGAGGGCCTCCCGGTAGCGCTCCATCACGAGATCGAGCAACTCCGGCTCCGGACCGATCACATCGGCGCACCGCGTCTCGACCTCCGGGTGCGCGGCGGCCCACCCCTCGGCCTGCTGCCGCACGCGCACCGGCAGGATCCCGGTGAACAGGAAGTACGGCAGCACGATCACCCGCCGCGCGCCCAGCTTCACGCACCGGTCGAGCCCGCCCGGCACATCCGGCGCCGCGAGCGAGACGAACGCCGTCTCCACGCCCGCGTATCCGCGGCCTTCCCAGAACAGCCGCGCGGCCTTGTGCACCTCGGCGTTGGCGTCCGGGTCCGTCGAACCGCGTCCGACCAGAAGCACCGTGACGTCCTCGCGCGCCCAGTCGCCGCGCACCTCGTCGACCCGCCGCTCGAGGACCGCGAGCAGAGAGGGGTGCGGACCGAGCGGACGGCCGTAGGTGTACGAGATGCCCGGGTGCCGCTCCTTCTCGCGGGCCAGCGCCGCCGGTATGTCGCCCTTGGCGTGCCCGGCCGACACCAGCATCAGCGGAACGGCGGCGAATCTCCGTACGCCCTGCTCCACCAGCTCCGTCACCGCCTCGCCGAGCGGCGGCGGCGAGAGCTCGATGAAGCCGCCCGCGACGGTCAGTTCGGGGTGGCGGCGCCCCAACTCCCGTACGAAATCGCGGAAGGCCTCGGCCCCGGCGTCGTCCCGGGTGCCATGTCCTGCGACGAGCAGGGCGGGAGCGGTGGTCACTGGTTCTCCTTCGTACGGGGGTCGTGCTGAGGGGTGGGAC
>NZ_JAAKZW010000437.1 GCF_011044995.1 Streptomyces mesophilus | reverse complement strand
TCCCGAAACTGGGGCTTCGCCCCAGACCCCGTATCCGACCTTCGGTCGGATGGCCTCAAACGCCGGCCGGGCTGGAGTGGTACCCCTACGCCGACTCGAACCCCGTCACATCCTCCGGGCTCCGCGACGGCGGGCCCACGTAGCGGGCCGAGGGGCGGACCAGGCGGCCCGTGCGCTTTTGTTCCAGGATGTGGGCCGACCAGCCGGCCGTGCGGGCGCACGTGAACATCGACGTGAACATCTGCGCCGGGACCTCGGCGAAGTCGAGGACGATCGCCGCCCAGAATTCGACGTTCGTGGCGAGGACACGGTCGGGCCTGCGGGCGTGGAGTTCGGCGAGGGCCGCCTTCTCCAGGGCTTCGGCGACCTCGAAGCGCGGTGCGCCCAACTCGCGGGCGGTACGGCGCAGTACGCGGGCGCGCGGGTCCTCGGCGCGGTACACGCGGTGTCCGAACCCCATGAGCCGCTCGCCCCGGTCGAGGGCGCCCCGGACGTACGCGTCCGCGTCCCCCGTACGCTCGATCTCCTCGATCATGCCGAGGACGCGCGAGGGCGCGCCGCCGTGCAGCGGGCCGGACATCGCGCCGACCGCGCCGGAGAGCGCGGCGGAGACGTCGGCGCCGGTCGAGGCGATCACGCGGGCGGTGAACGTGGAGGCGTTCATGCCGTGTTCGGCGGCCGAGGTCCAGTACGCGTCGACGGCCGCGACGTGCTTCGGGTCCGGCTCGCCGCGCCAGCGGATCATGAAGCGTTCGACGACGGACGTGGCCTTGTCGATCTCGCGCTGCGGCACCATCGGCTGCCCCTGGCCGCGCGCCGACTGGGCGACGTACGAGAGGGCCATCACGGCGGCGCGCGCGAGGTCCTCGCGGGCCTGGTCGGCATCGATGTCGAGGAGGGGTTTGAGACCCCATACGGGAGAGAGCATCGCGAGCGCGGACTGCACGTCGACGCGGATGTCGCCGGAGTGGACGGGGATCGGGAAGGGCTCGGCGGGCGGCAGGCCCGGATTGAACGCCCCGTCGACCAGCAGACCCCAGACGTTGCCGAAGGAGACCTTGCCGACCAGATCCTCGATATCGACACCGCGGTAGCGGAGCGCGCCCCCTTCCTTGTCCGGTTCGGCGATCTCCGTTTCGAACGCGATGATCCCTTCGAGCCCAGGGACGAAGTCGGACATCAGGCGGCTCCTCATGATGTGTGCGACGAGACGGTTACGGGTGGGTCGGCCGCCCATGGTGACGGGTGACCGGTGGTGATGGTGGGGCGGTGGTGACCAGATGTCAGATGCGGGTGTCCACGATCCGGTTCCGCGGTCACTCACGACTCGCGGTCCGTTCATGGCCACCCCGGTGATGCCCCGTGCGGCAGGACGATATCCCTCGGTGCCACGGAAGGGGAGAGTTCGCGGCACTGAGTGCCGCGAACCACACTCGTCCGGGGCGGCCGGGTGCGACAGGATGACGCCGTGAACCATCAGCACCTCGACCCGGCCGACGGGATCGACGGACCCGACCCGTCCGCCATGCGCGAGCAGTACCGCACCGCTCCGCTGCTCGAAGCCGACCTCGCCGGCGATCCGATGAACCAGTTCGACCGCTGGTTCACCCAGGCGGTACGCGTCGAGCTCCACGAGCCGAACGCGATGATCGTCTCGACCGCCGACGCGGACGGCCGTCCGAGCTCACGGACCGTGCTCCTCAAGGCGTACGGCGTCCGCGGCTTCGTCTTCTACACGAACTACACCTCGCGCAAGGGGCGGGAGATCGAGGCGAACCCCGCGGTCTCGCTGCTGTTCCCGTGGCATGCGATGGCCCGCCAGGTGATCGTCAGCGGCCGTGCGGAGCGGGTCGGGCGCGAGGAGACGGCCGCGTACTTCCGCTCGCGGCCGCACGGCTCGCAGCTCGGGGCGTGGGCCAGCGCCCAGTCCTCGGTGATCGGGTCGAGGGAGGAACTCGCGGGTGCGTACGAGGAGTTGGCGGCGCGCTATCCGCAGGGTGAGCAGGTGCCGGTGCCGCCGCACTGGGGCGGGTTCCTCGTCGTGCCGGAGGCGGTGGAGTTCTGGCAGGGGCGCGAGAACCGGCTGCACGACCGGCTGCGGTACGTGGCCGAGGGCGGGGGCTGGAGCGTGGAGCGGCTCGCTCCCTGAGCCCCCCCCGGGGGG
>NZ_JAAKZW010000436.1 GCF_011044995.1 Streptomyces mesophilus | reverse complement strand
GGGTGGGGGAGAAAGCCCGCCGCAGGCGCCCCCGCCCCCGCAGGCAGACTCAGAGCCGACGCCACGACCAAGTCGTCGACGCTTCGAGCGGATCGATCGGCGTGACCAGACGCGGGTGGGTGTTGAGGCCGTTGGGCGGGCCCGTCTGGGGCTCGACGCAGACGGCCTCCTGCTGGTGGTCGAAGATCACGACCCACTGCTCGCGGCTCTGCACGCGCAGCTCCAGCTCATCGGCCCAGGTCACCGTGACATCCACACCGTCCGGCATCCCGAAGCAGTCGTCCCAGGGACTCGGCCGCGGATCGATCCGCTTGCCGGTCGGCAGATAGTTCTCGCCGCGCTCCTCCTGCCAGGCCGCGTCGAAGTCGATCCGCGCCTCGGCACCGCCCTCGCGCAGGTGGCGCTTGAACCAGGGGTGCCAGCCGATCTGCGCCGGGAAGGAGTCCCCGTACGTCTCGATCCCCATCGTGATCGTCACGCTGTCCTCGGACAGTTCGAAGAGCTGCGTGACGCGCCCGTTCCAGGGCCAGGGCTCGGTCAGGTCGTACGTGAAGGCCGCCTCGTTCGCCGACGAGCGCGCCAGACGCCAGGGCACGTCGCGCACGGTGCCGTGGATGGCGTGCGGCGGATCGGTGATCGGCAGCTGGTAGCTCTCGCCGCCGCTCAGGAACCGCCCGTTCTCGGTGCGCCCGCACCAGGGCACCATCGGGAAGGAGCCGTAGTGGTCGCCCTGGCGCAGCACTTCGGTGCCGTCGATCCGCAGCGAGCCGATCCGGCAGCCGTTTCCGCCCTGCACGGTCAGCTCCGTGCCGCCCGCGACCAGCCTGATGTCGTCCTTAGTCGTCACGCCTCGACCCTAGTACTCCCGTGTCAGCGGCGGCGGCGCAGTACCCGGCTCACGACGATGGCCGAGGCCACGATCAGCGCGGCGGCGGGTGCGGCCCAGCGCAGAGTGTCGGAGGCGGTGCTGCTGTCGGGTGCGGGCGCCGGGGCGTAGCGGCCGCGCGGCGGGGCGTGGTCGACCTCTTCGGCACTGCGGCCGATCATCGTGCGGCGCGCGTGCGCGGCCTCACTCGGCGCCTCCCCGAACACCTCGTCCACCTCCTCGGCGAGGGCTGCCTCGTCGTAGGGGGCGTCGAGGGACGGGGGCGGGACCTCGGTCTCGAAGACGGAGGCGGGGGGGTCGGACGCGGCGGGGGTGTCGTCCGCGGCAGCTTCGCCTTCCGCGACCTCTTCGCCTTCCGCGGCCGCTTCTTCTTCCGCGAGCGGGCCGTCTCCTGCGGCCGACACCTCGTCGGCCGGCGCTTCCTCGGTCGGCGCTTCCTCGGCCGGCATCTCGTCCGTTGGCGCTTCACCCAGCGGCACTTCACCTGCCGTCGCATCGATGGCGGGCTCGATCCCGGGAGCCTGCGTGGGCTCGGCATCGGGAGCGATCGCGGGCTCGGTCTCCACCGCCTCAGGGGCGCGGGCCGCCAGGGCCACCTCGCCGAGCCGCTCGGCGAACCGGGTCAGCAGCCGTCGCGCCGAAGAGTCCACCGCGGCGTCGTCCGCCTCGGCGGCCCGGCCCTCGGCCTTGGCCCCGCCGCTGAACGCGAGCTTCGTACCGCCCTCGGCCGCCACAAGCCGCAGTTTCAGCGCGAGTTGTACGGTCCCGGAGCCGCGCACCTCGGCCGCCTGGCCCTCGAGCGCGTACGAGCCACCGCGTCTGACGACCTTCGCCGAGCCGCGGTAGGTGATGGTGTGGCCGCCGATCCGCACCTTGAGGCGGCCTTCGAGCGGCTCACCGTCCGCCGCGCGCTGGAGGCCGGGGACGCTCCGGGCAACTTGTCCGGGGTCCCCCAGCGCGCGCCGCAGTTCGGCTTCGGGCACTGGTACGAACACCTCGAGCTCCATGCCTCGCGAGCCTACCCGGGTGGTTCGCGCGGGGGCAGTGGTTCTGGGCGTTCGGGGAATCTCAGCCCCTGCGGCAATCTCAACCTCCGCAGCAATCTCGGCCCCCGCGGCAATCTCGGCCTCCGCAGCAATCTCGGCCCCGCGGCAATCTCAGCCTCCGCGGCAGTCTCGGCCCCGCGGCAATCTCAGCCCCTGCGGCGCTTGAGCAGATCTTCCAGCCCCTGCGGCGCTTGAGCAGATCCGAACGAAGTTCGGATGCGGGGGTGCAGGGGGCGAAG
>NZ_JAAKZW010000435.1 GCF_011044995.1 Streptomyces mesophilus | reverse complement strand
GTCAGAAAGTCAGCACCCCCCGCGCCACGCGGCCCCCGTGGAGGTCGTCCGCCGCCTTCGCGAAGTCCTCGATGGGGTACGTGGTGGTGACCAGCTCGTCGAGGAGGAGCTGGCCGCGCTGGTAGAGCGAGGCGTAGAGGGGGATGTCGCGCTGGGGGCGCGAGGAGCCGTAGCGGCAGCCGAGGATGGACTTGTCCAGGAACATCGGCGCGGGCAGGAAGGACGCCTCGGTCTTCGCGCCGGTCATGCCGAGCAGCACGGCCTGGCCGTGGCGGTCGAGCAGGTCGATGGCCTGGCGGATGAGCTTCGGGTTGCCGACGCACTCGAAGACGTGGTCGGCTCCGGTGGGCAGGATCTCCCGTACGGCGTCCGAGGTGTCCTCCACCGCGGACGCGTCGATGAAGTGCGTGGCCCCGAACTGCCGTGCCGCGTCGCCCTTCGCGGGGTTGGCGTCGACGGCGATGATCGTGGTGGCGCCCGCGATCCGCGCGCCTTGCAGCACGTTGAGCCCGATGCCGCCCGCGCCGATGACGACCACGGTGTCACCGCGGTCGACGCGCGCCCGGTTCAGCACGGCTCCGACGCCCGTGAGCACCCCGCACCCGATCAGTGCGGCGGAGGTCAGCGGGATCTCCTTCGGGATCTTCACGGCCTGCACGGCCTTGACGACGGTCCGTTCGGCGAAGGAGGAGTTGGACGCGAACTGGAAGAGCGGGTTCCCGCCGCGCGAGAACGGCTGCTTGGGCATCCCGATCGCCTTGCGGCACATCGTCGGCCGGCCGCGGTCGCAGTCCGCGCAGGCACCGCAGTTGGCGAGCGTCGACAGCGAGACGTGGTCGCCGGCGGCGACGTGCGTGACGCCCGCGCCGACCGCCTCGACGACCCCGGCGCCCTCATGGCCGAGCACCACCGGCACGGGGAAGGGGATGGTCCCGTCGACCACGGACATGTCGCTGTGGCACAGCCCCGCCGCGGCGACGGCGATGAGCACTTCCCCCGGCCCCGGGTCCCGTACGTCCAGGTCGTCGACCACCTGGGTCTGCTTGCCGTCGAAGATGACGCCCCTCATCGGTCCCCTCCTTGGGTTCCCTGTGTTGAACCCCCGGGCCCGGCAGGCGCCTTGGGTTCCTTGGGCAGTCCGAGCACGCGCTCGGCGATGATGCCCCGCTGAATCTCGTCCGAGCCGCCGTAGACGGTGTCGGCCCGGGTGAACAGGAACAGCCGTTGCAAAGCGTCCAGTTCGTACGGATTGCTCTCGCTCCAGTCGTACGGCCCGAGGGTCGCGAGCGTGCCGCGCACCTGCATCGCCAGCTCGCCGAGCCGCTGATGCCAGCCGCCCCACAGGAGCTTGGCGACGCTCGGCGCACCCGGGTCCGGTGTGCCGCCCAGGGTCCGCAGCGCGTTCCAGCGCATGGTGCGCAGCTCGGCCCACTGCCGTACGAGCCGGTCGCGAAGGACGGGATCGGTGACGGCGCCGCTGCGGGCGGCCTCGCGCAGCACTCGCCCCAACTCCTCGGCGAACCCGATCTGTTGGACGAGCGTCGATACGCCCCGCTCGAAGGCGAGCAGCCCCATGGCCACCTGCCAGCCGTTGCCCTCGCCGCCCACCACGTGCTCGGCGCGCGCGACGGCCCCGTCGAAGAACACCTCGTTGAACTCGCTCGTGCCCGTCAGCTGCTGGATCGGCCTGACCTCGATCCGGCCCGGCTGGTCCATGGGGACGAGCAGAAAGCTGATCCCCTTGTGCCGCGCGGTTCCGGCCTCGGTGCGTGCGAGCACGAAGCACCAGTCGGCGTCGTGGGCGAGCGAGGTCCAGATCTTCTGGCCGGTGATCCGGTACGTGCCGTCCGCGTCCCGTACGGCGGTGGTCCGCAGCCCGGCCAGATCCGATCCGGCGCCCGGCTCGCTGTAGCCCTGGCACCACATCTGCTCGCCCGAGGCGATGGCCGGCAGGAACTCCCGCCGCTGCTCCTCGCTTCCGTACGCGAGCAGGGTGGGCGCGAGCAGGTTCTCGCCGATGTGCCCGTACCGTCCGGGCGCCTGGACGCGGGCGTACTCCTCGGCCCAGACGACCTGTTGGGTGAGGGTGGTGGTGCGATTGCCGTAGGGGCTGCGCTTCTTGTACGAGGTGGGGTCGGCGTTGGGGTTGGCGTTGGCGTTGGCGTCGGCGGACCAGCCGAGGCCGATCCAGCCGCCCTCGCCGAGCTTGCGCTCCCAGGCGC
>NZ_JAAKZW010000434.1 GCF_011044995.1 Streptomyces mesophilus | reverse complement strand
GGGTGGGGGAAAGAAACCCACCCACCCCGCGCCGTACCCTGAACCCGCACCGCAAAGCCCCACGTCACACTGCCGCTCCAGCGCCGAAGCGGCGCACGCCAGCCCGCACGAGGAGCCGCACAGCCATGGCCGAACACCCCGCGTACCCCGTAGGCCTCCGCCTGACAGGCCGCCGAGTCATCGTCCTCGGCGCCGGCCAGGTCGCCCAGCGCCGCCTCCCGGCCCTCATCGCGGCCGGCGCGGACATCCTGCTCATCTCGCCGGAGGCGACCCCCTCCGTGGAGGCCATGGCGGATGCCGGCGAACTCCACTGGGAGCGCAGGAAGTACGAGCACGGCGACCTCGCCGACGCCTGGTACGCCTTGATCGCCACCAGCGACACGGCCGCCAACGAAGCGGCCAGCGCCGAAGCCGAGACCCGCCGCGTCTGGTGCGTACGCTCCGACGACGCCACCGCCGCCACCGCCTGGACCCCGGCGACCGGCCGCAGCGAGGGCGTCACCGTCGCGATCCTCACCACCGACCGCCCCGACCCCCGCCGCACCGCCGCCATCCGCGACGCGGTGGTGGAGGGCCTGCGTGACGGCACTCTCGTCGCCCCGCACCAGCGCCAGAAGACCCCGGGCGTCGCCCTGGTCGGCGGCGGCCCCGGCGACCCCGACCTGATCACGGTCCGCGGCCGCCGGCTCCTGGCCGAGGCGGACGTCGTGATCGCGGACCGCCTCGGCCCGCGCGACCTCCTCGCCGAACTCCCGCCCCACGTCGAGGTGATCGACGCCGCGAAGATCCCGTACGGCCGCTTCATGGCCCAGGAGGCCATCAACAACGCGCTGATCGAGCACGCCAAGGCCGGCAAGTCCGTCGTACGACTCAAAGGCGGCGACCCCTTCGTCTTCGGCCGCGGCATGGAGGAGGCCCAGGCGCTCGCCGAGGCCGGCATCCCGTGCACGGTCGTGCCCGGCATCTCCAGCTCGATCTCCGTGCCCGGAGCGGCGGGCATCCCGGTCACGCACCGGGGCGTGGCCCATGAGTTCACGGTCGTCAGCGGCCATGTCGCCCCCGACGACGAGCGCTCCCTGGTCGACTGGACGGCGCTCGCCAAGGCCCGCGGCACCCTCGTCGTCCTCATGGGCGTCGACAAGATCGGCAAGATCGCCGAGACCTTGATCGCGGGCGGCCGGGCCCCCGGGACCCCCGTGGCCCTCGTCCAGGAGGGCACGACCGCCACCCAGCGCCGCGTGGACGCCACCCTGGCGACCGTCGCGGAGATCGTGACGGCGGAGGAGGTCCGGCCGCCTGCGGTGATCGTCATCGGCGACGTCGTGACCGTCGGCCCAGGTAACCAGCGGTAACAGAAGTGGTGCCGCCCCGTTGGCACCGCACCGAGGACAAGGCAGTATCACCCTGTGGCCGATCTCATCCATGTCGAGGACCCCGACGACCCGCGCCTGCGCGACTACACCGGACTCACGGACGTAGAGCTGCGGCGCAAGCGCGAACCAGCCGAAGGGCTCTTCATCGCCGAGGGCGAGAAGGTGATCCGGCGCGCCAAGGACGCCGGATACGAGATGCGCTCGATGCTCCTGTCCGCCAAGTGGGTCGACGTCATGCGCGACGTCATCGACGAACTCCCGGCGCCCGTCTACGCGGTCAGCCCCGAGCTGGCCGAACGGGTCACCGGCTACCACGTGCACCGCGGCGCCCTCGCCTCGATGCAGCGCAAACCGCTGCCGACTCCCGAGGAACTCCTCACGACGGCCCGCCGCGTGGCCGTGATGGAAGCGGTCAACGACCACACCAACATCGGCGCCATCTTCCGTTCCGCCGCCGCCCTCGGCATGGACGCGGTCCTGCTCTCACCGGACTGCGCGGACCCGCTCTACCGCCGCTCGGTGAAGGTGTCGATGGGCGCGGTCTTCTCCGTCCCGTACGCACGCCTCGAGTCCTGGCCGAAGTCCCTGGAGACCGTACGGGAAGCGGGCTTCAACCTCCTCGCCCTCACCCCGGACGAGAAGGCCGCCACGCTCGACGACATGGCCCCGCACCGTATGGACCGCGTCGCACTGATGCTGGGCGCGGAAGGCGACGGCCTCTCCACCCAGGCCCTCGTGGCGGCCGACGAATGGGTCCGCATCCCGATGGCCCACGGCGTCGACTCCCTCAACGTGGGCGCGGCAGCGGCGGTGGCGTTCTACGCGGTGACGGCGGGACGGCCGCATTAGCCCGTCCGGCATCTCAGCCCCGCCGCACGCGCCCCCACCGCAACCTCTAGCCGCTCAGCCCACCCGAACCCGAAC
>NZ_JAAKZW010000433.1 GCF_011044995.1 Streptomyces mesophilus | reverse complement strand
GGCGGTGATCTCGCCACGGCCGACCACGACCATCAACACCCGGCAGCAGAGGCGCTATCCGCTCCCATGCCGCATCCGTCAGCTCACCACGACCCACCACAAGATCAATTATCAGACACGACCTAGGACCTGGGATCCGATGGGACCCGCCGGATCATCCTCGTCTCCGACACGGAGGACACCTGCGCCCCGCCCTCGCCGTGCCAGGTGGCCAAGGAACTGGACGACGCCGGCATCGATGTGAGGATCGACGTCGTCGGCTTCAAGTCGCCTCGAAGGCGCGCGCCGAACTGCGCTGCATCGCCGAGGCCACGAAGGCTCGTACGTCGAGGCGGAGGACGCCGAGGAGCCAGGCTGCTTCTGCGGGGTCAGCTGCTCTGCTTGCCTGTGTGGGGAAGGCAGGGTTGCGCTGGCTGCCTGACGTGGCGACACAGCCCGCACCAGTCCTCGTTCCGCCACACGCCACCTGTCACCGCGTGCCGTAGAGCATCGACCGTGGTCGTCAGGTTCTCGGGCCGCTCCGTAAAGCAGCGCGCGACCCACATGTCTTCTTCGCCCCACCACTTGTGGAGCTTCAGCTGTATCGCAGTCCCGCCGGCGACCCACCACCTGTCGGCGGGTCCAGTTGCCTCGGCGTCGAGGGGAGGGAGGGCGGCTTCGGCGACCGTCGGCTCCTGGCCGGGTTCGGTGGCAACAGCGAAGGTCACATGGGGCCAGTCCCGGACCTGTGACAGCTGGGCGTGGGCCTCCAAGCGTTGAAGGATGCTGCTGTTGATGATCCGGGAACGTCTCGCGAGCGTCATGGTGGTGCTCCCGTCCGATAGGACGTCGACCCGCCAGGTCTGGTCGCCGTCGAGGATGCCTGGGAAGGTCCAGCCGTCGCCGGTGAGGTAGATGGTGGCCTCGCCGTGCAGGCCGTGTTCCATGCCGTTAGGGCCGAGGAGCGGGTACCACAGCCCGCCGTAGCGTTCCTCGAAACGAATCATCGACTCGACGGCCCCAGGCGGCACCGCCGCCTCGTCACCGCCGGAAGTCTCCGCCCGGGCCAGGGCACGTATGCGATCAGCGGGCATCTCAAGGCCGCGCTGTGCCCGCGCCAAGAGCGCCGCGACGCGGGGCGACAAGCAGGGGTCATCGAGGATGTGCACGTCAATACGCTAATGGGTCGGCTCAGTCGACTCGATCACACTGGCAACCATCTTGTCCCGTCCCGTCACTGTCACTCACTCCGTGCGCCCACCTGGTCAAGTACAACGCTCAGTCACAAAACGCGGCGAGCGCCCGCCTCGAGGGCGGGGCAGCGTTCTGTAGGCCCTGCTCCGCGACGGGCGGTGCTACGAACGGGCACCACCCGTCACAGCAGTGTCTTCACGACAAGGTCAGTAATCGAGGTCCAGGTAGTCGATGTCGTTGAGGGTGACGCCGACGTCCCGGGCGTCGAGCAGCCACTGGGAGTAGGCGACGGCCAGGTGCACGGTCAGGCGGCGGACGCGTCCGTCGTCGGTGATGCCGACCGGGGCGGTGTAGCCGAAGCGGGCGTGGGTCTCCACGGTGACACCGATCTCCTGGGCGACGGCTTTCGCACGGCCCAACTGCTTGATGAGATAGCCGATCTGGCCCTTCAAGGGTGCGGGGCGGCTACCGTGAACGCCTCGCGGTCCGCACGGTCGGGGGCGTCGTGGATGTCGCGCATGCGGCTGCTCCCCCTCGTCCAGGACGGCGTCGCCGCCGTTGATGTGGCGGACGGAGAACAGGGCACCCCCATGCGTCCCAGGACAACGAAGCGGGAGCGTGTGCCATCGGCGGGGGCACGTCTTCATCGGCCCTGGAGATCTTGACGGATCTTTTCTCGGAGCAGGGCGGCGCGTTGGTTGAACGTCTCCCGGTCCTCGGCAAATCGCCTGTGGCAGTCCCCCACAGCGCTGTCACCGCGCTCGGCCAGCTCCAGCCAAATACTGGTGTCGACCACGATCTGCTTGGCAGTCGCCAGCACGGCGGACACTGCTTCGACAACCTGGTCGGGCGCTTCCAGATCAACAATCCGGGCCTGCCCCAACAAGGCCTGCTCGGCAGACCGCAAACCCACAACTGCACGCTGCACCAGCTCCACTTCGTTCCCGCCAAGGAACGGCGACACAGACCGCGCCTGAGCCTTGAAATGGTGAGCCGCATCGATAAACGCCACATACGCCTCCCGGCGCAGTTGGCGGCGCCAATGCTCACGCGTCTCCACAAGCTGGTCACGCGACTGCCGTCGCAGCGCCGCCGCAGAAACCAACCCCGCCACCACGGCCCCCACCACACC
>NZ_JAAKZW010000432.1 GCF_011044995.1 Streptomyces mesophilus | reverse complement strand
CCCGTCGCCACTGCTCCCGCCAGTGCCCCGAAGACCACCGCCGCCGGCACCCCCGCACCCATCCCGGACCACCGGTTCAGGCCCCCATACGGGTCAGGTCCGTCCACCACCGCGCGGACGACCTGGCCGCACAGCAGGCCGAAGATCGTCACGCAGACCCCGTAGGCCATCAACGCCGGGAAGGTGGCGCGCGTGAGCAGGGCCGGGAGCAGGCGCAACGCGAACCAGACAACCACCAGGACCAGGGCATCGGCGGCCCGGTAGAGCAGCCAGGTCGTCGACATCCCGTCAGACGGCGCGCTCCAGATACCGAGCAGGAGCAACTGGCGGGCCAGATCGCCCGCTTCGGCGGAGGCGCCCGCCTCCTGGATCGCCGCGGCGACCCGCTGGTACGACAGGACGATCAGGGAGACAGCGATCACGGCCGTGCCCAGACTCGCGGCGAGGCGTGCCGCGCCGGTGCGGACGACGTTCTGGGGCACAGGCTGCGCGCCCCTGGCGGCGAGCCCCGCGACAATCACCGTGACGGCCGCGGCCACCAGGCCGGCACCGACGACAAGCTGGTGGCCCGAGGCCATCGATGACGCCAGATTGGGCAGAAAGCGGTAACTCCCGCTGCCGCGCGCCGCGATGGCCCAGGGCGCCGAGAGCGAGACGGCGAGCGTCCCGCTCACCAGGCACCACGCCCACACGGCGAGGAACGACATCCAGATCCGCCGTGCCCCGACCGGCGGCAGCCGGCGGATCAGGAACAGTGCGCCCGCGAGGAAACAGACGAACAGCACGCCGTACCGGATCTGCATCGCCGTCTCGTACAGGCCGCGATAACGCTCGAGGTCACTCGGGTCCCCGGACGCGCCCAGCTCCGCCGGCACCTCGTACGTCCACGGGCCGAGCCAGCCCCCCAAGATCCGCACGCCATCAATCCCGAACTGCCCCGTCGCTCCGGGCAGTTGCAGCGCATCGACGCTCGCGCCCGCCCACCACAGCAGCACGGCCAGCGCCACCCCTCCGGCCAGCGCCCCTGTCACCGCACGTCCATACGTCACCGCTACCGCTCCCCACCCCTGGACCCTGCCGATCAGGGAAGGCTATGCGGCCGCGGTCACGCCGCGATCACAAGGAGGACCTCAACGAGCGTCTTCAGGTGCGATCCTGATCCGGGTGCGCGTTGCTCGCCATGAAATCGACTGCGGCCAGGGGCTCCGCAGGATTCGCAGATCTTCTCTGCTTCAAGACCAGTAACTTCGGCTTCGGCCAGGGAGCTGGCGGTGTCAGCCCTCATGCCGTCGAACTCTGCGTCGCCATCGAACCGATCGGGCCGCCGCTCCCAACCGCCGCCGAACCCGGATCAGGCAGCCGAAATCGAGTAGGCGACGAAGCGGTCGGGCAGCGGCTGCGCGACCTGGTCGGCAGGGAGGTTGAGCAGGCGTTCCCGGCAACACCGACGGCGGGCCGGTCCGGCGTGGACATGCCGGAGCTGGCGGACCTGACGCTGTTCCCCTGAAGCCGGGCCGGCTCGGCGACCTCGAGACCGCGCTGAAGCCCGTCCGGGGCAAGCCCTTCGCGGGCGAGGCGCCGTTGTGGGCGTCGACCCGGGCCGATGACGCTCACCCGCATCATCGACGTCGCCCACACCGGGGCGACCTGGCACCGACTCGCACCCAGCCCTGCCCTGGATGCCGCACGTCGCGCCATCACGTTCGGCCACGACATCGACGACAGCGCCGAAGTCGCCGGTTACGCGGCGAAGCCGATGGCGGTGCAGTACTCGTAGGCGCCCCACTGACTGCCGAGATCGGGCAGGACGTGGTCGGTCCATGCCGTATCGAGGCTCTGTGCGTCGCCGGCCGCCCAGGCCGCGACGATCGCGTCCCAACGCCGCACATTCATGTCCCTAAAGGGAACGACGCGCTGTTGAGGTCGGTCCACGCCGGACTGGTTGAGCGGGTGGATCTCCACCCGGGTGCCACGGCCGGCGCGGTTGAGGCGCCCCAGAAGATGCCGGGCGACGTTGTGACGACGCACCGTGCGGTAGGCCGCATCGATCTTGTCCAGGTTCCGGGCGGTCGGGCGGCGCTTTCCCTCCAGCCATGCCTTCAACGTGCGGTCCGTGACGGTCAAGCCCGCGGCCCGGGCAGCGCTGCGGGCGTGGTCGGTTCGCGTCAGATAGTGCAGGCGCGCCATCAGCCCACGTCGCGCGGTGACCGGGCTGGCGATATAGCCAGCGAGGTCGTCCAGCTTACGGGCCACCAGCTCACTGCCCCTGGCCCCACGAGCACCGAACTTTCCGAACTCCCCGGTCCTCTCCGGCACCTACCCCACACCCCCGCCTCCGGATCGATCCCACATCCTGTCTCTTATA